>JADBKO010000020.1 GCA_014896355.1 Bacillota bacterium
GGAAGGGCGTAGGAAGGATGGAGGTGCGTTGGTGATGCGGATTCGGAAAGGTCTGAGGGATACAGAATTGCAGCGGGAGAGCCGGGAGCGGGACGCCTGCGCCGTGGTGGCGGTGATCGAAAAAGACGGCCTGCCGCGGCGGTCCAGCATCGGGCGGGCGCTGGCGGCGCTGCAGAGGATGGAACATCGTTCCGGCTTCGTCCGGGGCGAAGGAGACGGCTGCGGGCTTCTGTTGGATCTGCCCCGCCGGTTTTGGCACCAGCGGCTGGCGCAGTATCTGCCCGCTCAGGAGGCCAGGCTGGCGTATTCCCCCCGCTTTGCGGTTGGGCATCTCTTTGCGCCGCGGGACGCGGCCGGGGGCGCCTGGGAGGAGGCGGTCCGCAGCCTTTTCCGGGCCGCAGGGTTCCGGGTACTCTGGCAGGGGCGCGGGGATGTGTTATCCGAAGCCCTGGGCCCCTTGGGGCGGGCGGCCGAACCGCTTTTTTGGCAAGTGACCGTGGTCGATGAAAAGGAAGTCCCGCCAAGGGGCAACCCGTCGCAGCAGCGATGGCAGCGAGAGGCCCGCCTCTTCGAGCTGAGGCTGCGGCTGGAGCAGCAGCCAGGGGTCCATGTGGCCTCGCTGAGCACCTGGACCGTGGTCTACAAAGCCCTGGGAAGTGCGGCCACCTTGCCCGCGTACTATGGCGACCTGGCTGCGCCGTCCCTGGCCAGCGCCGCCTGCATCGGCCATAATCGCTATTCCACCAATACCACTCCCAGCTTCGGGCGGGTGCAGCCCTTCACCCTGCTGGGTCACAACGGGGAGATCAACACCGACCGGCGCTTGCGCCAGGAAACGGAGATGCTGGGCATTCCCGTCAACCCCCAGGGCAGCGATTCGCAAGATCTAAACCGCGCCCTGGAGGGCCTTATCTACCGCCTGGGCCTCACGCCGCTGGAAGCCATGGAGGCCATGTTTCCCCCCATCTTGGATGAGATCCGGCAGTATCCCGCAGATTGGCAGGACGCCTACGCCTATCTCCGTTCCGCCTGGGGGCCGTTCGCCCAGGGGCCGGCGGCGGTAGTGTTTCGCTGCGGCCACACCTGTGTGTTTAGCGTGGATGCCCTGGGGCTGCGGCCTCTTTGGCAGCTCGAGACGGGACAGGAGTATGTCTTCAGCTCAGAGCAGGGTGTGGTGCCACTGGCAGAAATGGTGGCGGAGCCGCGCCCCCTGGGGCCGGGGGAGAAGGTGGCCGTGCAGCTGCCGGAACGACCCGGGGAGGCGGACTCCGACAGCGCGGCCCCGTCCGCACCGGACGGGGATGCGCGCCTGCTGGCCTACGAAGACCTGCAGGAAGAAGTGGTACGGCGCGTCCGGCGCCGTTGGCCGGTGCAGGGCTACCGGGAGGATCTCAGCGGTCCCGCTCCGGGCCGGGAGTGGGAGGAGCGGGTGGAACCGGTGCCCGGCCCCAAAGCGGAATTCCCACCGACCTGGCAGCTCTATGCCTTCGGGTGGCAGCGTGAGGATCAGCAGTTCGTTCAGCACATGGCGCAAACCGGCGCGGAGCCCATTCGTTCCATGGGCTGTGATTTGCCTCTGGCAGCCCTGGCGCCGGAAGGGGCCAATCTGGCGGATTACTTCAAGGAAAGCGTGGCAGTGGTGACGAACCCGGCCATCGACCGGGAGCGGGAGATGGAGCACTTCTCCACCTGGGTCCAGCTGGGGCCGCGGCCCTCCCTGTCAGGGACAGGGCCGCACGGGGGCCAGGAGGCCCGCGCCCGGCTGAGCCTGCCCGCTCCGGTGCTGGCGGCGCTCCCCGGCGGCAGGGAAGTTCTGCCGGAAAGGGCAGCGGGGGTTGCGCCGCCGTCTCCGGGCCTGCCGCCGCTCCCCGCGCGGTGGCGGGCGCTGCGCCCGGCCTGGCTGTCCTTGACCCGGCCGGCGTCGGAGCCCCTGCAGGTGGCCGTGGCGCGCCTGCAACAGGAAGCCGTGGCATTGGCCCGCGCAGGCAGCGAAGTCTTGGTGCTCGCCGACCACAGGGCGTGGCAATGCCCGGATTCGGGCGAACGGCTGCTGGGCATTGATCCGCACCTGGCCCTGGCTGCGGTGGACCAGGCTCTGCGGCAGGCGCCGGGCCACACCGGGAACGATGCTGCAGACGATGCCGGGGACGGCGCCGCAGATCATGCCGCAGACAATGCCGGGGACGACGCCGGTGGCGATGCCGCCGGCGATGCGAAGGGCGGCCGGGGAAACCTGCGGGCTGTACCTGCAGGCGCCGCAGCGATGTTCGTAACCGGGTTGTTCAATATGCTGGCGAACATTCCGGTGATGACGTTCTTGCAGGAAAACGTTCCGCCGGAACGCCAGGGGCGTGTCTTCGCCGTGCTGATGGCCGGCGCCGGCGCGGCCCAGCCGTTGTCCATGGCGGCCGGCGGCTGGCTGGGCGACACCCTGGGCGTGCGGACCGTGTTCGTCCTTAGCGGACTACTGCTCATGCCCCTCGTAGCGGCCATGGTCGCGATCCGCCCCCTCCGCGAAGCACGCTGAACCGGAGGGCGCGCCGCCCGGGTCGCTGGCCTGCCCGGGTCGCCTGCCCTGGTCACCCGCCCGCCCGGGGGGCTTGACGCCGCAGCTGTGGCGTTATAGAATGGGGCCTGGTTTGATGTAACGGTTGTTACGAGCGAGGGCGACCTGCGTACAAGAGCTACGCACTACGTACAAGACCTACGCCCAAGGGCAGCGCAGCTGTACGCGCAAGGACGCCCCAGGCGCAACGGCAACCCCAGGCGTAGGGACGACCCCAGGAAGAGAGCAGATGCCCGCATGTCCACCGTGGCCACAGTGCCGAAACTTCAGTTTGTGGCGGTCAGCAAGGAACGGCCGGTCCGGATCGCCGGCAAGCTCCGGGACGAGCCAATTCTGCATAAGGTATCCTTCTCCCTCGCCCCCGGGGAGATCCTTTGCCTGTTGGGGCCGTCGGGGGCGGGAAAATCCACCATTCTGCGGTTGGCGAACCGCCTGGAGGAGCCCACGGCCGGCCGGATCTTCCTGGATGGACAGAATATCGCCAGCCTGGATGTGCGCGAGCTGCGCCGGCGCGTGGGGATGGTGTTTCAGGTCTCCGCGTTGCTGGAGGGGACGGTGGCCGAAAACATCGCATTCGGCCCGCAGCTGCGCCAGCAGGAGTGCGATGCCGCGCGCTATGCCCGCATGGTGGGGCTAGGGGAAGAACTGCTTCCGCGGCCGGCCACGGAACTTTCTGTGGGCCAGCAGCAGCGGGTGGGCATTGCCCGCGCCCTAGCCAACGAGCCGGAGGTGCTGTTGATGGATGAGCCCACCTCGGCGCTGGACGTGGCGGCCGCCCGCAATGTCCTGGACCTCATCCGAGACTTGTACCGCCAGCTGGGTCTGACGGTGGTCATCGTCACCCATGTGCTGGAGCACGCCCGGGCTGTGGCAGACCATGTGGTTTTGCTGGTGCATGGCTCCGTGGTGGAGGACAGCCCGGCGGGGGAGTTTTTCACCGCACCCCGCACCGAGATCGGCCGGCGCTATCTGGCGGGGGAGCTGCAGGGCGGGGAGGAAGGCCCGGGCGGCTCGCCACACGGCCGAGGCAACTAAAGCCGCTGAAGCGGCTGGAGCAGCTGAAGCAGCCGGGCGGGAAAACGCTCCGCGTGTCTCTCAGGGGGAGGATCATGGCCGACGCCTACATTCACATCACGTTTCTGGATCTGGCCATCGCCCTGGTGCTGGTGGGGGTGGCCATGGCCATCTCGCGCTGGCAGCGCCTGGACCTGGAGCGCGACATGGGCATCGGCACCGTGCGCACGTTCATCCAGCTTTTGGCCGTGGGCTTGATCCTGCAGCAGATCTTCGATGCGGACCGCTGGTACTGGGTTTTGCTGGCCTTGGCCGTGATGATCAGCGTGGCGGGTTGGAATGCCATGAAGCGGCAGGCTGGCACGCGCCGCGGCCTGTTTCTGCTCATGACCATCGCCATCTTTCTGGGCAGTGTGCTGACTCTGGCCATCGTGGTGGGCGTGGTCCTGCGGGTGAGGCCTTGGTACCAGCCGCAGTACGTGATTCCCATTGCCGGAATGATCATCGGTAATGCCATGAACGGCTCAGCCCTGGCCGTGAACCGGCTGCGTTCAGAGCTGCAGCTGCGCCGGGCTCAGGTGGAGGCTGCCCTGGCCCTGGGGGCCTCGTCACGGCAGGCGGCGGCCCCGGCTTTACGCGAGGGGCTGCGGGCAGCCATGATGCCGACGGTGAACTCCATGATGACCGTGGGACTGGTACAGCTGCCCGGCATGATGACAGGCCAGATCATCTCGGGCGCCCGGCCCGCGGACGCCGTGCGCTACCAGATTGTCGTCATGCTGATGATCGCCGCGGCCACCGCCATCACCACCATGAGCGCCGCCTTCCAGGCCCTGCGGATCTATTTCACCCCCCAGCACCAGCTGGCGCCGCACCTGGAGTTCGGCTCGGAGTGGGACGAGTATCTACGCCAGGGCGGGAGGGCCGGAAAATCCGTGCTGTAGCCTGCGCCGCCGCGGGTGCGGCTGGCTGTTGACAGCCTGTTCTGGATATGATACCGTGTTGGAGTGACCCAGCTGTTATTTTTTTTGGCCTTTTTTGTTGGTCCGAGGAGGTGGCCCTGTTGCGGGTGGCGGTTACCCTCGCGTGCGACCAGTGTAAGCGTCGCAATTACCAGACGACCAAGAACAAGAAGAACGACCCCGACCGCTTGGAAATCAAAAAGTATTGCAAGTGGTGCAAGACCCACACCTTGCATAAGGAGACTCGTTAGGGAATCTGCCGGCAGGACGGGGGTAGGGATGTGAGGGAAGTGGCCGTAGCCAGCGCCAAACCAGGGCGCGTGGGAAAATTCCTGCGCGAGGTCCGGGCCGAGATGCGCAAGGTCACCTGGCCTACGCGCAAAGAGCTACAGACATACACCGTCGTGGTGCTGATCACCACCATTGCGGCGGCAATCTACCTGGGCGCCATCGACTTTCTGGTCCAGTGGATTCTGCATATCACTGGACTCGGGATCTGATACCGCTTTCTCACGATGGGGTTTAGGAGGATCAGCCTTGTCAACGGACCTCCCGGCCGGTGAAGAACAGGCCCAGGAAAAAAGATGGTATGTGATTCACACGTACTCGGGATACGAGAACAAGGTCAAGGCGAACCTGGAGCGCCGGGTCAACTCCATGGGGATGCAGGACCAGATTTTTCGTGTCGTGGTCCCCATGGTGGACGAGATGGAGATCAAGGATGGCCGGCGCAGGCTCACCAAGCGGAAGATCTTCCCTGGTTACGTGTTGGTGGAGATGGTGGTGAACGACGATTCCTGGCACGTGGTGCGTAACACGCCGGGCGTGACGGGGTTCGTCGGTTCCGGCAATAAGCCGATTCCGCTTCAGGAGTCGGAGGTCGACGAGATTTTACACCAGATGGGCGTGGAGGAACCGCGGCCCCGCGTAGACGTGGCCGTGGGGATGCCGGTGAAGGTGAAGTCCGGACCTTTTGAGAATTTCGACGGCGTCGTTGAGGAAGTGATGCCGGAACGCGGCAAGCTGCGGGTTCTGGTTTCGCTCTTCGGTCGACAGACGCCGGTGGAGCTTGATTTCAGTCAAGTGGAGAAGATCTGACGGCCGTCCGGGAGGTGACACGTCATGGCAAAAAAGGTCGCTGCCATCGTCAAAGTTCAGATTCCCGCCGGAAAGGCGACGCCGGCACCACCGGTAGGCCCTGCTCTGGGCCCGCACAGCATCAACATCATGGAGTTCTGCAAGGCGTTCAACGCCCGTACTGCCAACCAGGCGGGGACCATCATTCCGGTGGAGATTACGGTATATGAAGACCGTTCCTTCACCTTTGTGTGCAAGACGCCGCCGGCGGCGGTGCTTCTCAAGCAGGCTGCCGGGCTGGAGAAGGGGTCCGGAGTGCCCAACCGCGAGAAGGTCGGCAAGATCTCCCGGGCCAAGGTCCGCGAGATCGCCCAGCTGAAGATGCCGGACCTGAATGCTGCCAGCCTGGAAGCTGCCGAGCGGATGATCGCCGGCACCGCGCGCAGCATGGGACTGGTGGTGGAAGACTGAGCGGGCGGCATAGGGGCGGCGTCGCGGGGGCGTTGCCGCCTGTTTGCAGTGCGGCCGCAGTTCCGGAGCTCCGCAGCGCGGTGCCGGGTCCGGCCGCTGCAGTGGGAGGGGCCCCAAATGGGGCTCTGATGGACCACAAAGGGGGAAATGGCGCATGGCGAAGCATGGTAAGCGCTACATCGAGGCAGCCAAGAAGATCGAACCGGGCAAGCTGTATTCACCGGCGGAAGCGGTCCGCCTGGTCAAGGAGACCGCCAACGCCAAGTTCAATGAGACCATCGAGGCGTCCGTCCGTTTGGGGATCGACCCGCGCCGGGCGGATCAGCAGGTCCGTGGCACCGTGGTTCTGCCCAACGGCACAGGCCGCACGGTGCGCGTGGCCGTCTTCGCCAAAGGAGATAAGGCCCGTGAGGCGGAGGAGGCCGGCGCCGACGTGGTGGGCGCCGAGGATCTGGCTGAGAAGGTCCAGGGTGGATGGACCGACTTCGATGTGGCCGTGGCCACGCCGGATGTCATGGGCATCGTGGGCCGTCTGGGCCGCATTTTGGGCCCGCGCGGGCTCATGCCCAACCCGAAAACCGGCACTGTCACCATGGATGTGGCCCGGGCCGTCAAGGAGATTAAGGCCGGCAAGGTGGAGTACCGGACCGACAAAGCCGGCAACGTCAACGTCCCCATCGGCAAGGCTTCGTTTTCGGAAGACCAGCTTCTGGGCAACTTCCGTGCCCTCATGAACGCCATCGTGCGGGCGAAACCCGCCACGGCCAAAGGGACGTACCTGAGGAAGGTCACGTTGTCGTCGACCATGGGGCCGGGAGCCCGCATCAACCCAGCGGAGGCGGGGGCAGCCAGCGTTGCTGAGTAACGGCCTGCAGGGGATTGTGGTCCCAGCCGGTCGATTGGCAGAGATTGGGCCGCCGCAAAATGGCCGTGAGGGGATCGAGACAGATTACAGACTGAGAACAAGATAAAGCGCCGATAAAGCGCCACTGATTGCCAGAGACAGCTGGTGCCCCCGGCCTTGCGGGCGGGGGCTTAAGGGCGAAGCCGCCAGCCGAGGCCAGGAAGTGTGCCACGGATTTGTGCCGCCGGCGCAGCGCTCGGAGGGATCTCCCGCCGGGCTCCGGCCGCGACGAATGTGGCTTTCTTGTACCCCGGCTTGCGCCGGGGTTTTTGCATTCTATATTCCCATTGGGAGGTGAGATCATGGCTAGGCCAGAGAAAGTAGCTGCGGTGGCGGAGCTGAAAGATAAGCTGACGCGCTCGAAGGGAAGTGTTTTCACGGATTTCCGCGGGCTCAACGTGGCGGATATGACGGATCTTCGCCGCCAACTACGCCAGGCAGGCGTGGAGTACGAGGTCGTCAAGAACACTCTGCTGCAGATCGCGGCCCGGGAGGCGGGCATCCCGCCTCTAGATCCGCTGCTGGGAGGGCCCACTGCGGTGGCCTTCGGGTTCCAGGACCCCGTGGCCCCGGCGAAGGTCACCGTGGAGTTCGCCAAGAATCACAAGAATCTCGCGATCCGAGGCGCGGTGCTGGAGGGGCGCGTCATCGACGCCAAGGCCGTTCAGGCGTTGGCAGCCCTACCGCCGCGAGAGGTGCTGCTGGCCAGGGTGTTGGCGGGCATGCAGGCGCCTGTGGCCGGCCTGGTGGGCGTGCTGAACGGCACACTGCGCCAGCTGGTGTACGCCTTGGATGCCGTGCGGCGCCAGAAGGAAGCTGCTGCAGGCCAGGCTTGAGCAACCGGGAGATCTTCTCCCAGGAAGACTTGCTCCCACCGCGAGACCCATTTCGCATATTTACCTGAGGAGGCTGAAATCAGATGGCCATTAGCAAGGAAGAACTCATTGAAGCCATTGGGAACATGACGGTCCTGGAGCTTTCCGAGTTGGTGAAGGCTCTGGAGGAGAAATTCGGGGTCACCGCCGCCGCCCCTGTGGCTGTGGCTGCCCCTGCGGCTGCGGTTGGCGCGGCTCCGGCCGCGGCGGAAGAGGAGAAGACCGAGTTCAGCGTGGTCCTCACCGCCGCCGGCGACAAGAAGATCCAGGTCATCAAGGTGGTGCGGGAGATCACCGGCCTGGGCCTTAAGGAAGCCAAGGACCTGGTGGACGGCGCTCCGAAGCCCGTTAAAGAGGGCGTCAACAAGGAGCAGGCCGAGGAGATCAAGAAGAAGCTGGAAGAAGCCGGCGCGTCTGTGGAGATCAAGTAATCTGCGGCAATGCACGGAATCGGACGGATGGGCGGGGCTGGACCCCGCCCATCCCGTTGACAACGGTTGGGTGCTGTGGTAGAGTAGTTAAATGCAGCGTGAGAACTTGGCGTGGTGCCGCCAAGTCAGCCGGCCGGGGCCAGATGGCGCAAACGTCCAGGTTTTTGGTTCTTTCGACTTTATTCTATTTCGCTGTCTCTTGCACTTCTCCTCCCGCGGGGAAACAAATCTCGCCAAATCCTGGATCTGCCCGGGGCGCCGCGCGTCTGCTCTCCGGCGCCGCGGTAACCGGGCCTGCGAGGGCCCAAGGCAGGGCCCAAGGACGGCTGAACCTCCGGTACCAGCGTTCGACAGGGTCGCAACGTCTCATCCGGGCGGTGAAAGACGATAAGAAACATGTCTTCCCAAAGGCTTTGGGGATCAGGGATGCCGCTGCCCCATCCATCCATGCCGTGCGCAGCCAGGCGCCGGTGGGGGATTGGGCCTGGCGGCTAGTCCGTTTTTCCCGTTACTGAGGCCTTTGTCATGCCCCTGCCTTTTCCGCCGAACCAGGGCCCGGGGGTGCCGGGCAAATGCCGCTTTCTAAGGGGTGGATGCTGTTGGCTTATGCGATCGCAGCCGGAAAGCGTCAGCGCATGAGTTTCTCCAAGATCCACGAGGTCTTGGGAATCCCCAACCTGATCGAGATTCAGCAAAAGTCCTACCAATGGTTCCTCAAGGAGGGCCTGCTGGAGACCTTCCGGGACATCTCACCCATCGAAGATTTTACAGGTAATCTGGTTCTGGAGTTTATCGATTATTCTCTGGGCGAGCCCAAGTACACCGTGGAGGAATGCAAGGAGCGCGATGCCACCTACGCCGCCACGCTGAAGGTGCGGGTGCGCCTGGTGAACAAGGAGACCGGCGAGGTCAAGGAGCAGGACGTGTTCATGGGCGATTTCCCGCTCATGACCGAGAAAGGCACCTTCATCATCAATGGCGCCGAGCGGGTCATCGTCAGCCAGCTGGTCCGCTCGCCGGGGGTGTATTTCGACCGCCAGGCGGACCCGGCCGGCAATGCGATCTACACGGCCAGTATGATCCCCAACCGGGGCGCCTGGCTGGAATTCGAGACGGACAGCAACGAGGTCATGTGGGTCCGCATTGACCGGACGCGCAAGGTGCCTGTGACAGTGCTCCTGCGGGCTTTGGGCATCGAGAGCAATGCGGCGCTCAAGGAGTTCTTCCTGGAGCACCGGGCCATCCAGAACACTCTGGACCGGGACAACACCACCAACGCCGACGAGGCCATGATCGAGGTCTACAAGCGCCTGCGGCCCGGCGAACCGCCTACGGTGGAGTCGGCCCGGACCTTGTTCCAGTCCCTGTTTTTCGACGCCAAGCGCTACGATTTGGCGGCGGTGGGGCGCTACAAGCTGAACAAGAAGCTGCGCCTAGCCACCCGTCTGACCGGCCGCCGGCTGGCCAAGCCTGTGGCAGATCCGTCCACTGGGGAAGTCCTGGCAGAGGCGGATCAGGTGCTGTCGCGGCAGAGGGCGGAGCAGATCGAAGCCGCCGGCGTGCAGGAAGCCTACGTATACGGAAACGAAGACCGCCTGGTGAAGGTCATCAGCAACGGGCAGCCGTCGCAGGAGGAACGCCTGCTGAAGCCAGAGGACGTCTTCGCCACGGTGAACTATTTTCTGGGCCTCATGGACGGCGTGGGGGAGACCGACGATATCGACCACTTGGGCAACCGCCGGCTGAAGTCTGTGGGCGAGCTGCTGCAGAACCAGTTCCGGGTGGGCTTGGCCCGCATGGAACGGGTGGTCCGGGAACGGATGACCATCCAGGATATCGACGCGGTGACGCCGCAAGCCTTGATCAACATCCGGCCGGTGGTGGCGGCCATCAAGGAGTTTTTCGGCTCCAGCCAGCTGAGCCAGTTCATGGACCAGACGAATCCTCTGGCCGAGCTGACGCACAAGCGGCGCCTGAGCGCCCTGGGACCCGGCGGCCTCTCGCGGGAACGGGCAGGGTTCGAGGTCCGCGACGTGCACCATTCGCACTACGGCCGTATGTGTCCCATTGAGACGCCGGAAGGCCCGAACATCGGCCTGATCGGGTCTTTGTGCACCTACGCCCGGGTGAACGACTACGGCTTCATCGAAACGCCGTACCGCCGCGTGCAAAACGGAGTGGTCACCGACGAAGTGGTTTATCTGACGGCCGATGAGGAGGACCGCTACGTCATCGCTCAGGCCAACGAGCCTCTGAGTGAGGACGGCCACTTTGTCCATGAGCGCGTTTCCGCGCGGTTCAAGGAAGAAATTCTGATCATCAAGCCGGAGCAGGTGGACTTCATGGACGTGTCGCCGAAGCAGGTGTTCTCGGTGGCCACGTCCCTCATTCCGTTCCTGGAAAACGACGACGCCAGCCGGGCGCTGATGGGTTCCAACATGCAGCGCCAGGCCGTGCCGCTCTTGCGCACCGAGGCACCGCTGGTGGGTACAGGCATGGAATACAAGGCAGCGGTGGACTCCGGTGTGGTGGTGGTAGCCAAGGAAGACGGGGAAGTCACCCGGGTGACTGCCACGGAGGTGGTGGTGAAGGGCAAAGGCGGCCACGAAACGCGCTATCCGCTGCTGAAGTTCAAGCGCTCCAACCAGGGCACCTGCATCAACCAGAAGCCCATTGTGCGCAAGGGCCAGAAGGTGAAGGCCGGCGAAGTGCTGGCGGATGGCCCTTCCACAGATCAAGGCGAGCTGGCGCTGGGGCGCAATGTACTGGTGGCGTTCATGCCCTGGGAAGGCTACAACTATGAGGATGCTGTTCTCCTCAGTGAGGAGCTGGTCAAGGAGGACGTCTTCACCTCCATCCATATTGAGGAATACGAGTGCGAGGCCCGCGACACCAAGCTGGGATCCGAGGAGATCACCCGTGATATTCCCAATGTAGGTGAAGATGTCCTCAAGGATCTGGACGAGCGGGGCATCATCCGCATCGGCGCCGATGTGCGTCCCGGCGACATCCTGGTGGGGAAGGTGACGCCCAAGGGCGAGACGGAGCTCACGGCGGAGGAGCGGCTACTGCGGGCCATCTTTGGCGAGAAGGCCCGCGAGGTGCGGGATACGTCCCTGCGGGTGCCTCACGGCGAGTCCGGCAAAGTGGTGGACGTGAAGATCTTCACCCGCGAGAACGGTGACGAAATGGCTCCGGGCGTCAACAAGCTGGTCCGGGTCTACGTGGCACAGAAGCGCAAGATCTCTGCCGGTGACAAAATGGCCGGCCGCCACGGGAACAAAGGGGTGGTCTCCCGCATTCTGCCGCAGGAGGACCTGCCGTTCCTGCCGGACGGCACTCCGGTGCAGATCGTGCTCAATCCCCTGGGCGTGCCGTCCCGCATGAATGTGGGCCAGGTGCTGGAAACCCACCTGGGCTGGGCAGCCAAGGCGCTGGGCCTGCATGTGGCCACGCCGGTCTTCGACGGCGCCACCGAGCAGGAAGTCCTGGCCATGCTGGATAAGGCCGGCCTGCCCAAGGATGGCAAGATCTGGCTGCGGGACGGGCGTACCGGCGAATTCTTCGATCAGCCCATCATGGTGGGGCAGATCTACATGCTCAAGCTAGCCCACCTGGTGGACGACAAGATCCACGCCCGCTCCACCGGCCCGTATTCCCTGGTGACCCAGCAGCCGTTGGGCGGCAAGGCCCAATTCGGCGGCCAGCGCTTCGGAGAGATGGAAGTCTGGGCCTTGGAGGCCTATGGCGCATCCTATACCCTGCAGGAGCTGCTGACTGTGAAATCCGATGACATCGTGGGCCGGGTGAAGACCTACGAGGCCATCGTCAAAGGCGAGAATGTGCCGGAACCGGGTGTTCCGGAATCGTTCAAGGTCCTGATCAAGGAATTGCAGAGCCTGGCTTTGGATGTACGGGTCTTGTCGGAGAATAACAAGGAGATCGAGATCAAGGAAGACGACGACGACGTAAGCGACATGGCCCGCGAGCTGGGCATTGACCTGCAAGGCCGCGAGGATGCCCGGCCGGAGCGCAGGCCCTTGGTGGCTCTGGGACCGGTCCTGGGTGAGAAGGAGGAAGGGGAGGAAGGGGAAGAAGGCGAGGAGGAATCCGAGCCCGCCGCCTTGCCGAAGGTGGCCGTCGGTGGTGCCCGCAGCATCGGCGAGCGCCACCTGCCGGCGCCAGACGAGGATGAGGCCGGGGATGAAGAGGATGAAGAAACCGGGGACGGCGAGGAGGATGAGGACACCGACGATCTGGGCCTGGAGGACGAGGACCTGTCCTCCATAGCGGAAGGAGCCGATGAGGATTCCGACGACATCGCCACCGCCGGGGCCCCGGGCCGGGGCAAGAGGGCCCGGCCGCGGCGGGACGAGGACGACCTGGAGTCCGGGCTGGACCTGGATGACCTGGAGTCCCTGGAATCTCTGCGGTCCCAGGAAGAGGAAGACCAGGACGAGGAGGACGAGGATGACCTTCTGGACCCGGACCGCCGGCTGTACCGCCGCCACAGGAGAGCCGATTTGGACGACGACCTGGGCCCCACGGACGATGAGGACAGGATGGATCCCTTCGCTGACGACGGCGGCTCAGATTCTGATGAGGGTTTGCTGGGTTTAGGCGGCGATCAGGACGATGAAACCGGTGGCGGACGCCGTCGGCGCCCGCGGCGTTAGAGGCACGAAGGGGGAAACGCCGTGCTGGACGTAAATAACTTCGACCGAATCAAGATCGGGCTGGCTTCGCCGGAGCAGATTCGGGCCTGGTCCAGTGGTGAGGTCAAGAAGCCGGAGACCATCAACTATCGCACTCTAAAGCCGGAACGCGACGGGCTGTTCTGCGAACGGATCTTCGGACCCACCAAGGACTGGGAGTGCCACTGCGGCAAGTACAAGCGCGTGCGCTACAAGGGCGTAGTGTGCGATCGCTGCGGCGTGGAAGTGACCCGGGCCAAGGTACGCCGCGAACGGTTGGGCCACATTGAACTGGCGGCGCCGGTTTCCCATATCTGGTATTTCAAGGGTATTCCGAGCCGGATGGGCTTGCTTTTGGACATGTCTCCCCGGGCCCTGGAGAAGGTGCTCTATTTTGCCTCCTATCTGGTCACGGACCCGGGCGACACCCCGCTGACCAAGAAACAACTGCTCAGCGAGGCGGAATACCGGGAGTACCGGGAGAAGTACGGACAGAACTTCAAGGCCGGCATGGGCGCAGAGGCGGTCAAGAAGCTTCTGGAGGAGATCGACCTGAACAAGCTCTCCCGCGAGTTGCGGCGGGAGGTGCGGGATTCCAGCGGGCAGCGCCGGGTGCGCGCCTTGCGGCGGCTGGAAGTGGTAGAAGCGTTCCGCAAGTCCGGCAACCGGCCGGAGTGGATGATCCTGGATGTGGTGCCGGTGATCCCGCCGGATCTGCGGCCCATGGTCCAGCTGGACGGCGGGCGGTTCGCCACCTCGGACCTGAATGACCTCTACCGGCGCGTGATTAACCGCAACAACCGGCTGAAGCGGCTGCTGGAGCTGGGGGCACCGGATATCATCGTGCGCAATGAGAAGCGTATGCTGCAGGAGGCGGTGGATGCCCTCATCGACAACGGCCGCCGTGGGCGGCCCGTCACGGGCCCCGGCAACCGGCCGCTGAAATCCCTCAGTGATATGTTGAAGGGCAAGCAGGGGCGTTTCCGCCAGAACCTCCTGGGCAAGCGCGTGGACTACTCCGGCCGTTCCGTCATCGTGGTGGGCCCCAGCCTGAAGCTCCATCAGTGCGGCCTGCCCAAGGAGATGGCCTTGGAGCTGTTCAAGCCCTTCGTCATGAAGAAGCTGGTGGACCGGGGCTTGGCCAACAATATCAAGAGCGCCAAGCGCGCTGTGGAGCGGGTCAGGGACGAGGTCTGGGACGTGCTCGAGGAGGTCATCCGCGAGCACCCGGTGCTGCTGAACCGCGCTCCCACTCTGCACCGCCTGGGCATCCAGGCCTTCGAGCCGGTGCTGGTGGAAGGCCGGGCCATTCAGATCCATCCGTTGGTTTGCTCCGCCTACAACGCAGACTTCGACGGCGACCAGATGGCCGTGCACGTCCCGTTGTCTGCGGAGGCACAGGCCGAGGCCCGCGTGTTGATGCTTTCCACGCAGAATATCCTCTCGCCCAAGGACGGGCGGCCCATCGCCGTGCCCACGCAGGACATGGTCATCGGCTGCTATTATCTGACCATGGAGCGTCCCAATGCCAAGGGCGAGGGCAAGGTCTTCGGCGACCTGGATGAAGTCCGCATGGCGGTGGAGACGGGGAGTGTCTCGCTGCAGGCGCGCATCCAGTTCCGGAGGAAGACCGAAAAGGGCTGGGAGCGGGTGCAGACCACGCCGGGCCGCCTGTTCTTCAACGCCGCGCTGCCTGTGGATCTGGGCTTCCTGAACAAGCTGGTGGACCGCAAGGAATTGGGCCGCATCGTGGACGAGTGCTACCGGCGCTATGGCAACACCAAGACGGCGGAGCTGCTGGATGCCATCAAGGAGCTGGGCTTCCACTATGCCACCTTGTCCGGCACCACCATCGGCATCACGGATGTGGTGATCCCGCCGAAGAAAGAGGAGATCCTGCGCCGCGCGGAAGAGCAGGTCGACAAGGTGGAGATGAACCACCGGCGCGGCCTCATCACCAGCGAGGAGCGCTACCGCACCATTTGCGACATCTGGACCCGGGCCAAGGATGAGGTCACGGAGGCCATGATCGAGAACCTGGACCGCTTCAACCCGGTCTACATGATGGCCAACTCCGGCGCCCGCGGCAACATCTCGCAGTTGAGTCAGTTGGCAGGCATGCGGGGCCTTATGGCCGATCCTTCCGGCCGGATCATCGAGATCCCCATCAAAGCCAACTTCCGTGAGGGCCTGACGGTGTTGGAATACTTCATTTCCACCCACGGCACCCGCAAAGGCCTGGCGGACACCGCCTTGCGCACCGCAGACTCCGGCTACCTCACCCGGCGGCTGGTGGACGTGTCGCAGGACGTCATCGTCCGCGAAGAGGACTGCGGCAGCACGGAGGCCACAATGGTGTCGGCCATCCGGGACGGGAGCGAGGTCATCGAGCCGCTGCGGGACCGCATCGCCGGCCGTTACACGGCGCGGCCCCTGACCTATACCGACGCCCAGGGCGTCGAGCATTCTCTTCCCGCGGATCACTTGATCAGCGACGAAGAGGCGGCGGAGATCGAAAAGGCCGGGGTCAAGGAAGTGGCCATCCGCTCGGTGCTGACGTGCCGCTCCCGCTACGGCGTGTGCGCCCATTGCTACGGCCGCAACCTGGCCACGGGGCGGCGGGTGGAGATCGGCGAGGCGGTGGGCATCATCGCTGCCCAGTCCATCGGGGAGCCGGGCACGCAGCTCACCATGCGGACGTTCCACACCGGCGGCGTGGCCGGCGAGGATATCACCCAGGGTCTTCCCCGCGTGGAGGAGTTGTTTGAGGCCCGCAGGCCCAAGGGCCAGGCCATCGTCACCGAAGTGGGCGGCACGGTGGACATCACGGAGAGCAAGGGCAGCCGCCGCGTGGTGGTCCACATGCAGAACGGCGAGGAACGGCAGTATGCCGTGCCGTACGGTGCCCGCCTGCGGGTCAGCAAGGGCGACGTGGTGGAACCCGGGGACCAGCTCACGGAAGGGTCTGTGAACCCCCACGACATTCTACGCATCAAGGGGATCCAGGCGGTTCAGCGCTATCTGGTGCAGGAAGTGCAGAACGTCTACCGTTCCCAGGGCGTGGACATCAATGATAAACACATTGAGATCATTGTCCGGCAGATGCTGCGCAAGGTCCGGGTGGATAACCCTGGCGACACGGACTTCCTGCCCGGCAGCCTGGTGGACCGCTTCGAATTCGAGGAAGAGAACGCGAAGGTGGCTGCAGACGGAAAGGAACCTGCCACCGGCCACGACGTGCTTTTGGGCATCACCAAGTCGTCGCTGGCCACGGACAGCTTCCTGTCCGCCGCTTCCTTCCAGGAGACCACCCGGGTGCTCACCGAGGCTTCCATCAAGGGCAAGACCGATCCGCTCATCGGCCTCAAGGAGAACGTGATCATCGGCAAGCTGATCCCGGCCGGCACCGGCATGTCCCGCTACCGGAACATCCGCATCCCCGACGTGGAGCTGCCGAAACCGCAGCGGCCGGCCGCTGCCCCAGAGCAAACGGAGGAAGGCGGAGCAGCGGCGGAGGGCCATGAGGGCCATGAGGCCGCGGTGGCCGTGGCGGGCCGGGGGGATGGCCTGGCGGAGGTTGTGGCGCCGGCCCCGGCGGGCGCTGAGGCCGTAGATCAGGCGGACGAGGGCGCCGGGGGCGACGGGCTGGCTGCCGCTGCCGGGGCGGAAGAGGAGAACGGCGGCCGCGGCGACGGCGCCGCAGACCTCCGCCCGGAAGAGCGGCACGCCACGGCGGTGCCGGCCGGGGGGCTCCAGGATGCTGCGGAGGAGCAGGAGCATCCGGCCCGTCCGTAGCACCGGAGCGATCCTTGACACTGTAGGGGCCCAATGCTACAATTACGAAGTGTGTCTGACGCTCGATGTGGATTCTGCCTGTCTGGTGGGGCCCGGTAAGGCCCGTAAGGGCCTCCGGACCCCCTTTGTGAGCCCGGCGGGAGGAATCCGTTTGGCGGGGTGGATGGGATGTCCTTGGAGGAATTACGCCAGGCCCGCCACAAGACAGTGGGCATCAAGCAGACCCTCAAGGCGGTGGAGGCGGGCCAGGCCGAAGAGGTTTATCTGGCGGCCGACGCTGAAGAATGGTTGGTGCGTCCACTGCGGGAGAAATGCCAGGAACGGGAGGTGCCGGTGATCCCGGTCCCTTCCATGAATGCCCTGGGCCAGGCGTGTGGCATCGAAGTCGGGGCAGCGGCTGCAGCCAGACTACGCCAACCTGGGACACAGCAGTGAAAGGTGGTGAAGGGTTTGCCGACGATTCAGCAACTGGTGCGGAAAAGCCGCAAGCGGGTCACAGGCAAGAGCGCCGCACCGGCTCTGCGCTGGGTGTATAACTCTCTGCAGAACCGCAGCCGGTACGCAGAGGTCGGCGCTCCTCAGAAACGCGGCGTTTGTACGGTGGTCAAGACCGTCACGCCGAAAAAGCCCAATTCCGCCTTGCGGAAGGTGGCCAGAGTGCGCCTGGTGAATGGGGTGGAGGTCACCTCCTACATTCCCGGGGAGGGGCACAATCTGCAGGAGCACTCGGTGGTCTTGGTCAGAGGCGGCCGTGTAAAGGACCTGCCGGGAGTGCGTTACCACATTATCCGCGGCACATTGGACACCGCCGGAGTTCAAAACCGGCGTCAGGGGCGGTCAAAGTACGGGGCCAAGCGGCCGAAGTGAGGAAGATACGAGAGCCTTGCTGTTTGGATCCCGCATGAAGGGGGAAAGGACATGCCGCGGCGGGGAAAAGCTATACGCAGGATTCCGGCGCCGGACCCGGTTTACCAAAGCGAGCTCGTGACAGCCTTGATCAACAAGGTCATGTACAGCGGCAAGAAGGGCGTGGCGGAGCGAATCGTCTACGACGCGCTCAATAAGGTCAAGGAGCAGACCAAGAAAGAGCCGCTGGAAGTGGTGGAGCAGGCACTGAAAAACGCCATGCCGGTCCTGGAGGTCAAGGCCCGGCGGGTGGGGGGTGCCACATACCAGGTTCCGGTGGAAGTTCGCAGTGAGAGGCGGCAATCGCTTGGGCTGCGGTGGCTGGTCCAGTTCGCCCGTGAGCGTTCTGACAAGCGCGTCATGGCGGAGAAACTGGCGGCCGAGCTGATCGACGCAGCCAACGGCACGGGGGGCGCCGTAAAAAAACGCGAAGACACCCATCGGATGGCAGAAGCCAACAAGGCCTTTGCTCATTACCGGTGGTAGAGGTGGAATTAGGTTTGCCCAGGGAATATGAACTGCCGAGGACGAGAAACATCGGCATCATGGCGCACATCGATGCCGGCAAGACCACGACCACAGAGCGGATCTTGTTCTATACCGGCAAGGTCCATCGCATGGGCGAGGTCCACGAGGGCACCGCGACCATGGACTGGATGGTCCAGGAGCAGGAGCGTGGCATCACCATCACGTCGGCTGCCACCACCTGTTATTGGCGCGGGCATCGCATTAATATTATTGATACACCCGGCCACGTGGACTTCACAGTAGAGGTGGAACGGTCTCTGCGGGTGCTTGACGGGGCGGTGGCGGTGTTCTGTGCCGTGGGAGGCGTGGAGCCGCAGTCCGAAACCGTGTGGCGCCAGGCGGACCGTTATCATGTGCCCCGTATCGCCTATGTGAACAAGATGGACCGGGTGGGGGCGGACTTCGACCGGGTGGTCAAGCAGATCAGAGAGCGCCTGTCCGCTGAGCCGGTGCCTGTCCAGATTCCTATCGGCGTCGAGGATTCCTTCCGTGGCATGGTGGACCTGATCGACAACGAGGCTGTCATCTACCACGACGACTTGGGGATCAAGGTCGAGAAGACCGCCATTCCGCCGGAGTTGGCGGGTAAGGCCAAAGAGGCCCGCGACGCCATGCTGGAGGCCATCGTCTCCACCGACGACGCGCTGATGGAGAAATACCTGGAGGGCCAGGAGGTCAGCCCCGACGAGTTGCGCCAGGCGTTGCGCAAGGCCTGCATCGGCGGAAGGCTGGTGCCCGTGCTGTGCGGTTCGTCCTTCCGTAACAAGGGGGTGCAGCCTCTGCTGGACGCCATTGTGGACTATCTGCCGTCGCCCTTGGATCTGCCGCCTGTGGAAGGAACCGATCCGGAGACCGGCGAGAGCACAGAGCGCCATCCTGACGATGATCAGCCGTTCACGGCGCTGGCGTTCAAGATTATGGCTGATCCCTACGTGGGTAAGCTGGCGTTCTTCCGGGTCTATTCCGGTTCGCTGCAGGCCGGCAGCTATGTGCTGAACGCCACCAAGGGCAAGAAGGAGCGCATGGGCCGGATTCTGCGCATGCACGCCAACCACCGCCAGGATGTGGATAGCGTGTACGCCGGCGACATTGCCGCAGCCGTGGGCCTGCGCGATACCACCACCGGCGACACCCTATGCGACGAGAAGCACCCCATCGTGCTGGAAGCCATGGATTTCCCGGATCCCGTGATCTCGGTGGCCATCGAGCCCAAGACGAAGGCGGATCAGGATAAGCTGGGGATGGCTTTGCAGCGCCTGGCCGAGGAAGACCCCACCTTCCGGGTCCACACGGATGAGGAGACTGGGCAGACCATCATCGCCGGCATGGGTGAGCTGCACCTGGAGATCATCGTGGACCGGCTGCTGCGCGAGTTCAAGGTCGGTGCCAACGTGGGCAAGCCCCAGGTGGCCTACCGGGAGACCATCCGGTCCAAGGTGCAGCAGGAAGGGCGGTTCATCCGCCAGACAGGCGGCCGCGGCCAGTACGGCCATGTGTGGCTGGAGCTGGAGCCCAAGGAGCCCGGCACGGGGTTCGAGTTCGTCAACAAGATCGTGGGCGGCGTGGTCCCCAAGGAGTACATCCCCGCTGTGGAAGCCGGGGTGCGCGACGCCATGCAGTCTGGCGTGCTGGCCGGTTACCCTGTGGTGGACGTGAAGGTTACGCTGTACGACGGATCCTATCACGAGGTGGACTCCTCCGAGATGGCCTTCAAAATCGCCGCCAGCATGGCCTTCAAGGAGGGGTGTCGCAAGGCGGATCCGGTCCTTCTGGAGCCCATCATGAAGGTGGAAGTGGTGACGCCTGAGGAGTTCATGGGGGATGTCATGGGCGATCTCAGCTCGCGACGCGGCCACATCGAGGGCATGGAGCCGCGGCCCGGCGCCCAGGTCATCACCGCCCTGGTTCCGTTGGCCACCATGTTCGGGTACGTGAATGATTTGCGCTCAATGACCCAGGGACGCGCCACGTACGTGATGCAGTTCTCGCATTACGCCGAGGTGCCGCCTGGCATTGCCACAGAAGTTCTGGCCAAGGGTGCTTGAGTTTCCCGGCCAACTTTTCCAGTTAGGAGGAAAGGATGCAATGGCAAAGCAGAAGTACGAACGGACAAAGCCCCATGTGAACATCGGGACCATCGGCCACGTTGACCACGGCAAGACCACGCTGACCGCAGCCATCACCCTGCTTCTTTCCAAGCAGGGGAAGGCCCAGTTCAAGGCCTATGACGAGATCGATTCGGCTCCTGAGGAGAAGGCCCGTGGCATCACCATCAACACCGCGCACGTGGAGTATGAGACCGACAAGCGCCACTACGCCCATGTGGACTGCCCGGGCCATGCCGACTACGTGAAGAACATGATCACCGGTGCAGCCCAGATGGACGGCGCCATCCTGGTGGTTTCGGCCGCCGACGGCCCCATGCCCCAGACCCGGGAGCACATCCTGTTGGCCCGCCAGGTGGGTGTGCCCTACATCGTGGTCTTCCTGAACAAGTCGGACATGGTGGACGACCCGGAGCTGCTGGAGCTGGTAGAAGTGGAAGTCCGGGACCTCCTGAGCAAGTATGAGTTCCCGGGCGATGAGATCCCCATCGTCACCGGCTCGGCACTGAAGGCGCTGGAGTGCGGCTGCGGCAAGCGGGAGTGCCAGTGGTGCGGCCCCATCCTCAAGCTGCTGGATGAAGTGGACAACTACATTCCCACCCCGCAGCGCGACATTGACAAGCCGTTCCTGATGCCTGTGGAGGATGTCTTCAGCATCACCGGCCGCGGCACCGTGGCCACCGGGCGTCTGGAGCGCGGCCAGATCAAGGTGGGTGACGAGGCACAGATCGTGGGTCTCACCACGGAGCCGCGCAAGACCGTCATCACCGGTGTGGAGATGTTCCGTAAGACACTGGATGTGGCTCAGGCGGGCGACAACATCGGCTGCCTGCTGCGCGGCATCGACAAGGATGAGGTGGAGCGCGGCCAGGTTTTGGCCAAGCCCGGCTCCATCACGCCGCACACCCACTTCTTCGCCGAGGTTTACGTGCTGACCAAGGAAGAGGGCGGGCGCCATACCCCCTTCTTCAACGGCTACCGGCCGCAGTTCTACTTCCGCACCACCGACGTGACGGGAGTGATTAAGCTGCCCGAGGGCGTGGAAATGGTCATGCCCGGCGACAACGTGAAAATGGAAGCGGAGCTCATCACCCCCATCGCCATGGAGGAAGGGCTGCGTTTCGCCATCCGCGAAGGCGGCCATACGGTGGGCGCCGGCGTTGTCTCCAAGATCATCGAGTGAGGCTCCGCCGGGGAGTCCCAGGGCGCGGCTTGCCTGTTGGCGGGAACCGGGCCAGCCTCCACCGGCTGGCCCGGTTTGGCGGGAAGGGCCGGGCTGAGCGGCCTGGGGCAGGCGGCGCGTCTGGACGAGAGGACAGGCAGGCTCTTCCCTGGCCCGGGGCCCTGTGGGCGATGGGAAGCAGTCCCGGCCAAGGTGACTTCCGGGAGGAGGGATAATCGTGGCGCAGAAAATCCGCATCCGGCTGAAGGCTTTCGATCATCGGCTTCTGGACCAGTCGGCGGAGAAGATCGTGGAGACTGCGCGCCGTTCGGGTGCGGTGGTATCCGGTCCCATTCCGCTCCCTACGGAGCGCAGCGTGTTCACGGTTTTGCGCTCCCCGCACATCGACAAGGAT
Organism: Bacillota bacterium; assembly: GCA_014896355.1. Taxonomy (GTDB): domain Bacteria; phylum Bacillota; class UBA5301; order Bu52; family Bu52; genus Bu52. Next base: position 21,906 of record JADBKO010000020.1, read on the forward strand.
TCGCGGGAGCAGTTTGAGATGCGCACCCACAAACGGCTTGTAGATATTCTGGAGCCTACCGCAAAAACCGTGGACGACTTGATGCGGTTGGACCTCCCGGCCGGCGTGGACATTGAAATCAAGCTCTGAGGGCGGGGAGGTGTAACCGGTGCCAAAGGGAATTCTTGGACGCAAATTAGGCATGACACAGGTGTATGCCGAGGACGGCCGGGCCGTGCCCGTGACCGTCATCGAGGCCGGGCCGTGTCCTGTGGTCCAGGTGAAGCGCAAGGAAACTGATGGGTATGAGGCGATCCAGCTGGGGTTCGACCCTGTTCCTGAAGCCCGGCTGAACAAGCCCGCCCGCGGCCATCTGAGCAAGGCCAAGGTGAAGCCCCTGCGGGTTTTGCGCGAGCTGCGCGTGGAGGATGGCCAGTTCCCGGAGGTGGGCGCAGAGATCAAGGCCGATGTGTTCTCCGCCGGGGACCGGGTGGATGTCATCGGCACCAGCAAAGGCCGGGGCTTTCTGGGCGCAGTGGCCCGCCACCATTTCAACCGGGGTCCCATGTCCCACGGGTCCATGTACCACCGGCGGCCGGGCACAGGCGGAGCCACGGACCCCCAACGGGTGTTCAAAGGGCGCCGTTTGCCGGGCCGGGTGGGCAATGCCCGGGTCACGGTCCGAAACCTGCGCATTGAGCGGGTGGACCCGGAGCGTAATCTGATTCTGGTCCGCGGTGCTGTGCCAGGGGTGCGGGGGGCGTATGTCCTTCTGCGTGCCGCACGGGCTGCCGCGAAGAAAGCCTGATGGCGGAAAGGAGGAAGGCCATGCCCACCGTAGCTGTGTATAACGTGGAGGGGCAGCGAGTGGGAGAGATCACCCTCAAGGACGAGATCTTCGCTGCCCCGCGCAATGACGCCGCGGTGCACCAAGTGGTCGTGGCCCAGTTGGCCAACCGCCGCCAGGGCACCGTGGATACGAAGACCCGCGCCGAGGTTTCCGGCGGCGGGCGCAAACCGTGGCGGCAGAAGGGAACGGGCCGGGCCCGGCAGGGAAGCATCCGTTCCCCTCTCTGGGTGGGAGGGGGCACTGTGTTCGGGCCCCATCCGAAGGACTATGATTACCGGATACCCAAGAAGGTGCGGCGTCTGGCGCTGTGCTCCGCCCTGTCGGCCAAGACCGGCGAGGGCAATCTGACGGTGGTGGACCAGCTGACCCTGCCGGAGGCGAAAACCCGGGCCATGGCGAAGGTGCTGTCCAACCTGAAGGCCCTGGATAAAACCTTGATCGTGCTCCGTGACCCCGATCCGGCGGTGCGCCGGGCCGCCGGGAATCTGCCCGGGGTGTGGACCACGGAGGCAGACAGCCTGAACGTGGTGGATCTGGTCAATCACGCCAAGGTGGTCATTACCCGGGACGCCGTGAGCCGCCTGGAGGAGGTGCTGGGATAATGCCAGCCACGCTCAGAGATGTGCTGCTCCGGCCGGTGGTGACCGAGAAAAGCACAGACCAGATGGGGAAAAACAACAAGTACACGTTCTATGTGGCGCCGGACGCCAACCGAACCGAGGTCAAGCAGGCCGTGGAGAAGCTCTTCAAGGTGACGGTCCTCAAGGTGAACGTCATCCGGGGCGAGGGCAAGCGCAAGCGCCTGGGGCGGTATGAGGGCAAGCGCCCGGACTGGAAAAAGGCTGTTGTGACCTTGAAGCCCGGCGACCGGATCGGGATCTTCGAGGGCGTGTAGGAGGAGTGGCCATGCCAATTCGCGAGTTCAAACCCGTCACGCCAGGCCGCCGCGGCATGAGTGTCGCCGACTTTTCGGGGTTGACCGCCCGCAAGCCGTACAAGCCGTTGACGCGGGCTCTGCGCAAGTCCGGCGGCCGCAACGCGGTGGGGCGGATCACGGTGCGTTTTCGGGGCGGCGGACACAAGCGCCGCTACCGGATTATCGACTTCCGGCGGGACAAGGACGGGATTCCGGCCCGGGTGGCTTCCATCGAGTATGATCCGAATCGCTCGGCCCGCATCGCCCTGCTGACCTATGCCGACGGGGAGAAGCGTTATATTCTGGCTCCCGACGGCCTGGAGGTGGGTGCCCAGGTCATGTCTGGCCCCCAGGCGGACATCAAGGTGGGGAACACTCTGCCGTTGAGCAGCATCCCCGTGGGCACCACGGTGCACAATGTGGAGCTTTATCCGGGGCGCGGTGCGCAGCTGGTGCGGGCGGCCGGTGCCGGCGCCCAGCTGATGGCCAAGGAAGGCGGCTACGCCACCCTGCGCCTGCCGTCCGGTGAAATGCGCATGGTGGATGAGCGCTGCCGGGCCACCATCGGCATGGTGGGGAACCTGGAACACGAGAACGTGAAGCTGGGCAAGGCAGGCCGGAAGCGCTGGCTGGGCCGCAGGCCCCATGTGCGCGGCGCGGTGATGAACCCTGTGGATCACCCCCATGGCGGCGGTGAGGGGCGGGCCCCTGTGGGGCATCCTTCGCCCATGACTCCCTGGGGTAAGCCTGCGCTGGGCTATCGTACGCGGGCACGCAACAAGAAGTCCAGCAAGTACATCGTGCACCGGCGTACCAAGTAAGAGGGAAGGGAGGGTTACCCGTGAGCCGTTCCTTGAAGAAAGGGCCCTATGTGGACCCCAAGCTGATGGCGAAGATCCAGGCCATGAACGAAAAAGGCGAGAAGCGGGTCATAAAGACGTGGTCACGGCGCTCTACCATCTTCCCTGAGTTCGTCAACCATACGTTGGCGGTTTACGATGGGCGCAAGCACGTGCCGGTTTATATCACCGAAGAAATGGTGGGGCACAAGCTGGGTGAGTTTGCCCCCACGCGTACCTTCCGTGGGCACGCAAAGAGCGAAAAGACGACGGCTGTGAAGTGACCACGGTGAGGGACACGGCCGGACGGGTGAAGGGAGAGACCGGGCGATGGAAGCGAAAGCAGTGGCCCGCTATGTGCGGGTGACTCCGCGCAAGGCCCGGCAGATGGTGGACGTCATCCGGGGGCGATCCTATCGGGAGGCCCTGCAGCTGCTGCAGTTCATGCCGAAAGATGCCGCTGGGATCGTGGCCAAGGTGGTGCGATCCGCCGGGGCCAATGCGGAGAACAATTTGGAATTGGATCCTGACAATCTGGTGGTGGCCGCAGCCTTCGTGAATCAGGGGCCGAGCTTGAAGCGGTTCATGCCGAAGGCGCGGGGACGGGCTGACCGGATCCGGAAGAGAACCAGCCACATCACCATCATTCTAAAGGAGAAGAAGGAGGGTTAAGCATGGGGCACAAGGTGCACCCAGGCGGCCTCCGCCTCGGAATCATCCGGGACTGGGATGCGCGCTGGTTCGCCGACAAGAAGGCCTATGTGGACCTGCTGCACGAGGATCTGCGCATCCGCCGTTTCCTGAAATCCCGCTTCAGCGCCGCCGGCGTGTCGCGGATCCTCATTGAGCGGGCTGCTGAGCGGGTGAAGGTCACCTTGTTCACCGCCCGCCCGGGAATGGTCATCGGCAAGGGCGGGACCGAAGTGGACAAGGTCCGCAAGGACCTGGAGACCCTGATCGGCAAACGGGTCAACATCGAGATCATGGAGATCAAAGTGCCGGAGCTGGACGCCCAACTGGTGGCGGAGAGCATCGCGCAGCAGCTGGAGCGGCGTATCTCCTTCCGCCGGGCCATGAAGCAGGCCATGCAGCGCACCATGCGGGCAGGGGCCCAGGGTATCAAGACCGCTGTATCCGGCCGGCTGGGCGGGGCGGAAATCGCCCGCAGCGAGTGGTTTGCCGAGGGGAAGGTTCCCCTGCACACCTTGCGGGCGGACGTGGATTACGGGTATGCCATCGCCCGCACCACGTATGGCGTGATCGGCGTCAAGTGCTGGATTTACAAGGGCGAGGTGCTCGGCGGCAAGAAGATGACCGCCGCCGATGAGGCTGCCAGCGGGCAGCCGCTGCCGCGTTCCCGGCGGGGAGAGCGTGCGGACCGGGGCGCCCGCGGTGAGCGACGCGAACGGGGCGCGCGGCCGGAGCATCCGGCTGCGGCGCCGGCGGAAGCAGGGAAGGCGGTGACTGCCGATGCTGGCACCGAAGCGCGTTAAGTACCGCAAGCAGCAGCGCGGCCGCATGAAGGGGCTGGCTACGCGCGGAAACGAGATCCTTTTTGGGGAATATGGGCTGCAGGCCACTGAGCCCGGGTGGGTCACCAGCACCCAGATCGAGGCGGCCCGTATTGCCATGACCCGCTATATCAAGCGGGGCGGCAAGGTCTGGATCAAGATCTTCCCGGACAAACCGGTGACTGCGAAGCCTGCCGAAACCCGTATGGGTAGCGGCAAGGGCACACCGGAATACTGGGTGGCCGTGGTCAAGCCGGGCCGGGTTTTGTTCGAGATCGCGGGGGTGCCCGAGGACGTGGCCCAGGAGGCCATGCGGCTGGCTTCACACAAGCTGCCCATCCGGTCACGCTTCGTGGCCCGGGCCCAAGCGGGTGGTGAGGGCTCATGAAAATGCGGGAAATCCGGGACATGACGGATGAAGAACTGCAGCGCAAGCTGGCAGATCTGAAGGAAGAGCTGTTCAACCTGCGGTTCCAACTGCACATGAACCAGCTGGACAATCCCATGCGGATGCGGGAGGTCCGCCACAGCATCGCGCAAGTGAAGACCGTCCTGCGTGAACGCGAGCTGGGCCTGCGGGCCATGGGGCAATAAGGAGGGGTGGCGATGGAACAGGCAGCGCAAACCGGTGCCCGACCGCAGCGGAAGACGCGGGTCGGCATCGTGGTCAGCGACAAGATGGATAAGACCCGGGTGGTGGAAGTCACCCGGAGGGTGCAGCACCCCCTCTACGGCAAGACCATTACGCGGACCAGCCGGTTGAAGGCCCACGACGAAGCCAACGAGACTCACGTGGGAGACCGGGTGCGGGTCATGGAGACCCGGCCCCTGAGCCGTGAGAAGCGCTGGCGCGTGGTGGAGATCCTGGAACGGGCCCGCTGATGTGCTTCCCCGCAGCCGGCGGGGATGAAAGGGGGGCGGAGAATGATACAGCAGGAAACACGGCTGAATGTGGCCGATAATTCCGGGGCCCGGGAATTGTTGTGCATCCGGGTGCTGGGAGGGTCCAAGCGGAAATATGCGTCTGTGGGCGATGTGATCATCGCCTCGGTGAAGTCCGCGGCGCCCGGCGGGATTGTGAAAAAGGGCGAGGTCGTGCGGGCGGTGGTGGTGCGGACGGCCAAGGAGTACAGGCGGCCGGATGGCTCGTATATCCGGTTTGACGACAATGCCGCCGTGATCATCAACGACCAGGGGAACCCCCGGGGAACGCGCATTTTTGGCCCCGTGGCCCGCGAGCTCCGCGACAAGGACTACATGAAGATCATTTCCCTGGCGCCGGAAGTGCTCTAAGCCCGGGGAGGTGCGAAAGATGGCTGTGAAGATGCACGTAAAAAAGAACGATACGGTGAAGATCCTCTCCGGGAAGGACCGCGGGAAGACCGGCAAGGTGCTGCAGGTCCTGCCTGCGGAACGGCGTGTCGTGGTGGAAGGCATCAACATCATCAGGCGCCATACCCGTCCGTCCCGGGAGAACCCCCAGGGCGGGGTGGTGGAGCGGCCGGCGCCGCTGGCTGCTTCCAAGGTCATGGTCATCTGCCCCAGCTGCAACGAGCCGACCCGGGTGGGTTGGAGCCGCGGCGAAGAGGGCGCGGCCCGGGTGTGTGCCAAGTGCGGCAAGACTATGGACTGATGGCGGAAGGAGGTGCGGTCATTGGCCCAACGCCTGCGGGAAAAGTATGAAAAAGACGTGGTCCCTGCCCTGAAGGAGCGTTTCAAGTACGAGAACCCCATGCAGGTGCCAAAGGTGGCGAAGGTGGTTCTCAACATGGGTGTGGGCGAGGCCACCCAGGATGCCAAGGCCATTGATGGAGCAGTGAAGGATCTGACCGCCATCAGCGGGCAGAAGCCTGTGGTCCGCAAGGCGCGGACCTCCATTGCGGCCTTCAAGGTGCGCGCCGGCCAGCCGGTGGGAGCCATGGTGACCCTGCGCGGGGACCGGATGTACGATTTTCTGGATAAGTTGTTCAACCTGGCGCTGCCCCGGATCCGGGACTTCCGCGGGGTGTCGCCGAAGTCCTTTGACGGCCGCGGGAATTACAGCCTGGGCGTGAAGGAGCAGCTGATCTTTCCGGAGATCAACTACGACGACGTGGACGCCGTGCGCGGCATGGACATCACCATCGTGACCACGGCGCGGACGGACGAGGAAGCTTTTGAACTGCTGAAGGGGCTCGGGATGCCCTTCCGCAGCTGACGGGAGATGCTGACGGAGACAAGGGGGATGGCAGGTGGCGAAGAAATCGCTGATCAACAAAGCCGCTCGGCCCCAGAAATTCGCGGTCCGCAAGTACAATCGCTGCCGGATCTGCGGCCGGCCCCGCGCCTACATGCGGCGCTTCGGCATGTGCCGGCTGTGTTTCCGCGAACTGGCCCACCGGGGCGAGATTCCCGGGGTCACCAAAGCGAGCTGGTAGGGTTGTCCGGTCCAGCAGGAAGGAGGGGTCGCAGTGGCGATGACGGACCCAATTGCCGATATGTTGACGCGTATCCGCAATGCCAGCCATGCCGCGCATCCGTCGGTGGACGTGCCGGCATCCCGGATGAAGAAGGAGCTGGCCCGGGTCTTCAAGGAAGAAGGCTACGTGCGGGACGTGGAATTCATCGACGATAAAAAGCAGGGGACCATCCGGATCTACCTGCGTTACGGGCCGCAGAAGAAGCCCGTCCTGACCGGTGTTCGGCGCATCAGCAAGCCCGGGCGGCGGGTCTATGTTGGGCGTGACGAAATTCCGCGGGTTTTGGGAGGCCTGGGCGTGGCGGTGATCTCCACCTCCCAAGGCATCATGACCGACCGCGAGGCCCGCAAGCGCGGCATAGGCGGGGAAGTTCTGTTTTACGTTTGGTAGTGTCGGCCCGGTCAGGAGGTGGCAGTCATGTCGCGAATCGGAAAGAAACCGGTGCCGGTTCCTGCCTCGGTGAACGTGGTCGTGGACGGGAACACGGTGACCGTAAAAGGGCCCAAGGGAACCCTCACGCAGACCTTCCATCCGGATATGCGGGTGGAGGTCCAGGGGAACGAGATTCACGTGCTCCGGCCTTCCGACGAGAAGGAGCACCGGGCCTTGCACGGGCTGACCCGCAGCCTCATCGCCAATATGGTCCAGGGGGTCACCCAGGGGTATCAGAAGGGCCTGGAGATCGTGGGCGTAGGCTACCGGGCCGCCAAACAGGGCAACAAGCTGGTGCTGAGCGTCGGCTATTCGCACCCTGTGGAGATCGATCCCCCGCAGGGAATCCAGATCGAGGTGCCGGCGCCCACCAAGATCACCGTTTCAGGGATCGACAAGCAGCTGGTGGGCCAGACGGCCGCCCGCATCCGGGCGATCCGGGAGCCGGAACCCTATCTGGGCAAGGGGATCCGTTACGAGGGCGAGTTGGTGCGGCGCAAGGCTGGGAAGGCCGGTGCCAAGGGCGCCAAGAAATAAACAAGGCAGGTGGGAACGGTGATTAAGGGATTCGACCGCAAGCGGCAACGGCTCCGCCGCCACCTGCGCGTGCGCAAACGGGTGGTGGGCAGTGCGGAGCGGCCCCGCCTGGCTGTGAGCCGGTCGTTGAAGCACATTTACGCCCAGCTCATCGATGACAGCGCCGGGCGGACCCTGCTGGCAGTCTCCAGCCTGGACAAGGAACTCCGGGGCCAGGTGGACGGCGGCAACGTGGAGGGCGCCCGCATGGTGGGGGACTTGTTGGCGAAGCGGGCTTTAGCCGCAGGCTTGAAGTCGGTGGTTTTCGACCGGGGTGGCAATGCCTATCACGGCCGGGTTCAGGCCCTGGCCGAAGCAGCCCGCGAAGGCGGACTGGAGTTTTGAAGCGACGCGAAAGGAGGGTGAGCTTGGTGCCGCGTCAGGATAAGGACAGCACCCGTCCGGAGCGCGGGCGGGATCGTGACCGCGACCGGGACAGCGCCCTTGGGCGCCGCGATGGCGGCAAGGGCGATCTGGAGGAAAAAGTCGTGGCCATCAATGCCGTGTCCAAGACCGTCAAGGGCGGACGCAGCCGCAGCTTCAGCGCCCTGGTGGTGGTGGGTGACCGGCAGGGCAAAGTGGGCGTAGGGCTGGGCAAGGCCCGGGAAGTTTCCGACGCCATCCGCAAGGGCGTGGATGACGCCAAGAAGAACATGATGGAGCTGACCATGGTGGGAACCACCATTCCGCACCAGGTGATCGGTGAGTTTGGTGCAGGGATGGTGCTCATGCGCCCGGCGCCGCGGGGAACCGGGGTCATCGCCGGTGGCCCGGTCCGTGCCGTGCTGGAGCTGGGCGGGGTGAAGGATATCACCACCAAGTCGCTGGGATCCTCCAACCCCATCAACATGGTGCGCGCCACGGTGGCCGGACTGAAGAGCCTGCGAAAAGCGGAAGATGTGGCACGCATGCGCGGGAAGAGCGTGGAAGAGATCCTTTAGGGGGATGCGCTGTGGCCAAGAAGATCAAGATTTCGTTGGTGCGCAGTGCCGCCAATCTGCCCCGGGATCAACAGGACACCGTGCGGTCCCTGGGATTGCGGCGCACGCGGGCCAGTGTCATCAAAGAGGATACCCCGGCCATCCGGGGCATGATCCAGAAGATCCACCACCTGGTGGAAGTGGCCCCGGTGGATGAAAGCCAAGTGGAGGGTGCCCCGGCTCCGGCAGCCAAGGCGGCGACTCCCAAAGCGGCAACCGAAGCCGGGGCTGTGGCACCCGCGGCCAAGGCCCCAGCCGGCGGGGCCGGGGGCCAGCAGGCGTAGGGTTGGTTGATTCAGGGCCGGGGCGCCCATTCCTGGCGGCAGGCAGGGGCCCGCAGGCCCGGTCTGGGAGGGACGTTTCATGCGAATGCACGACTTGCACCCCGCCCCGGGTTCGCGCCGTGAGCGCCGCCGCGTCGGGCGGGGGATCGGGTCTGGAATGGGGAAGACCGCGACGAAGGGGAGCAAGGGCCAGTTGGCCCGTTCCGGGGGCGGCAAGGGGCCGGCCTTTGAGGGCGGCCAGACGCCGCTTTACCGGCGGCTCCCGAAGCGGGGCTTCAAGAATTTCCCCTTCAAGAAGGAGTATGCCATCGTGAATGTGGAGGATCTGGAGCGCCTGCCCCAGGACGTGCGGGAGGCCACTCCGGAGACGCTGTTGGCCGCAGGCATCATCCGTGATCTGAAGGACGGGGTCAAGGTTCTCGGCGACGGAGAGTTGAAGCGGGCGCTGAAGGTGCGGGTGCACCGGGTCTCGGAATCTGCCGCCCAGAAAATTGCTGCCGCCGGCGGCACCGTCGAGGTGATCTGAGGTGCAACCGCTAGCTGTCATTCAAAACGCGTTCCGCATCGAGGATCTGCGGCGCAAGATCCTGATTACCCTGGCACTTCTGGCGGTGTACCGCGTCGGCTCCTACATCCCTGTGCCCGGGGTGGACACCGCGGGCCTGCAGGCGCTGTTTGGGGCTGGCAGCCTGTTCGGGCTGCTGGACCTGTTCTCCGGCGGCGCCTTGACGCGTTTCAGCATTTTCGCCCTGGGTGTGAACCCGTATATCACCGCCTCCATCATTCTGCAGATGTTGACGGTGGTTATTCCCAAGCTGGAGGAGATGGCCAAAGAGGGCGTGGAGGGCCGCAAGAAGATTCAGCAGTACACCCGCTACGGCACGGTGCTGCTGGGAGTCATCCAGGCCTACGGCACAGTGCTCTACGCCCGCAACTACATTGCCAATTACACGTTTTTCACGGTGCTGAACATGATCGTCGCCTTGACGGCCGGCACCATGTTCCTGATGTGGCTGGGCGAGAAGATCTCGGAGAAGGGCATCGGCAACGGGGTTTCCTTGATCATCTTCGCCAGCATCGTCTCCCGGATTCCCCAGATGGGGGCGTCCCTGGCGGCCGGCGTGGGCCAGGGAGGCGTCAGCGCGTTTTCCATCGCGGCCTTTCTGCTGTTGGCTGTGGTCATCATCGGCGGCGTGGTGCTGATGCAGGAGGGCCAGCGCCGCATCCCGGTGCAATATGCCAAGCGCATGGTGGGGCGCAGGATGTATGGCGGGCAGAGCACCCACATTCCGCTGCGGGTGAATTCCGCCGGCGTCATCCCGGTGATTTTCGCTGCGTCGGTGCTGGCGTTTCCCACGACGCTGGCCATGTTCGCCCCCAGCCTGACATGGCTGGAGCACATCCTGGACGGGCGCAGCTTTTTCTACAACCTGATCTATGTGCTGTTGGTGGTGTTCTTCACCTACTTCTACACGGCCATCACCTTCAATCCCCAGAAGGTCTCTGATGACATGAAGAAGTACGGCGGGTTCATCCCGGGCATCCGGCCGGGCCGGCCCACCAGCGAGTTTCTGGAGAAGGTGCTGGTGCGCATCACCTTGGTGGGGGCCATCTTCCTGGGAATCATCGCCATCCTGCCGGCGCTGACCACGGCGGTGTTCCGCCTGCCACAGATTTACTTCGGCGGTACGTCGCTCCTGATCATGGTGGGGGTGGCCCTGGACACCATGAAGCAGGTGGAAGCCCAGCTGCTGATGCGCAACTACGAAGGCTTCATCAAGTGAGGAATTCCATGGGCGGCAGGCGGGAGGCGGAAGGCGTGCAGTTGGTTTTGTTGGGCCCGCCCGGGGCGGGCAAGGGGACCCAGGCGGAGATGTTGAGCCAGTTCTACGGGATTCCGCAGATCTCCACGGGGAACATCCTGCGGGCGGCGGTGCAGGCCGGCAGTGAGCTGGGGCGCCAGGCGCAAAAGTATATGAACGCCGGGCAGCTGGTCCCCGATGAGGTCATTATCGGAGTGGTGCAGGAGCGGCTGGGGAAGCCGGATTGCGCCGCCGGCTTTCTGCTGGACGGCTTCCCGCGCACGGTGCCGCAGGCGGAGGCCCTGGACCGGGTGTTGGCAGAGATGGAGCGGCCCTTGACGGCGGCGGTGGAGGTGGCGGTGGATCCCGAGGAGGTGGTGGAGCGCCTGTCCTTGCGGCGGACCTGTCCGCAGTGCGCAGCGGTCTATCATCTGAAAAACAAGCCGCCGCGCCAGCCGGGCGTTTGCGACGCCTGCGGGGCGGCGCTGGTCCAGCGGGAGGATGACCGCGAAGAGGTGATCCGCAAGCGGCTGGAGGTCTACGCCCAGCAGACCGCGCCGTTGGTGGACTACTACGCCGGGAAGAAGCTGCTTCTCAAGGTGGACGGCGGCCAGGAGATCGGTGCAGTGCAGGCCGAGATCCGCCGGAAACTGGAGGCAGTTGTGAATAAGGCATGATTGTGTTAAAATCCAATGGCGAGTTGCGGCGGATGCGCCGTGCAGGCCTGGTGGTCTGGCGCGCGCTGGAACTGGTGCGGGAGCATGTGAAACCCGGGGTCACCACCGGGCATCTGAACCGGTTGGTGGAGGAGATGATGGCCCGGGAGGGGGCGGTTCCGTCCTTCAAGGGCTATCATGGGTACCCCGCGTCCATCTGTACCTCTGTGGATGAGCAGGTGGTCCACGGTATTCCCGGGGACCGCATCCTGCACGAAGGGCAGATTGTCAGCGTGGACATCGGCGCCATCGTGGACGGTTACCACGGCGATGCAGCCCGCACGTTCCCGGTGGGCGTCATCAGCGCCGAAGCCCAAAGGCTGCTGGACGTGACGTGGCAGGCCCTGCAGGAGGGGATCCAGCAGGCTCGGGTGGGAAACCATCTTTCAGATATCTCTCACGCCATCCAGGCGTGTGCTGAGGCGGCAGGTTTTTCGGTGGTGCGGGATTACGTGGGGCACGGGATCGGACGGCAGATGCACGAGCCGCCGCAGATTCCCAATTACGGGCCGCCGGGTATGGGCCCCAAGCTGCGGGCCGGCATGGTGTTGGCCATCGAGCCCATGGTGAACGCCGGCACCTATGAGGTTCGAACGCTGGAGGACCAATGGACGGTGGTGACAGTGGATGGTGCGCTGTCTGCCCATTTCGAAAACACAGTGGCCATCACCCCCGAGGGTCCGGCGATTCTGACCGAACCGGAGCCCACCGGCTATGAGTGAGATCATGCCTGGACAAGTGGTTATCTCCCGGGCTGGCCGGGATCACGGGCGGGCGTACGTGGTTGTGCGCATGGCAGAGCCGCCCTATGTATGGGTGGCGGACGGCGGTTTGCGGCGTCTGGCGCGGCCCAAGAAGAAAAACGTCCGGCACCTGCAGGCCACCCGGTATGTGGCTCTGCCGCTGGCCACCCGGCTGCGGGCCGGGCAGCCGGTGAGCGATGAGGATCTGCGTGCTGCGCTGCGGCGCTGGGAGGCGGAAAGGCAACGGCAGAAGGCTTCGGACGGCGCTGGGACTGCCGGTGCCAGTGCCGGGGGCGCCGCTGCCACCGGTATGGAGGCCGGGGAAGCCCCATGGGCGGGGCAGCGGGAGGGACGGTGAGCGGATGGCTAAAGAGGACGTCATCGAGGTCGAGGGAAAGGTCGTGGAGCCTTTGCCCAACGCCATGTTCAAGGTTCAGCTGGAGAATGGGCATGTGGTCCTGGCCCACATTTCCGGCAAAATGCGGATGAATTTCATCCGGATTCTGCCGGGCGACCGGGTGACGGTGGAGCTCTCCCCGTATGATCTGACGCGGGGCCGTATCACCTACCGGTACAAGTGATCTCGGGCCGCATCCTGCCAGGTCCGGCACGCGGAGGCGCACCGGGACCGGTTGGGCGGGCCGTGAGGGAGGGTTGGCAGCCATGAAGGTTCGGCCGTCTGTGAAGCGGATCTGTGAGAAGTGCAAGGTCATCCGGCGTAAAGGCCGGGTCATGATCATTTGCGAGAACCCCAAGCACAAGCAGAAACAGGGATGAAGGAAGAGGGGTGAAACGGGATGGCTCGTATAGCCGGAGTGGATCTCCCCCGGGACAAGCGGGTGGAGGTGGCGCTGACGTACATCTACGGCATCGGCCCCACGCTCAGCAAAAAGGTTTTGGCTGCGGCTCAGGTGAATCCGGACACGCGGGTACGGGACCTGACGGAGGACGAACAGGTGCGCCTGCGTGATATCATCGAGAAGAATTACAAGATCGAGGGGGACCTGCGCCGCGAGGAATCCATGAACATCAAGCGCCTCATGGAGATCGGGTGCTACCGCGGCCTGCGGCATCGCCGGGGACTGCCCGTGCGGGGCCAGCGCACGCACACCAATGCCCGCACCCGCAAGGGGCCAGGCAAGGCCATCGGCCTGAAGCGCAAGAAGGCCTGACGCCGCAGAGGCATGACCGAAGGGGGAAGAAGGTTTGGCACGTACAGCGGGACAGACCCGGCCGAAGAAGCGTGAGCGGAAGAACGTGGAAAGTGGCATCGCCCATATCCGCTCGACCTTCAACAATACCCTCGTGACCATCACGGACAAGGCCGGGAATGTGATTTGTTGGTCCAGCGCGGGAAATATTGGAATGAAGGGCTCCCGGAAAGGGACGCCGTTCGCGGCCGGGACTGCCGCGGAGCGCGCGGCGCGAATGGCCATGGACCATGGCATGCGGGAGGTGGAGGTCCTGGTGAAGGGGCCGGGGGCCGGCCGTGAGGCCGCCATCCGTTCCTTGCAGGCGGCCGGCCTGGAGGTGAGCCTCATCAAGGACGTCACTCCGATCCCGCACAACGGTTGCCGCCCGCCGAAGCGCCGCCGCGTCTGATGGCGAAGGCGAAACAGGAGCCAGTCTGGGTCTGGGAATTTGACCGGTGGAACCCCTTCACAGGGCGTTCGCCACAATCTGTCCGCAACAGGACTTGGAGGTGCAGCAAAGGGGAATGGCGAGATACACGGGACCGGCGTGCCGGTTGTGCCGGCGTGCTGGCGAGAAGCTCTTCCTGAAGGGGGAGCGTTGCTATACAAACAAGTGCTCCATCGACCGCCGCAATTACGGCCCCGGGCAGCACGGTCAGGCCCGGCGCGGCAAGGCGTCGGAGTATGCTCTGCAGATGCGGGAGAAGCAGAAGCTGCGCCGCATCTATGGGATTATGGAAGCACAGTTCGAAAACTATTTTGAAAAGGCAGCCCGCAAGACCGGTGTCACCGGCGAGATGTTGCTACAGCTGTTGGAGCGGCGCCTGGACAATGTGGTATACCGGCTGGGCTTTGCCCTTTCCCGGGCGGAGGCCCGGCAGCTGGTGCGGCACGGCCATATTCAGGTCAACGGACGCAAGGTGAACATCCCGTCGTACCTGGTGGCGGCCGGGGATGAGGTGTCCGTGAAGGAGGCCAGCCGCAAGATCCCGCGCATGGTGGAGCTGTCGCAGGGATTCCGCACGCGCAATGTGCCGAAATGGCTGGAGCTAAACCCGGAGACGTGGACCGGCAAGGTCCTGGCCCTGCCGCGGCGCGAGGACATCGACATGCCCGTGGAGGAGCACCTGATCGTCGAGTTCTACTCCCGCTAAGGCACCGTAGCCCTGCAAGGAGGATGTTCGGATGATCGAAATGGTCAAGCCAAAGGTGGAGAGCACGGAGGTCACCCAGGATTATGGGAAATTCGTCATCGAACCTTTGGAGCGCGGGTACGGCACGACGATAGGGAATGCCCTCCGCCGGGTTTTGCTATCCTCGTTGCCAGGGGCGGCGGTCACGACCTTGAAGATTGACGGTGTCTTGCATGAGTTTTCCACCATCCCTGGGGTCGTTGAGGACGTCACGGACATCGTGCTGAGCCTGAAGGAGCTCGTCATCAAGCTGCACGGCGACGAACCCCAGGTCATCCGTATTGAAGCCCAGGGGGCTGGCGAGGTCAAGGCGGGCGATATCCTCACCGGGTCCCAGGTGGAGATTTTGAACCCGGACCTGCATATTGCCACTCTGGAGCCGGACGGCCGGCTCATGGCGGAAATCACAGTGGCCCGGGGACGCGGGTATGTCCCGGCGGAAAAGCAGGACCGGGGCGAACAGCCCATTGGCATCATTCCAGTGGATTCCCTGTACTCGCCGGTGCGGCGGGTGAACTTCACCGTGGAGGACACCCGGGTGGGCCAGGTGACGAACTACGACCGCCTGACCTTGGAGGTCTGGACCAACGGGACCATCCGGCCGGATGAAGCCACGAGCATGGCGGCCAAGATCCTCCGGGACCATGTGGACCTGTTCGTCCATCTGACGGACAATGTGCCGACCCTGGAGATGCTGGTGGAAAAAGAGGACGAGAGCCAGAACCGGCAGCTGGAGATGTCCATCGAGGAACTGGACCTCTCGGTCCGTTCCTACAACTGCCTGAAGCGCGCGGGCATCAACACCGTCGGGGAGTTGACCCGGCGGACCGAGGCGGACATGATGAAAGTCCGCAATCTGGGACGCAAGTCCCTGGAAGAAGTGGTCCAGAAGCTGGCGGCGCTGGGCCTGTCGCTAAAAAAGTCCGAGGACGAGGAATAGCACGCAGAGAGGTGGAGCGCATGAAACGGGGCAAGCTGGGGCGGGACTCCGGAGCGCGCCGGGCGCTGTTTCGGTCCCTGTCGGCAGCGGTTCTGCTGCACGGCCGCATCGAGACCACCGAGGCCAAAGCGAAGTCGGTCCAGGCCATGGTCGATAAACTCATCACCCTGGGCAAGCGGGGGGATTTGCACGCCCGGCGCCAGGCTGCTGCGTTTTTGAACGATCCGGAGGCTGTCAAGAAGCTGTTTGAGACCGTGGCCCCCCGCTACAAGGAACGCAACGGCGGTTACACGCGAGTGCTGCGGACCAGCGTGCGCCGGGGCGACGGGGCGCCATTGGCCCTCCTGGAGCTGGTCTCCTGACGTGGCGGGCTGCGGGCGGATCGGAGCCTGACAAAGCGGAGCAGACAAGCAGGCGGCAGAGGTGGACGGCATCCGGCGCAGGCGGGCCGGGCCCGTGCCTCTGCTTGTTATTATCGTGGACCCTGTGGCCGCGGGCGGGCCGAGGCCGGCCGCTGGCCCTGGCCCGGAGCGGGATTCCGTGTGGGGAGCGGGGGTTCGAGCGTGCCGGGACCGTTGATTGAAGTGCGCAGCCTGGAGCATGTTTTCCTCACCCGGGGCGGAGGGGAATTGCCGGCTCTGCAAGGCATCGACCTGGACGTGGAGCAAGGCGAATTTCTCGCCATCGTGGGGCACAACGGCTCGGGGAAATCCACGCTGGCCAGGCATTTCAATGCGCTGCTGCTACCCACCCGGGGTAGCGTACGGGTGGAAGGCCTGGACACCGCCGATCCGGAGAATCTTTGGACCATCCGCCAGAAGGTGGGGATGGTGTTTCAAAATCCCGATAATCAGCTGGTGGCCACCACGGTGGAAGAGGACGTGGCCTTCGGGCCGGAAAACCTGGGCGTGCCGCAGCCAGTGCTGCGTGCCCGGGTGGATGAGGCCCTGGCTGCCGTGGGCATGAGCGAGTTTGCCCATTTGGAGCCGCACCGGCTTTCCGGCGGCCAAAAGCAGCGGGTGGCCATCGCCGGGGTCATTGCCATGCGCCCCCGCTGCCTGGTTCTGGACGAGCCCACGGCCATGCTGGATCCGGTGGGACGCCGCGAAGTGCTGGCGACGGTGCGGCGGCTGAACCAGGAGGAGGGCATCACGGTCATCTACATCACCCACTTCATGGAGGAGGCGGTGCGGGCCGACCGGGTGCTGGTGATGGAGCAGGGACGCGTGGCCTTGCAGGGCACACCTCGCCAGGTCTTCAGCCAGGTGGAGCGAATGAAGGCCCTGCATCTGGACGTGCCGCCTGTGACGGAGCTGGCCCACCGCTTGGCCGGGCGAGGCTGGGCCGTGCCCACGGATGTGCTGACTGCTCAGGAGCTGGCCGCGGCGCTGCTGCAGGTTGTGGGTGGGCAGGCGGCCCCGGCGCAGCCCGAGGCGGGAACGGAGCGAGCCTCCCATGCCTATCATTGAGATTCACGGCCTCACCCACCAGTATCTGCCCGGCACCCCCATGGCCGTGACGGCGCTGAGCAACATCGAGCTCAGCGTGGAAGCCGGTGAATTCGTGGGCATCCTCGGCCACACCGGCTCCGGCAAGTCCACCCTGGTCCAGTATTTGAACGGCCTGTTGCGCCCCAAGGACACGGGCCGGGTCATCGTGGACGGCAACGATGTGGGGGACCGCAAAGTGCCGCTGCGGGCCCTGCGGCAGCGGGTGGGGCTGGTGTTCCAGTATCCGGAATACCAGATCTTCGAGGAGACCGTGGCCCAGGACGTGGCCTTCGGCCCCACCAATCTGGGCCTTTCCCCCAAGGAAGTGCAGGAGCGGGTTCAGGAGGCGTTGCGGGCAGTGCGGCTGGATCCCAGGCGCTACGGCGACCGTTCGCCCTATGAGCTGTCCGGAGGCGAGCTGCGCCGGGTGGCCCTGGCCGGGGTCTTGGCCATGCGGCCCAAGATCCTCATTCTGGATGAGCCCACCGCCGGCCTGGATCCGCGTGGCCGCGATCAGTTGTTGGAACTGGTCCGTTCCTGGCACCGCGAGCGGCATCTGACGGTCCTCATGGTCTCCCACAGCATGGATGACGTAGCCCAGTTGGCCAACCGCCTGGTGGTGCTGCACCGCGGCCACCTGGTCATGAACGGCACCCCGCGGGAGGTGTTCCAGCGGGCCGCCGAGCTGGAAGCCATCGGGCTGGGAATTCCGCAGGTGACCCAGCTGATGATCCAGCTGCACCAGGCGGGGCTGCCGGTGGACCCGGCCTGCCTCACCCTGGACCAGGCCGAGCGGGAACTGGTCCGGCTGGGCGCCGGCAAAGGCCGCAAAGGGGGCGCAACCCGTGCTTGAGGGCATCACCATCGGCCAATATGTGCCCGGCGACTCTCCCGTACATACCCTGGATCCCCGGGTGAAGCTGGTGGCCACTGTGGTGCTGATCACCGTCCTTTTTCTGATCAACAGCTTCGCCGGCTACGGGCTGATTGCCGCCTTTTTGGTGGGAGTGTTCGCTGTAGCCCGGCTGCCCGTGCGTTACGTGTGGCGGGGGCTGCGGCCGCTGCTGTTCATCGTATTGCTGACGGTGGTTCTGAACATGCTGATGACCCCGGGCCAGGTGTGGGCCAAGTGGGGGCCTTTCACGATCACGGACGCCGGCGTCATCCGAGGCTCTCAGATGGGGCTGCGCCTTATCTTGCTGGTGGTGGCCACCAGTCTGCTGACCCTGGCCACCTCCCCCATCAGCCTCACAGACGGCATCGAGAGTTTGCTGCGGCCCTTCCGGAGGGTGGGCGTGCCCGCCCATGAGCTGGCCATGATGATGACCATCGCCCTGCGGTTTATTCCCACCCTGCTGGAGGAGACGGACAAGATCATCAAGGCCCAGATGGCCCGGGGGGCGGATTTCGAGTCCGGCAATCTGCTGCGGCGGGCGCGCAACATGATCCCGCTGCTGGTGCCACTCTTTCTCAGCGCCTTTCGGCGGGCCGACGAGCTGGCCACAGCCATGGAGTCCCGCTGCTACCGGGGCGGCGAGGGCCGCACCCGGCTGCGGGCGCTGGTGCTGACCCGCCGCGACGTGGCCGTGCTGTCCGCAGTGGTTGTGTTCAGCGTGGCGGTGGCGGTGATATTTTGACGGGGTGGCGGCGTGCCGCCGCGGGCGATCACGGCAGGCGATCACCGTAGGCGCCGCGGCAGGGGAACGCCGCGGGGATGAGGGTATGGGGGCAACGATGGGTGGGCAAGAAGGGGCCGGGCCGGGCGCGGCGCCGGGCCATGTGGCAGCGCCGGGCGGCGTGAAAGTGCCGGGCAGCGTGCCAGTGCCAGGCAAAGCGATGGCGCCGCGGAACGTGGCTGTCATCATCAGCTATGACGGCACGGACTTTGCCGGTTTCCAGCGGCAGGCGCGGGCGCAGGGATCGCGCACCGTACAGGAGGAGCTGGAGCGGGCCTTGCGCCGCCTGACCGGCGAAACCCAGCTGCGGGTAGTGGGAGCCGGGCGGACGGACGCCGGCGTCCACGCCCTGGGCCAGGTGATCCATTTTCGCACGGCCAGCCGCATCCCAGCGCAACGCTGGGTAGCGCCGAAAACCCGGATGCGGTACGAGGCGTTGGCGGGGAGAAGTTCCGTACTACCGGGCTTGAAACGCCAGCAGGCGCCGCCGGGGGCGAGATCTGCGTTGCGAGGCTTCGGGCGGCAGTCGAGGCGCAGGGCGTTCGCCGAAAGATCTGGATGCCGCGCGTCGGGGGCTGGAGGCGTTCGTCGGACGCTTGACGCGGAAGAAAAAAGAAAGCGTGTGCCCTGCGGCTGGAGGCGGCACTTTGGCGCGCCCGGGATGAGGCCGCCCGGGCGGGAAGACGAAGCCCGGGAGAAAGCCCAAGCCCGGAAGACCGGCGGCCGAAAGCGTATGCGGCCCCCTTTCCCGACCTGCCGTGGTCGGACGTCGACCGGCTTCGGGAAGCGGTCTTCCGGCAGGCCCGGGAGGCCGAGGCGCACCGGCAAAAGCGCTCGAGCAAGCGACGGCCGAGCCGGCAAGCTGTCCATGATACGCTGCAGCGGGCGCAGGCGGCCCTGGAGGAGCTGGAATCCAGGCTGGGTTTCCTGCAGCGTCTGGCGCGCCTGGACCAGCTGGCCGGGCGGCTGGATGCGGCGCTAACCGCTCTGGAGCGGGACACCGGGCACGGAGGGCAGGGCACCCGGCACGGCCTGCACCCGGTGCGGGCGGCTCTGGATGAATTATTGCGCGAATTGCGCCGTTAGGGAGGAGGGCCGGGCATGGCCTTCGAAAGCCTGACGTCCCGCTTGCAGGAGGCGTTCCGCCGCCTGCGCGGCAAGGGCAAGCTCACGGAAAAAGACGTGAACGAAGCCTTGCGCGAGATCCGCCTGGCCCTTCTGGAGGCCGACGTCAATTACCGCGTAGTAAAGGATTTCGTCGGCCGGGTCAAGGAGGCGGCGCTGGGGCAGGACGTTCTCTCCAGCCTGACGCCAGGCCAGCAGGTCATCAAGATCGTGCATGAGAAGCTGGTGGAGTTGCTGGGCCAATCTCCGGCCCGCCTGGAGGTGGCCAATACCCCGCCCAGCGTCTACATGCTGGTGGGCCTGCAGGGGGCAGGCAAAACCACCGCTTCTGCCAAGCTGGCGTATATGCTGCGCCGCCAGGGCCGCAAGCCCCTCTTGGCCAGCGTAGACGTCTACCGTCCGGCGGCCGTGGAGCAACTGCAGATCCTGGCGGCCTCCGTGCCGGCAGATTTTTTTCCGGCGGAAGGCCCCGCGGGCAGGCAGCCCTTGGCTCTGGCCCGCCAGGCCGTGGGTGAGGCCCGGCGCGTAGGGGCGGATGCGCTCCTTTTGGATACCGCCGGCAGGTTGCAGATTGACGAAGCGATGATGCAGGAGCTGGCCGATCTGCAGGCAGCGGTTCAGCCGCAGGAGATCCTGCTGGTGGTGGATGCCATGACCGGCCAGGATGCCGTGAATGTGGCCAAGGCTTTCCAGGACCGCCTGGGGCTCACGGGCGTGATTCTCAGCAAGCTGGACGGGGACACCCGGGGCGGCGCTGCCCTTTCCATCCGGGCCGTCACGGGGACCCCCATCAAGTTCGCCAGCCTTGGTGAAAAGCTTGATACCTTGGAGGCGTTCCACCCTGACCGCATGGCCACCCGCATCCTGGGCATGGGCGATGTGTTGACCCTCATCGAAAAGGCTCAGGCCACCATGGATGCGGAGAAAGCCCGGGCCCTGGCCGGCAAAATGGCGCGGGCTGAGCTGACGCTGGACGATTTCCTGGAACAGCTGCAGCAGATGCGGCGCCTGGGCCCGCTGGACCAGATCCTGGGCATGCTGCCGGGCTTCGGCCCCGCCAAACAGCTGAAAGGCCTGCAGGTGGATGAGAAAGAGCTGAGTCACGTGGAGGCCATCATCCGCTCCATGACCGTGCAGGAGCGGCGGAATCCCGCCATCATCGATGGCAGCAGGCGCCGGCGCATCGCTGCCGGCAGCGGCACGCGGGTGCAAGATGTGAACCGCCTGCTCAAACAGTTTGAGCAGACCCGTCAGATGCTCAAACAGTTTGGGGCTTTGGATAAAAAGGCCAGGCGGCACGGGGGACCGGGCAGATTTCCGCTGCTTCCCCCCGATCCCGGAGCGAGGAGGTGAGACCATGGCTGTGCGTATCCGTCTGAAGCGTATGGGAGCCAAAAAACGTCCGTTCTACCGGCTGGTGGTGGCCGATTCCCGTTATCCCCGGGACGGGCGGTTCATTGAAACCATCGGGCATTATAATCCTCTGGCCGAACCGGCGGAGGTCAAGGTGGACCAGGAGAAGGCCCTGGAGTGGCTGCGCAAAGGGGCCCAGCCGTCCGACACGGCCCGCAAGCTGTTGAGCCAGGCTGGGGTCATGCAGCGCTGGCACGAGACCCGTCATGCGAAACCGGCCCCGCCGGCGGAAGGTGCCGGTACCGCGCAAGGATAGAGGCGGTGACACGTTATGGGGGGCGAATCCCTGAAGGAACTGCTGGAATACATGGCCCGGGCCCTGGTGTTGCACCCGGATTCCGTCCAGGTGGACATGGAAGAGAATCCGGATGAGGTCCGCCTGCGGCTGGCCGTGGATCCGGCAGACACGGGAAAAGTCATCGGCAAACAGGGGCGCATCGCCCAGGCCATGCGGACGGTGATGAAAGCTGCCGCAGTCCACGACGGGCGGCGGGTCAGCGTGGACATCCAGGACTGACCCGAAGGGAAAAGGCCCGGGCTTCCGCGAGGATTTCATCCTTGTCGGCCGCGTGGTGGCGGCCCACGGCGTGCGCGGCGAGGTGCGGGTGTGGCCGGAGACAGACAGTCTGGGACGTTTCTGCCGCTTGCAGGAGGTCTATCTGCGGCATCCGCCAGGCGGCGGGGAAGAGGGTCCAGCAGAGCGGTGGGACCGCTACAGTGTGGAAAAAGCCCGTCCCCATCAGCACGTGGTGCTGCTCAAGCTGGCCGGCGTGGATTCCCGCAGTGCTGCCGAGGCTTTACGCGGCAGCTGGCTGGCGGTGCCTGAACGTCAGGCGGAAAAGCCGGAAGGATGCTGGTTCATCCATGACATCCTGGGGCTGCAGGCCGTGGACGAGACCGGTTCCGCCGTGGGCCAGGTCGTGGCGGTCCTCCGCAGCAAAGCCCATGACCTTTTTGAGGTACAGCCGCCGGAGCCGGGGGCCGCAAGCTTCCTGGTGCCGGCAGTGCGCGAGTTCGTGCGGGATGTGGATCTGAAGCAGCGCCGTCTGGTCCTTCATCTCTGGCCCGGTTTGCGTTCCGAACCGGAGCGTGAAGGGAAGGCCACAGAGGACGCAAGGCGGAAAGACCGGGGTCATCCCTATGGCGCCGCTGGCGGAGACCATGAGCAGGAAGGCACCCATGCGGTTTGATATCCTGACCCTGTTCCCGGAGATGTTCAACGGGCCGCTCAATGCCAGCATCCTGAAAAGAGCGCAGGAGGCGGGGTTGATCCAGATCGGGCTGCACAATATCCGGGACTGGGCGCAAGACAAACATCACCTCACGGACGACTACCCTTACAGCGGCGGCGCTGGAATGGTCATGAAGCCCGAGCCCCTGTATCACGCCATCCAGGCGGTGAAGGCCCAGGGAAGGGAGCGCTTTGGCGAGGATGCCCGCGCGGGAGACACGGAGCCGGATCCACCCGTAATCCTTTTGAGCCCTCAGGGCCGGGTGTTCAGCCAGAGTGTGGCCCGGGAGCTGAGCCGGCATCGTCGGCTGATTTTGGTCTGCGGTCATTACGAAGGCGTGGACGAACGCGTGTGCCAGCTGGCCATCACGGACCAGATTTCCATCGGGGATTACGTGCTGACCGGCGGCGAGCTGGCCGCCATGGTGGTGGTGGATGCCGTGTCCCGGCTGATTCCGGGAGTTCTGGGGGATGAGGCTTCCGCAGAGGAGGAGTCCTTCGCCGGGGGACTTTTGGAGTATCCGCAGTATACCCGGCCGCCGGAGTTCATGGGTCTGAAGGTGCCGGAGGTGCTGTTGTCCGGAAACCATGCCGAAATTCAGCGCTGGCGCCGGTACCAGTCCCTGGGGCGGACCTGGGCCCGGCGTCCGGATCTGCTGGCGCGGGCACCCTTGACCCCCGAGGAGCGGCTATGGCTGGCCAGGCTGGAAGCCGGTGAGGTGCAGGTTCCCCAGGCAGGCGGCTGCTGGCCGCCGCCGGAGCGCAGAAGCCGCTCGAAAGCTGGCAACCAAAAGCCCCCGCAGGCGGTTCCCCCGGCGGGAGACCCAGGCCGGGAACAGGGACCTCCCGATTCGCAAGGGGCATGATTCAGGCAGGAAGGAGGGAAAAGGGATGGATTTACTACATCTTGTCGAACAGGAAAGTATGCGCCAGGGGCGGCCGGATTTCCGGCCCGGCGATACGGTGCGGGTGCATGTGAAGGTCATCGAAGGCGGCCGTGAGCGCATTCAGGTGTTCGAAGGCATGGTCATCCGCAAGCGGGGAAGCGGACCCAATGCCACCTTCACGGTGCGCAAGATCAGCCAGGGGATCGGGGTGGAACGCACCTTCCCGCTGCATTCGCCCCGGGTGGACGCCGTGGAGGTGGTCCGCAAGGGGCAGGTCCGGCGGGCAAAGCTCTATTATCTCCGGAACGTGGTGGGCAAAGCGGCCCGCGTCAAGGAAAAGAGGTAAGGAGGGAGGGGCCGACAGCCCCTCCGCTTTATCGTGGACATCCAGTGGTATCCGGGACACATGGCCAAAAGCCGCCGGGAACTGCAGGCGCGGCTGAAGATCACCGACCTGGTCATCGAGGTGGTGGATGCCCGCGCCCCCGCCAGCACCCGCAACCCGGACCTGCAGCCGCTGCTTTCCGGAAAACCGGTGGTCCTGGTTTTGAACAAGAGCGATCTGGCGGATCCCCAGGTGACTCCCCAATGGCAGGCTTGGTTCCGTCGCCGGGAAACGCCGTGCCTGGCAGTGGACAGCCGTCGGGGTGTTGGCGTGCCAGAGCTGTTGGAGATGATACACCTCCACCAGGAGCGGCCTGCCGGGCGGCTGCGGCCCTGGCGTGCGGTGGTGGTGGGCATCCCCAACGTGGGGAAGTCCGCACTGATCAACCAGCTGGCCCGCCGCAGAGCCATGGCCGTGGCGGATCGCCCCGGCGTGACCCGCGGCCCGCAGTGGTTGCGTTTGGGCCCGGCGTTGGAGCTATTGGACACCCCGGGGCTTTTGTGGCCTAAGTTCACGGATCCCGCGGCCGCTTTGCATCTGGCGCTGGTGGGTGCCATCGCCGAGGCGCGCCTGGACGCGTCAGAGTTGGCCGTGCGGCTGCTGGAGATCTTGCGAGACCGCTATCCCCAGGCGTTGCCGCGGCGCTACGGGGAGCCCCCGGACGATGGCCAGAATGACCCGCAGCGCTGGCTCGATTGGATCGGGCGCAGGCGGGGGCTTTTGGCAGCTGGAGGCAAAGTGGACCAGGAGCGGGCGGTCCGCGTGCTGTTGGGCGATTTCCGGGAGGGGCGCCTGGGTCCCGTGAGCCTGGAGAGGCCCGGCGAAGCGCAGGCGTCCCCAGGTCCCCTGGGCCCGGGCGTGGACAGGTCTGGAGGCGCATAGCATGGCAGGCCGGGGTGTAGCAGCCGGGCGCGGGCCCGGGGGTTCGCAGGGGCAGCGACGGGACAGCGCGGAAAACAGCCGGGTCGCGGCGGCCCTTCGCTGGGAGGCGCTGCAGGAGTTCGACGCACAGGTCATGGGCCTGCCTTCGGCTCGTGCCGGCGCCGCCCGGTATCTCCTGGCGGGCATGGATGAGGCAGGCCGGGGCCCCTTGGCAGGCCCGGTGGTGGCTGCGGCGGTGGTCCTACGCCCTGGGGCCCGTTTGCCGGGTTTGGACGACTCCAAAGTCCTGCGCCCTTCCTTGCGGGAGGAGATTTTCCGGCAGGTGCTGCGCCAGGCCGCCGTGGGAACCGGTCTGGCTACGGCCCGGGAGATCGACACCCTGGGGATCCAGGCCGCCTGCGGATTGGCCATGCGGCGGGCTTGGTCCAGCCTGCCGGTACAACCGTGGGTGACGCTGGTGGACGGGCCGTGGGCTGTGCCGGGCCTGGCCGGGTTCCAGGTGCCGGTCATCGATGGTGATGCCCGCAGCGCTGCGGTGGCCGCTGCTTCGGTGGTGGCCAAGGTGTACCGGGACTGGCTCATGCGCTGGGCGGACCTGCGCTGGCCCGCGTACGGTTTTGCCCGGCACAAGGGCTACGGGACGGCGGAGCACTTCGCCGCCTTGCGGCGCTATGGCCCCTGCCCCTTGCACCGGCGCAGCTTCCTCTCGCATCTGGATGGACAGCCGGAGGGGGAGGCCGGCGAAGGCAATGCCGGTGAGCGCATCGCCCGTAGCATCGTCCCGGCTTTCGGCGGGGTAGCTGAGGCGGCTCTGCCGGTGGACGGCCTTGCCGTTGACGCCGTTTGTTCGGGGTGCGGATCGCGGTTCTTGCGCTCTTACTTTCCTTTGTTGCTTCCTTCCTTGTCCTTGGGGTGTTCACTTCCCGCTTTCTCTTTCCGGCATTTCCGCACATCGCCATTTTTACCCTTCACCAGCCCGAGGAGGAATCACTTGCTGGTTTTACGAATGATGGGATGCCTCCGCCCTGGGGCGCCTGGCATTCTGGGGTACTTCTGGCGGCTGGCGTAATCCGGGGGCGCTCTTGAACGGCCGGAGCGAATGGGGAGCGTCACTTGAACCGGATGGAGGCCAGGCAGCCCAGGCTTGCCCGGCGCTTCCGGAAGACAGTCCCACTCTGATGCCTGCCATTTTGCTGCTGGCCAGGCAGTGGCGCAGGCGGCAACGGCGGGTCTGGGGTGCCTGGGCCGAGGAGGCGGCGGCCCGGTACCTGTCAACGGGCCGTTCCTGGTACGTCCTGGCCCGCAACTGGCGTGTGGTGTCTGGAGAAGCGGACCTGGTCTGTTTTTGCCCGGAGGATCACGCCCTGGTCATCGTGGAGGTTCGGGCCCGGCGCAGGAGGGAACTGGAGATGGCAGCTTCCAGCGTCCGCCGCCGCAAACTGCAAAGGCAGCGGAGCCTGGCCTGGCGGGCGTACCTGACGTGGCGCGATCTGGCGGGAGCCAAGCCTCTGGGGCTACGGGTGGACGTGATCACCGTGTCGTGGCTTGGTCCGTCGGGTGGCCTCACCGGGGGTGCCCGCCTGTGGCACCTGGTGGGCGTAGGCTGCGGGCCTTGCGGGCCGGGTGGGTGAAAAGGTTCGTGCCAAACGGCCATGGAAGGGAAGAAGGGACGGCAAAAAAGGGGTGTTCCGTTGCAGCCATGCTGGCACGGGCGACGGGGGCTGCCCTGATGGGCATTGAAGGGTATTTGGTCCACGTGGAGGTGGACATCCAGCCGGGTTTACCGGATTTCGTCATCAGCGGCCTGCCTGGAGCCGTGGTGAAGGAAAGCCGGGAAAGGGTCCGGGCTGCCTTGCACAACTCGGGGTTTCGCTTTCCCCTGATGCGTATCACGGTCAACCTTGCCCCGGCCCAGGTACGCAAGGAACGGGCCGTCTTCGATCTGGCCATCGCACTGGGGGTGCTCGCCGCCAGCCAACAAATCCCTTCGGCGGCCTTGGAGGGCGTGGTGTTTCTGGGGGAATTGGGACTGGACGGCGCAGTGCAGCCGGTTCCCGGCGTACTGGCCATGGTCCAGGCCGCTCTTGCCCGTAGATACAAAGTGGTCTTGCCCGCCGCGAATCTGGCCGAGGCTCTGTGGGTACCGCATGCCTGCTATTTGGTCGGCCGTTCCCTGACCCAGGTGGTACAGGATCTGCTTTACCGGAGGAACGCCTGGAGAAAGGTTCCCGCCGCCGGCTCCAAGGAGGGATCTTTCGCGGAGGCAGAAGGCGGGGAAGGGGCTCCAGACTTCGGCGTGGGGGACGAATCCCCCGGGTTGGACCAGGTGATCGGGCAATGGCAGGCCAAGCGGGCGCTGCAGATCGCTGCGGCGGGATTCCACAACCTGCTGATGGTAGGCCCGCCCGGCAGTGGAAAGACCATGCTGGCCCGGTGTCTGCCGGGATTGCTGCCACCGCTGAGCAAGGAGGAGGCCCTGGAGATCCTCAAGATCGCCTCCGCCGCCGGCCAGGCCGAGGCGTTTCTACGCCAGGGAAAGATCCGCAGGCCTTTCCGGGCCGTGCACCACACGGCCACAGCAGTGGCTCTGGTAGGGGGTGGGGCGAACCCGTTGCCGGGCGAAATCACCCTGGCCCACGGCGGCGTGTTGTTCCTGGACGAGCTGGCGGAGTTCCGGCGGGAGGCCCTAGAGGCGCTGCGCCAGCCTCTGGAAGACGGAGTGGTACACGTTTCCCGGGCTGGCCGGACGGTGACTTATCCCTGCAAAATAATTGCAATTTTTTCGATGAATCCTTGTCATGTGGCTTCTACTTAGACCCAGCCAGGCCCTGCCGCTGCCGTTCCGGAGATATCGCCCGCTATTGGCGCCGTCTCTCGGGCCCCCTTGTGGACAGGCTGGACTTGGCGGTGTTCCTGGAGCGGATGGTGGCCTCCGACTGGGATCAATGGACGGACCGCTTTGGGCGTCCGCAGGACGTAGGCAGCGGGCGGCCGGCGGAGAAGTGGTCTGTTCAGAGGGAGGCAGGAAGTGGAGACGGTACCTCGCAAGCGGCCACGGCTCTGGACTTCCGGGAGCGGATCCTGGAAGCCCACGACCGTCAGCGCCGCCGCCTGGCAGCCCTGGGAGAGCCGTTCGTGCCCAACGGACGGCTGGCCCCGGCTCCGCTGGAAAGGGTGCTCCGTGCCACAC
Organism: Bacillota bacterium; assembly: GCA_014896355.1. Classification (GTDB taxonomy): domain Bacteria; phylum Bacillota; class UBA5301; order Bu52; family Bu52; genus Bu52. Next base: position 49,598 of record JADBKO010000020.1, read on the forward strand.
CCGGGGCGCTGGCGCTTCTGCGCCAGGCGGGCGGTGCGCTGCACCTGAATTTCCGCTCCGTCGCCCGCATATCCAGGGTGGCCCGCACCATCGCAGACCTGGAGAGATCGGACAAGGTGTGTGAAGACCACATGGCCGAGGCGCTGCATTACCGGCAAGAAGTGGTAGTGCCGGCAGTTTAAGGGGTCCTGCGCGCAGCATGAGGCAAGAAACGGGTGGGGATGCTAACGCGGTCAGGGACTGCAGACATCGACGGCCACAGGAGGGAGATCCGGGCCGGGAATCAAACCCGGGCTCAGGGTGGCAAGATGACCGCACGAAGCAGCCACGATTTGACGGGCCGACAGGTTTACACCTGCCCCCGTTGCCGGGTAGATACCGCCCATCTGATTCTGGCCAAACGCCAGCGGGTGTATGCTGTACTGTGCACCAACTGCCGGCTGCCTTCGCTGGTGCGTGAGGAAGACCTGCTTTACTGCAACTCGAAGTGGGCTGACGAGTTAAAGAACATCCTTCATTCCCTGGATGACCGGGATGGGCACGATTAGACAGCGGGACTAGGCAGGAAGAAAAGACCTCTCGATGGGGACGGCTGCCGGCCGGCGGACGAATCCCGCCCCACTCCGGGAGGCCAAGCCTGAGGACAAGCCATGACCAGTTTGAAGAGCGACATGGGCGAAGCTTATGGAGGTGGAACCATTGGGCGGGGAGGCATGTCTTCCGCCGACGCAGGCTGCCGCGCGAGACTGTGTCAGCGCGGAGGAACGGGCTTGCCGCATGGCGCTGATGGCCACGCCGCAGATCGGGCCGCGAACCTATGCGAAGCTGCTGGAGCAGCATGGAAGCGCCCGGGCGGCCTGGGAAAGGGGTCCCGGCGCCTGGCATCCGGCACTGCGGGTCTCGCCCCCCCAGCTGGCGGAGATGCAACAGTGGTGGCGTAGCGCGGATCCCATGCGGATGCTGGCTGCGGCCCAGGCGCAGGGTTGGCAGGTCACAGTGCTGGAGGACCGTCTTTATCCGGAGTTATTGAAGGAGATCCCCGACCCTCCACCGGTATTGTATATCTGGGGTCAAGTCCTGGCCTCCGACCGATGGGCGCTGGCGGTGGTGGGCACCCGGAAACCCTCTCTGCGAGGACGGGTGCGCACTCGGCAGGTGGTGCAGGCCCTGGCGGGCACAGGATGGACCATCGTCAGTGGCATGGCCCGCGGCATCGACCGGTTGGCTCACGAAGCAGCACTGGAAGTTGGCGGCCGTACGTTGGCGGTCCTGGGTTCCGGGTTGGATCAGGTCTACCCGCCGGAGAACCGCCCCTTGGCCGAGCGTATCGCACAACGGGGGGCGGTCATCAGCGAGTTTCCCGCAGGGACACCGCCGCTTCCCCAGCATTTCCCGCGCCGTAACCGGGTCATCAGCGGGCTCTCCTGGGCAAGTCTGATCATGGAGGCGGGCGAAAAAAGCGGGGCGCTCATTACGGCGCACTTCAGCCTGGATTATAACCGCTCCGTCCTGGCGTTTCCTGGCCCGCCGGAGGACCCGGCCTACGCCGGAAACCTGGCGTTGCTGCGTCGTCAGGAAGCCGCGCTGGTGCGGGATGTGGCAGACGTCCTGGAGGAGTTGAAGCATTCCCCAGGGCTCCCGTCTTTGCCGCTTTTCGCGCCCGGGACTAGCCAGGGTTCGGGTTCTTCTTCAGATGCCGGCAACGAGGCCGCATTGGACCATGGCCCATCACCCTGGACCGGCCTCCAGCCGGCAGGGAGGGCCGCAGCTGATCCCGTGATGCGGGCGATGGAGGCCGGCGCCGGCACGGTGGATGAGATCTGCGCCCGCCTGGGGCGGCCCGCGGCGGAGGTGCAGGCCCGGCTGGCTTTGATGGAGCTGGCCGGGGTGGTGGAGAGGCAGTACGGGCGTTATGTCCTGATTGGGAAGGAACATAGGCCTGCTGTGCGGAACACAGGCAGGGAACACGGTCTGGCCAAAGCCGGCGAGGGCCGCGGGCAGGGCAGCGGCGGTTTACAAAGGTGGGAGCGCCCACTATAATATATGGAAGATTGCCGGGTTGTCCGTCCTTGACAGGCAGGCCTGGGCGCTGCTCCTCGGGCGCAAGGGGGAAGGTACATGAATGAGCGGGTGGGGGAAATCGTGGCTTGGTTGATCCGGCAGTTTCTGTATGGCGAGCAGCCTGTGGTGGCCCAGGAGACCTTGGTTCGTGATCTGGTCCGGCGCGGATACTCCCTGGACGAGATTCACGCGGCCTTCGCCAGTGTGTTTATGCCTCCAGATCCGGACGACGAGACGCCGGCTTCCAATCCGGGAATGGGGAAGGCTGCCCCGGGCCGGGCCTTCACGCCGCTGGAGATCGCCAAGATCAGTCCCGCTGCCCGCGGGATGCTGGTCTATTTGAGCCACGTGGGGCTGCTTCAGCCGGGTGAGCTGGAGGTTTTGCTGCTGGAGGCCGTGGACGCCAATACCCCAGAGGTGGGAATGAAGGAGATTCGCTGGCTTCTCAGCCAGGTCATTCAGGATCCCGACCGGGCCCTCATGGCCACAGGCGGTGATCCCTACTTCGCCGACCCCCCGGAAGGGAATTCCCATTAGTTAGTCCATTCAAGGACCGTGATCGATATTGGGCAAGACCCTGGTCATTGTAGAGTCGCCGGCGAAGGCCAAGACCATCTCCAAGTTCTTGGGCCGGCAGTACACGGTTAAAGCGTCCGTGGGACATGTGCGGGACCTGCCGCGCAGCCAGTTCGGCGTCGATATCGCCCATGGTTTCGCCCCGAAATATATCAATATCCGTGGCAAGGGTGAAGTGATCAAGGAGCTGCGTGCTGCTGCCAATAGCGCCTCCCAAGTTCTGCTGGCCACGGACCCCGACCGGGAAGGCGAGGCCATATCCTGGCATCTGGGGCAAGTCCTGGGGCTGAGCCTGCAGAAGCCCTGCCGCATCGAGTTCCACGAGATCACCCGTAACGCCATTCAACAGGCCCTCAAGAACCCCCGAATGATCGATATGCGCCTGGTGGATGCCCAGCAAGGCCGGCGGGTGCTGGATCGGCTGGTGGGGTACCAGCTGAGCCCTCTGCTGTGGCGCAAGATCCGCAGGGGCCTCAGCGCCGGCCGGGTGCAATCTGTTGCGTTGCGCCTCATCGTGGACCGGGAAAGAGAAGTCCGGGCCTTCGTTCCCCAGGAATACTGGACTATCACGGCCCATCTTCATCCACAAGCCGACCCGGGGGCCGTATTCGCAGCGCGCCTGCTGGAAAAAAGCGGCAGCCGCGTGGAGATCCCCACCCAGGCCGTGGCCGACCAGATGGTGGCCGAGCTGGAAAAGGCTTCGTTTGTCGTCCAAGACGTGATCTGCAAAGAGAAACGGCGTTACGCCGCGCCGCCCTTCACCACCAGCAGCCTGCAGCAGGAGGCCGCCCGCAAGCTGGGCTTTACGGCCCGCAAGACCATGCAGATTGCCCAGCAGCTCTATGAGGGGTTGGAGGTGGGCTCCGAGGGACCCGTAGGATTGGTGACCTACATCCGCACCGATGCGGTACGGGTGGCGCCGGAGGCGGAGGCCATGGCCCGCCAGTTCATTGCCGGGCAGTGGGGAACAGAATACGTTCCGCCCCGGCCGCCGCAATACAAGGCCCGCGCTTCAGCCCAACAGGCCCACGAGGCTATTCGGCCCACATCGGTGGAGCGGACTCCGGATTCGTTGGCCCCCTATTTGAGAAGAGACCAGCTGCGTCTGTATAAGCTGATCTGGGACCGTTTCCTGGCCAGCCAGATGGCTCCGGCGATTCTGGATACCATCCGGGCAGACATTGTGGCAGGATCTTATCTTCTGCGTGCCACCGGGTCCCAGGTGAAGTTCCCTGGCTTCCTGCGCCTGTATGAGGAGGGAAAGGACGAGGCGGCCCGGCGCCAGTCCGGCGCAGGATCGGAGCCGGAGAGCGAGGAGGGCGGCGCTTCTGCCGAAGGGTGGCTGCCTCCTTTGGAGAAGGGGCAGACACTGGGTTTGAAGCGGTTGGAGCCGGAGCAGCACTTCACCGAACCGCCCCCGCGCTATACAGAAGCCTCGCTGGTCAAAACCCTGGAGGAGCTTGGGATCGGCCGCCCCAGCACCTACGCGGCCATCATTGACACCTTGCGGGAGCGGGAGTACGTCCAGATGGTGGAACGGCATTTCCAGCCCACCGAGTTGGGCATAGTGGTCACAGACCTGCTGCGCAAGCATTTTCCGGCCATCGTGGATGTGGAGTTCACAGCTCGCATGGAGGAGCGCCTGGACCAGGTGGAAGAAGGTCTGATCCCCTGGCAGACTGTGGTACAGGAGTTTTATAGCCCCTTTTCTGAGATGCTGGCCAAAGCAGACAAAGAGATTGAGAGAGTTCAGGTCCAGGCAGAGCCCGCAGGGGAAACCTGTGAGCTCTGTGGCCGGCCCATGGTGGTCAGACGCGGGCGTTTCGGCCCGTTTGTGGCCTGCTCTGGCTATCCAGAATGTAAGAATACCCATCCGCTGCGTAAGCGGACCGGCGTCCGTTGCCCCGAATGTGGCGGGGAGATCGTCCAGCGCCGCAGTAAGAAAGGGCGGGTTTTCTACGGATGTGAGAAGTATCCATCCTGCCGCTTTGTCACATGGTACGAGCCGGTGGCCAAGGCCTGCCCCCGTTGCGGGAAATTCCTGGTCCGGCGCAGGCGGGGAAAGCAGACGATTCTAGCCTGCGTCGATGAGCAATGCGGATACACCGAGGAGGCGGCGCTTCCGGACGAGGCTTCCCAGGGGGAACAGGGGGGCCAGGAGGAGTTGAAGACCGTATCGCATGGGATTCACCACTGATCTTCAGGGAACGAGCGGCCCGGGGGAAACCAACGGTCGCGTAGTGGTCATCGGTGCCGGGTTGGCTGGGTCGGAGGCGGCTTGGCAGGCAGCGCAGGCCGGTACCTGGGTGGAACTCTGGGAGATGCGCCCGCAAGTGATGACTCCTGCGCATCAGACGGGAGACTGTGCAGAACTGGTCTGCAGTAATTCGCTGCACTCCAACCGGCTGGAGTCGGCCTCTGGCCTGCTGAAAGAGGAGCTACGGCGCCTGGATTCGGTGATTCTGGCCGCAGCCGATGCCCACGCCGTCCCGGCCGGCCAGGCCCTGGCAGTGGAACGACGGGTCTTTGCGCAGGACGTTACAGCCCGGCTCCAGGCCCATCCACGCATTCGAATGGTACGCCGGGAGCGGCAAGCCTTATGGCCCTTGGATGCCGTGACGGTGGTGGCCACGGGGCCCTTGACCTCGCCGGCCTTGGCTAAGGACATTGCGGCGTTCGTCGGCACCGACTTCCTTTATTTCTATGACGCCGCGGCGCCCATCGTGACGGCGGAGAGCATCGACTACTCCCGGGCCTTTTGGGGCTCCCGCTACCAGCGGGGACAGGCGGACTACCTGAACTGCCCGCTCTCCGAGGAGGAATATCGTGTTTTCTGGCAGGCTCTGGTGGAGGCCGAACAGGCGCCCCTAGAAGCTGCCGACGCAGAGATGCACTATTTCGAAGGCTGCTTGCCTGTGGAGGTCATGGCCCGGCGGGGTCCGGAGACCCTGGCCTACGGGCCCCTGAAACCCGTGGGACTGCGGGACCCACGCACAGGGAAAAGGCCGTACGCCGTGGTGCAGTTGCGCCGGGAGGACCGGGAAGGCCGTCTTTTCAACCTCGTGGGCTTTCAGACCCGCCTCAAGTGGGGCGAGCAGGAGCGGGTCTTTCGGATGATTCCGGCTCTGGCAAACGCGGAATTCGTGCGTTTCGGGGTCATGCACCGTAATACGTTTCTCAATGCGCCGCAGGTGTTGTTGCCTACCTACCAGAGCCGCCGCGAGCCGCGGCTTTTTTTTGCGGGCCAGATGACCGGGGTGGAAGGCTACATTGAGTCGTGTGCCAGCGGCCTGATTGCGGGCAGAAATGCCGCCCGCCTGGCCCAAGGACTAGAGCCCCTGGCTTTTCCCCGCGAGACGATGCTTGGGGCCATGGCCCGCTTCATCACCGAGGCGGATCCCGGGAATTTCCAGCCCATGAACGCCACCTTGGCGCTCCTGCCCCCCCTGGAGCCGGCGGTCCGGGACAAGCGGCGCCGACACCAGCTGCTGGCAGAGCGGGCTTTGCAGGCCCTGGAGCGTTTCATACGCGGATTATAGGGAGGCGAGGGTCTTGGTGCATGCCACTACAGTCATTGCCGTGCGCCGCGGTTCCCAGGCGGCCATGGCAGGCGACGGCCAAGTCACCCTGGGGGAGAACACCATCATCAAGCACACGGCGCGCAAGGTGCGACGGCTCTATCACGACCGGGTCTTGGCGGGATTCGCCGGGTCGGTGGCAGACGCGTTCACCTTGTTCGAAAAGTTCGAGGTACGCCTGGAGGAGTACCACGGGGATCTGGTCCGGGCGGCTGTGGAATTGGCCAAGGAGTGGCGGACCGACCGGGTGCTGCGACGCCTGGAGGCCCAATTGCTGGTGATGGACGCCCGGTCGCTGCTGGTGATTTCCGGCAACGGCGACGTGCTGGAGCCGGACGATCCGGTGATGGCCATCGGTTCCGGCGGGTCCTACGCTCTGGCTGCGGCTCGGGCTTTGTTGGCCCATTCCGATTTGACCGCCCGGGAGATCGCAGAGGAAGCCATGCGCATCGCAGCCTCTATTTGTGTCTATACGAATGACCACATCCTCGTGGAAGAGCTGAACGCTTGAGCTGGGAGGGTTTGCTGTTGGACGAGCTGACGCCGCGCCAGATTGTGGCCGAACTGGACCGCTACATCGTGGGGCAGGAGCGCGCCAAACGGGCTGTGGCCATCGCCTTGCGCAATCGCTATCGCCGGCGGTTGCTGGAGCCGGGTCTGCGCGAAGAGGTCCTGCCCAAGAACATTTTGATGATCGGCCCCACCGGCGTAGGGAAGACGGAGATCGCCCGCCGCCTGGCGCGCTTGGCCAACGCGCCGTTCATCAAGGTGGAGGCCACCAAGTTCACCGAGGTGGGCTACGTAGGCCGGGATGTGGACTCCATCATCCGCGATCTGGTGGAAACCTCCATTCGGATGGTCAAGCAGGAGAAGATGGCCGCCGTAGCGGACCGCGCTGCCGGCCAGGCGGAAGAGCGGTTGTTGGATCTTTTGGTGCCGCCGCCGGCGACCGGACGGCCTGTCAATCCCTTCAGCGCGCTGTTCGGATTTGGGTCGGCCCGGCCGGAGGCACAGCCTGCCGACGAAGCGGGCGAGCGCAACGCCCGTTACCAGCAGGAGCGGGAACACGTCCAGCAGCAGCTGAGCCAGGGGCTTTTGGAGAATGCCCCAGTGGAGATTGAAGTGGAAGACAGCTCCCCGCCCATGTTGGAAGTGTTCAGCAACGCCGGCGTGGAGGAGATGGGAATCAACGTTCAGGACCTTCTTGGGGGCCTGCTGCCTCGCAGGCGCAAACGGCGCAAGGTCACCGTGGCGGAAGCGCGTCCCATCCTCCAGCAGGAAGAAGCCCAGAAGCTCATCGACATGGACGCTGTGATCCGTGAGGCCGTCAGCCGGGCGGAGAACAGCGGCATTGTGTTTATCGACGAAATCGACAAAATCGCCGGCCGTGAAGCCGGCAGTGGGCCGGACGTGTCCCGGGAGGGCGTGCAGCGGGATATTCTTCCCATCATCGAGGGCTCCACTGTCATGACCAAATACGGGCCTGTGAAGACCGATCACATCCTGTTCATCGCCGCCGGAGCCTTCCATGTGAGCAAGCCCTCGGACCTGATTCCGGAGCTTCAGGGGCGTCTGCCCATTCGGGTGGAGCTGGAGAGCCTGAACGAAGAGGACTTTTTCCGCATCCTGACAGAGCCCACCAATTCCTTGGTGCGGCAGTACACTGCTCTGTTGGGTGCTGACGGGGTTAAGCTCACATTTACCCGGGACGGGTTGCGCGAGATCGCCCGGCTGGCAGTGGCCGTCAACGAGAGTACGGAAAACATCGGGGCCCGGCGGCTCCACACCCTCATGGAGCGTTTGCTGGAGGATGTGGCGTTTGCTGCGCCGGAGGCGGGGGGCCAGGAAGTCGTAGTGGACCAGGCCTATGTGGATGCACGGCTCGGGGAATTGGTGAAGGATCGGGACCACTCCCGTTATATTCTGTAAGACCTCTCGGCAGCAGAAAGGTCTTGCCAAGGCCGCCCGTTTGGTGTAAGATTTTCTGGATTTTAAGACGTAATTCTGAACAGTTGGAACCGGGCTCGTTTGCAAGGGGGAGCGGGAATGGGCGATCTTCTTGTCAAAACTCGCAGCATCAACCGCCTGATTCAAAACGCCGCCGGGAGAGCTGTGGACTATCACGAACTGGCCGGCATCCTTCGGGATGTGATCGGCGCCAACGTCTATGTGATCAACCGCAACGGCCAGGTCCTGGGCTATGCGCTGATGGATGGCTTCGACTGTGATGTCTTGAAGCGCTCGGTGTTGGAACCCAAGGCCTTCCCGGCGGATTACAACCAGAAGCTTCTGCGCATGGCAGAGACCTCACCGAACCTGATGCAGGAGAGGGGCCGCTGTGTGATCGTTTCCGGCAAAGACTGCCTGTACACCAACAAGGTCACGACCATCGTCCCCATCATCAGCGGCAACGAGCGCCTGGGTACCCTGATGCTGTCCAGGTTCAGCGAGCGCTTCTCCGATGACGACTTGGTGCTGGCTGAATACGGCGCCACGGTGGTGGGCATGGAGATTCTTCGCTCCAAGAGCGAGGAAGTGGAAGAAGAGGCCCGCCGAAAGGCTGCGGTCCAGGTAGCCATGGCCAGTCTGTCTTACTCCGAGCTGGAAGCCATCGAGCACATTTTTGCCGAACTGGACGGGGAAGAAGGCCTCTTGGTCGCATCCAAGGTGGCGGACCGGGTGGGGATCACCCGCTCCGTGATCGTCAACGCTCTGCGGAAATTCGAAAGCGCCGGGGTCATCGAGAGCCGGTCGTTGGGGATGAAAGGGACATATATCCGGGTTCTCAATGAGTACCTGCTGCCGGAGCTGAAGAAAGTGGCGGCACGCTGAGCAGCGCTGAATACGGGCCTGCTCCGGGCTCCGGCCGGGGCGGCACGGCGCTGTGGATCTCCGCGGCAGCCAAAACGAGCGGCGCCCGCCTCCCAGGCGGGCCTTTTTTGTACCGCCCGGAGGGTGTTTCCTACGGGAGGAGACCGCCGCGCGGCGATCGTACTGCAGGAGGGCAGCTGGGTTCGGGGCAGATGTTTTTTTACCAATCTGTGCCAGTTCTGGAAGGATTTCCACGTAATCTGTCGAAATACGTCAACTAGCAAAGGGCGCAAGTGACGAAAAGGCAAACCTGCCGAAAGGCAGGGGCGCAAAGCCACGGGCCTACAGCTCAAGAAATGAGCCATGGCAGCCGGGCCGCCGAAAGCTTACGCCGCCATGAAAAAGGCGGTACGTGTACCGCCTTTTTCATTAAGTCTTCCATGGTGCTTCGGGGCCTGTCTGCGGCCTGGCCCGCGCCGGACTGCAAATTCTTCCTCGAGCGAGGTGGTTTACTTGCTGGAGCGCATCTTGAACGGATACACGGACCAGTTGCTGGAACGGGCTCTGGATGCCGCCAGCCTGCGCCAGCGGGTTCTGGCGGACAATTTGGCCAATGTCGACACTCCCGGCTTTAAACGGAGCGATGTGGCGTTCGCCTCGCTGGTCAAGGCCCAGATGGCCAGCCAGGAAGAAGCGGGAACCCGTCTACAGCTGGTGCGGACAAATCCGCTCCATCTGCCGGCGCCGCCGCCTGCGCCCGCATTGCCGCGGCCTGTGGTGGTTCAGGACCTACAGACGGCGTACCGCCCGGATGGGAACAACGTGGATATCGATCGTGAAATGGCCTCGGAAGCAGAGAACGCCCTCCTTTATCAAGCCCTGGTGCAGCGGGTGAACGGGCGTCTCAGCCTTCTCGGAGAGGCCATGAAGTAAGGCGCAAGGGGAAGACGATGGTGGCGGACCGGCGGCTGCGGGTCGGGCCCGCTGCACGCCGGGATGAGGAGCAGAGCGCATGGGAGGAGACAGCCATGTCCTTGTTACAGGCCATCGACATTGCCGCATCCGGCATGACGGCCCAGCGAACCAGGCTGGATGTGATTGCTGACAATCTGGCCAATGCCGATACCACCCGTACCCCGGAGGGCGGCCCCTTCCGCCGGAAGATGGCGGTGTTCGTGAGCCGCGGCGACCGGCCAGCGCCCCTCCCGCCCTGGCAGGCGTGGCGTTTGTCTGTGCCGGGAGCCATGGCCGCTGCTTCCTTGCCGGCAGTGGAACCCTCCACCTTGGACGGGGTCCAGGTGGATCGGATCGTGGAGGATCCCCGACCGCCCCGGCTGGTGTATGATCCAGGCCATCCCGACGCCGACGCCAATGGATATGTGGCCTATCCCAACATCGACCCGGTTACGGAGATGGTGGACATGATCTCCGCTTCCCGGGCGTACGAGGCCAATGTTCAGGTGATCAACAATGCCAAGGCCATGGCGTTGAAGGCCCTGGAGATCGGACGCGGATAAACTGGGCCAGTAGCCTCCGGGGTTTCCCCGGATAGTTGGCACGGCTGTTTGCCTTGGCGCGCCAGTTCTCTGCAGGAGTTTCCGGGCAGTCCCAGATACCAGATCCATGAGTCTCCTGACGGCACGACGACCAGTTCCCGCCGGTGTATCTTGTCTCCTTATGTCTTGTTATGCGCGGAGGCTCTAGGAGCCGCCGCCTTGGAAAGGGGCAAATCACGATGGCGCTGACCGTAGGCCTTCCTCCTTTGCCTGGGCAAGCCTTTTCCGTTTTCCTGCCTCCTGTCTTCAACGGCCCCGCCGCGCTGAATGGAGCAGGGCAGGGATCTCCGCCGGACGGGGCCGCACCTTTGCAGTCATTGGATGCGACCCGGCCGGCCGGGGTTTCGGGAGTTCCAGGAGCGCCGGGCGCCGCAGATCAAGCCGCAGGTCCGAGCTTCTCCGATGTTCTGCGTTCTGCCCTGCGGGAAGTGAATGATCTGCAGACGAAATCCGATGAGCTCACTCAGAAACTGGCTTTGGGTGACGCGGACATCCACACGGTCATGATTGCCGCCCAGAAGGCCGAGCTGGCGCTCCGCTTGACCATTAGTGTCCGGAACAAGGTGCTGGAGGCCTACCAGGAGATTATGCGGATGCCCTTGTAACCCTTGTAACCCTACACGGATGTCGAAGGTTGCGGGGGGACGATGAGTGAACGGCTTTGTTGAGAGACTCAAGCAACGATGGCAGGGTTTTTGGGGAGGGCTGCCCCCGCGGACGAGGCTCTGGTTCATCGCCGGCACAGCCTTTCTGGTTTTCGCCTTTTTATTGCTTACGGCCGCGTTGGGTGCCCACCGCGGTCCCGCCATGGTGCCGCTTTTCACGCAGCTGGACGCGCAGGACGCTGGCGCCATCGTGGCCAAGTTGAAAGAACAAAAGGTCCCTTATGAGCTGGCCTCCGGCGGATCCACCATCCTGGTGCCGCAGGCGCAGGTGTATGACCTGCGGTTGAGCATGGCTTCCCAGGGCCTGCCCAGCCAAGGCGTGGTGGGGTTCGAGATCCTGGACAAGACGCCTCTGGGAGCCACAGATTTCGAGCGCCGCATGCGTTACAACTGGGCCTTGGAAGGAGAGCTCACCCGCACGATACGGCAGTTGGCTCAGGTGGAGGACGCCCGGGTTCATCTGGTGGTTCCGGAGCCCAGCGTGTTCATCCAGGATAAGCAGGTTCCCACGGCCTCCGTGCTTCTGAAGCTACGGCCCTATACGGAGCTGAAAGCCAGCGAGGTGGCGGGGATCGCTCATCTGGTGGCCAGCAGTGTGCCGGGGCTGCGGCCCGAGGATGTGACAGTGGTGGACCAGTACGGGAATGTCCTTTCGGACAAGCTCCACCAAGACGCCGGGTCGAACGACGGCAGCCCCACGGTGGCCCAGCGGTTCGCCTTGCAGCAAGCCCAGGACGACCGCCTCAGCCAGAATCTGCAGAGCATGCTGGAGCAAGTCTTCGGCCCCGGCCGGGTCGTGGCCAGGGTCCACGCAGACTACGACTTCGACGCCCAGACGAGCAGCGCCGAGCTGTACCAGCCGGCGCAGCCCGGAGGGAATACCGGCATCATCCGCTCGGAGCAACAGACCAACGAGACTTATAGCGGGACAACGCAGCCAGGCGGCGGCGTGCCGGGTGTGGCCAGCAATGTCCCCGGCTACGTGGCGGCGCCCACGGGCCAGCCCACGAATTCCACGTACAGCAAATCCGATGTGATTCGCAATTATGAGATCAGCAAACAGCAGATCCAGACTGTGTCCGCCCCTGGGAAGATCAAGCGCCTGTCCGTCAGCGTGTTCGTGAACGCCAGACTGGGACAGGCGGAAATGGCCCAGATTCAAAACGCTGTGGCTGCGGCAGTGGGATACGACAGCCAGCGCGGCGACCAGCTCAGCGTGGTGAGCCTGCCGTTCGGACCGCCGCAGCCGGCGCGCCGTCCTGTGGCCTCGGCCAAGGCGAAAGTCCCCGGATGGTGGCCATGGGCCATTGCGGCGGTCGTGTTGGTGGTGGGAGTCGTGGGGATCGTGCTGCAGCGGCGCCGGCAGGCAGCCCGCCGGGCGGCGGAGGAGCTGGCGGCGCAGCAGGCCCAGGCCAGGGCGGAGGCAGCCACGGAGGCCGAGGCGCAGAAGCCGCCCACGGCTGAGGCCGGCGCGCCGGGTCCCAGCCCGCAAGAGGTCGCCCTGGACGCCGCCGAGAAGGAGAAGCAGCGTATGCTGCGGGAGATCGAGCGCTTGGCCCGGCAGCGGCCGGAGAGGTTCGCCCAGTTGCTGCGGGTATGGTTAACCCAGGAGGAGAAGTAGGATGCCTGCACGTCAGGGATTGACCGGAAGGCAGAAAGCCGCCATCTTACTGATCGCCCTGGGGCAGGAGGCGGCCTCGGAAGTCTACAAGCACATGCGGGTGGAGGAGATCGAGGATCTTACGCTGGACATCGCCAATCAGCGGCGCGTGGATCCCGCCACCCGCGACCAGGTGATCGCCGAGTTCTGGGACATGATCACCGCCCAGAACTACATCGATCAGGGCGGAATCGAGTATGCCCGCGAGGTGCTGGAACGGGCGTTGGGTCCGCAAAAGGCTGCGGACATCCTGAACCGCCTGACCGTCTCGCTGCAGGTGCGCCCCTTTGATTTCGCGCGCCGCACGGACCCCGGGCAGCTGCTGAACTTCATTCAAAACGAGCATCCGCAGACTATTGCCTTGGTGCTGGCCTTCCTGCATCCAGATCAGGCAGGGGCTATCCTCTCTTCCCTGCCGCCGGCCCGCCAGGTGGAGGTGGCCCGCAGGCTCGCGACCATGGACCGCACCAGCCCGGATGTTCTGCGCGAGGTGGAAAGCATCTTGGAGCACCGGGTTTCCGCCGTGGCGTCGCAGGAGTACGCTGCTGCCGGCGGCGTGGAGTCTGCGGTGGAAGTCTTGAACCATACGGACCGGGCCACCGAGCGGACCATTCTGGACGCCCTGGCGGAGCAGGATCCGGAGCTGGCCGAAGAGATCAAGCGCCGCATGTTCACCTTCGACGACATCGTGCTTTTGGACGACCGAGCCATCCAGCAGGTCATCCGCGAGGCCGATCAGAAAGATCTGGCCTTGGCCCTCAAGACTGCCAGCGAGGAAGTGTCCGCGCGGATCTTCAAGAACATGTCCAAGCGCGCCGCCGATATGCTCAAGGAGGACATCCAGTATCTGGGGCCTGTGCGTCTGAGGGATGTGGAAGAGGCCCAGCAGCGTATTGTGGGCGTGGTTCGCAGGCTGGAGGACGCCGGCGAAATCGTGATCGCCCGGGGCGGAGAGGAAGAGATCGTTGTCTAGGATCATCAAGGCCGAAGAACGGCTGGACTGCGATCCCTATCTCGTGGAAGCGCCGTCGTTTCCTGAGCCTGAGCCAGGGCCCGAACCCGGCGGGGCTGCTACCCCCGGGTTAGGGACGCAGCCGGGCGCAGGCACCCAAAGGGTAGGCCGCGCGGACCGGGAGACCCCTGCTGGACCCTCCGCCGATGACGCTTACCGGGACGGCGCGGCCCAATCTGCCGGCAAGGTGGGGGGCGGGCGGAGGGAAACGGGCGCCCGGCCCGCGCAGACCCGCGTGAAGGTCTGGATCCCGGCCGGGAAGGAGGCCCAGGCCCGAGGCAGCCGCGCATACAAAGGCCGGGCCCTGTTGGCGCCCGGGCGCAGCGCCGTAGCCCGGATCCGGACCGGCGCCGAGGAGCAGGCCAACCGGGTGCTGCAAGAAGCCCGGCAGGCGGCAGAAGCCTTGCGGGCCGAGGCTCAGGCCCTCAAAGACCAGGCCCATCAGCAAGGGCATGAGGAGGGTTTCGCCCAGGGCCGCCGGGAGGGATATGAGCAGGGGCTGGAACAGGGGCGCGGCGAGGGCCGGGAGGCCGCTCGCAGCGAGGTGTTGGCACAATGCCAGCTCGTTGCCCGCATGGCCCAGGAGTTGGCCCAGGATCGCCAGCAATTGCTGGAGGCCGTGGCTGGAGACGTGGTGAAGCTGGCGTGGGCCATTGCGGAGAAGATCGTGCACGGCCAGGTGCAAAGCGACCCCGAGCTGGTGCAGCGCACAGTGCGATCGGTTCTGTCACAGTTGGGGGATGACACCCGCGTGGTGCTGCGGGTGAACCCCGCAGAGCTGGAGCAGGTGTTGAATTGGGAACCCCGGTTCCGGACCCTGCTGAGTACGGCGGCGCAGCTGGAGATTCGGGGTGACCCTCAAGTGGAGCGGGGAGGGTGCGTGGCGGAATCTGCGGGTACCCAGGTGGACGGGCGCCTGAGCACCCAGCTGGCCGAGGTCGACGCAGCTCTGCGCCGAGTGGTGGCAGGGGGAAATTCCGGCGGCAGCACAGAGTAAAAAAACGCCTGCAGGGGCAGAGCGGGCAAGGGAGGTGGACAGGCCATGGCGGAAACGGCAGTCAATGAGCACCCCAACTCCGACACGGAGAGCCTCCGGGCGGCGCTGCACCGGGTGCACGCGCTCTTGGAAAGCGCCCGCAAGCGCGTGGGCGAGATGGAGACTGTGCGGGTCAGCGGCAGAGTGGTCCAGGTCATCGGCCTGACCATCGAATCCATGGGGCCAGAAGCTCGCATCGGCGAGCTGTGCTGGCTTTACCCGCGAGGCGCCGGAGCGCCGGTCCAGGCTGAGGTGGTGGGGTTCCGGGACCGCCGGGTGCTGTTGATGCCGCTCGGGGACATGGAAGGCGTGGCGCCCGGCTGTGAGGTGCGGGCCAGCGGCCAGGTTTTCCGCGTGCCGGTGGGCCCGGAGCTGTTGGGCCGCGTCCTGGATGGCCTGGGACGGCCCATTGACGGGCGTGGTCCCCTGACTGCCGTGCGCTTTCGGCCGGTCAGCGGCCATCCGCCCAATCCCTTGGCGCGGCGGCGGATCGACAGGCCCTTGGAGTTGGGCGTGCGGGCCGTGGATGCCTGCCTCACCGTGGGCCGCGGCCAGCGGATCGGCATTTTCTCCGGCAGCGGCGTAGGCAAGAGCACCCTGTTGGGGATGGTGGCGCGCAACACGGCGGCGGATGTGAATGTGATTGCGCTGGTGGGCGAGCGCGGCCGTGAGGTGCGGGAGTTTCTAGAGACGGACCTGGGTGAGGAGGGTCTGCGCCGCTCCGTGGTGGTGGTGGCGACGTCCGACCAGCCGGCGCTGGTGCGTCTGAAAGGCGCACAGGTGGCCACGGCCATCGCCGAATTCTTCCGCGACCAAGGCCGCGACGTCATCCTGATGATGGACTCTGTGACGCGCTGGGCCATGGCCCAGCGGGAGGTGGGCTTGGCCATCGGCGAGCCTCCGGCCACCCGCGGCTACACGCCCAGCGTGTTTGCCAACTTACCGCGGCTTTTGGAGCGCTCCGGCATGGGCGAGCGGGGTTCCATCACTGGGCTCTATACCGTGTTGGTGGACGGCGATGACCTCAATGAGCCCATCGCCGATGCGGTCCGGGGCATCCTCGACGGTCATATCGTCCTCAGCCGGCAACTGGCCGCCTTGAACCATTATCCCGCCATCGATGTGCTACAGAGCGTGAGCCGGGTCATGGAACACGTGACGGAACCTGCCCACCGGCGGGCGGCGGCGCGGTTACGCGAGGTCCTGGCCGTCTACCAGAATGCCCGCGATCTGATCGAGATCGGCGCCTATGTGGCGGGGTCCAACCCGCGCACAGATTGGGCCCTGGGAAAGATCGAGGCTGTGAATCAATTCTTGCAACAGGATCGGGATGAACGCTGCACCCTGCCGGAGGCAGTGGCTGCTTTGGAGCAACTGTTTAGCGACGAAGGTGGCGGCGCAGGGGCGGAAGGCCAGGGGGCGGCGGCAGAGCAAACCAGAGCCTGAGCACCCCGCCAGGTGGGAGAGGTTGACCAAGGATGGCTGTATACCGGTTCCGATTGGAGAAAGTCCTGGATTACCGCAAGGACCAGGAAGAGGCGATTTGGCAGCACAGCGCCCTGCTGCAGCAGGAAGTCCAGCGCTGCCAGGACCTCCTGAGTGCCAGCGAGGCCCGCAAGGCCGAGGCTCTGGCCTCCCTGCGGGAGATGTTGCAGCAGGTGGTCGAGGCGGGCCAGATCGTACGCCAGAGGGCCTATGTAAGCTGGCTGGACGAAGAAGTGCAGGCGCGGCGGCGTGACCTGGCGGAGGCCCGCAGGCGTCTGGAAGAGTGCCGCAGCCAGCTGCTGCAGGCGCATAAGGACCGGCGGGTGCTGGAGCGACTTAAAGAACGGAGCTGGGAGGCGTTCTGCCAGGAAGACCAGCGCCAGCAGCAGAAGGCGCTGGATGAGGCAGCGGCCAACGGCTTCCTGCGCCAGACAGCTCTCCAGGGCGCAGGTGTAGGTGCAGGCAGAGGCGAGGGAGGCGGCGGGCTTGGCTAAGCTGGCGGGATTGGGCCGGTGGATTTTGGCCATCGTGGCGTTCCTGGTGGCTGCGGCAGTACTCATGGGATTCCTGGATTTTCTGGGACTGGTGAACACAGGGGACATGGCCCTCAGCGTGGCGGAAGCTCTGCCGTTTACCTCCCAGGCTGCCCATATCTACCGGCTCGGTCTGCGGGACAAGCAGGCGTTCGATCAAGAACGGCGGGACATCCAGAACATGATGGCCAAGCTGGAGGCGCTTCAAGCCCAGGTGCAGTCGCAACAACAAGGTCTGGAGGCCCAGAGGGCACAGCTGCGCCGGGACCAGCAGCAGGTGGCCAGCGAGAAAGCGTCGCTGGCGGGCCAGCAGAGGGCCGCCGCCTTGTATGGCGCCATGGATCCGGGAAAAGCGGCGCAGATCCTGGCAAACCTGGATGAGCGGGAGGCTGCGATCATGGTGGCCCACCTGGATGACAAGAAGGCCACGGCCATTCTGAGCAACATGCCGCCGGAAAAAGCCGCCCGGGTGCTGCACCTTCTCGGGCAGGGGCAGCTTCCGTAGGGGGGTCCGCCCCTGGAAGAAGCATAATGTCCGCCTGCATTAGGACGGGCGATCCCCGCCCCCGGATGCAGGCGAGGCCCATAGGACAGTCTGCGGAGAAAGGAGGTGACACGAATGAGCAACATTCAGTGGATCGGAGAAGGCCTGGAACCGGTCAATGCGCAGCGGATGCCTGACGGCGGGCCGGCGCTAGCCAGGCTGGCGGCGGAACGCGCCCTCTCGGCGTGGGAGCCGGGGCCGCAGCTGAGTTCCTTCGTGGACCATCTGGCCCAGGCAGCCCGCGAAGATCAGGCCGCGGGCCGCAGAGAGGTGCCGGGCCGGCCGGCACTGGAACCGTGGCGCCGGGACCGGGGCCGGCCGCGGGAAGCGTCTCCGGTCGAGCGGGAGCAAACCCAATCAGTGCGGTCACCCGAAGGCGACCAGGGGCAGCAGGCAGCAAAAGTCCGCGAGCACCGTCGCAAGCCGCAACGGGCCGAAGCTGTGGCGCCGCCCCGGCGCCGGGAAGCGGGCACGGGTAAACCGGTGGATGGCGAGCCCACCTCCGGTGCCGCGGCAGCCGCGGTCGCCCTGAGCGGTCCTGAGGCGGTGGGCCGGGAGAACCAGATCGCCGTTGCACCGCATCCGGGAGATGTGGCGCCGGGAAATGGGGGAGACCCGGGCACCGCGTCCGGCTGCGGCGTCGGCGGGAGCCAAAGCGTGCCTGGCCAAGCGAAGGCAGGCGGGGCAGGCATCCTCGCGGGCGCTGTGGCTTCCGGGGCGCAAGGAGCGTCCCGAGATTCAGCGGACCGGCAGGCACGGGCCATGTCGCCTGGCGCAGGGCCACAAGGATCCCCGGGTATGCGGGGGACGGTCGACTCCGGCGAGTCTCTGCTGGCGACGCTGCTTCGCTGGGTGCAGGGGCAGCATCTGAGCCAGCGGGAGCTGGCGCTGCTGCGCCAGTGGGTGCCTGGGCTGGCGGACCTCAATGCGGCTACGCTGCAGAATCTGGTGGAGAATCTCTACCGCATGGCCCAGCAAGGCTTCCGCTCCGATGCCCCGGGGGCCGCGGCAGGGAGGCTGTACGCCTCCGCAACGCCGCTTTGGGGATCCAAGCCGGGCGCCATGTTGGCCGCCTTGCTGGCGCAGATCTCCGGCGTAGCAACCCGGGGAATCGCCGCGGCCGGCGCTGCGAGCGTGCAGGCCCAGACTGGAGCGGTTTCGGCCACCGCCGGTGAATTCGGGCTGCACTCCGGAACCGGGGCCAACGGCGCCCAGACGGCAGCCGCTGCCGGGCCCTGGCAGCAATTGGCCCAGGTCCTGGCCGCAAAGATGGCGGGCAATCCGTCCGATGGCCCTTCCGCCACGGGTATCGCGGGTACAACGTGGGCTATGACCGGAGCGCCGCAGGGGCCAGGGATGGAGACAATGGCCAAGGCCATCCTCACGGAGCTGTGGCGCGGTGCCCAAGGGCAGTCCGGCCCACCGGTGCCGGGGTTGACCGGCGCAGGCGCGGCCGCTGAAGGCCAACCTGCCTTGCCGCCTCTGGTGGCCGCAGCTCTGGCAGAGGCGAAAGCTGCCTATTACCGGGGTACGCCAATGACCCAAGGCGCCCCGGTCCAAAGCGGCATGGCCGCCGGTGCAGGTGGCGGAGGGCAGGCGCAGGCCGCACCTGGAACCCTGCCCAGCAATGCGGGCTCCGCCGGGATGGGAGCCTCCAGTTCCACGAGTTCCGCGGGATGGGGCTTCCAAACGGCCGCGGGACTTGCGGCAGCTGCGCCGCATCTGCGGGTGGCGCCGCCGGGGGCGCCCGGGGCCGGCAGCACCAGTTCCCTGGCAGTACCCCAGGCCGTGGCACCGGGAACAGATCTTTTGAGCGCCGGAGCCGGCTCGGCGGGGCTAAGCGTAACCGGTGCTCAGTCCGGCACTGACGCGACGCAAGGTTCCGTGGCCGCTGGTGCGACGGGCGGCGCCTCTGTCCGGAGCACCGTGGGCGCTCCCTGGCCTGGAACCATCCGGGGCGGAAGCGGCCTGGGAGCCTCCAGGGAGGGGATGATGCCGGGTGCAATTCCCGCTGCCCAAGCTACAGCGGGCGCAGCGGGCCAGGGACAACAACCCGGTACGGCCGCAGGGTCGGGTGGACACAGCTTCTCCTCCGGCCTTGCCGCGCAGGATTCCGGCACGAGGTCGGGGCAGACTGCCCAGTCCGTTGCCGAATCTGCCGGTGCTCCGGGCGGCTTCGCCACGGCCATGGGCCAGGCGGCTTCCGGCGTGGAAAGCGTACCATGCCAGCCTGGGGCTGCATCCCCGGCCTCGGTGCCGGGCGGGCGGGCGGAGGCAGCATCCGGCAACCCGGCTTCTGCACACGGGGCTGCGGCGGCGCCCAAGGAGGCTTTGGCCCAGGCATCCTTGCCGGAGCTGGCAGATAAGCTGGTCAGCGCCGCGAAACTGGCTGCGGTCAACGGGGAGACCCGCCTGCACTTGCAGCTGGTGCCCGAGACCCTCGGCAGAGTCCTGGTGGAAATGACCCTGCGCCATGGGCAGTTGCAGGCCAACTTCCTGGTGGACAACGCGCAGGCGCGCCAAGCCCTGGAGGCCCGCCTGCCGGAGTTGCAGCAGAGCTGGCAGCAACAAGGCCTTCAGGTGGGCCAGATGGCCGTGCAGGTTGGGCAGCAATCTGCCGGCGGGGCACAGCAATTCGCGCAGCCATGGCAGGCCTGGAATTCCGGCGCCGCCCCGGCCACGGCCTACGCCGCCGGTGAGCGGGCAGGTTGGGCGGAGGCTTCCGTAGCCCAGCAGCAACGGAACGCCGTTCGGCAGATTGGTGCGGCCTACTGGCTTCCAGATGGAAGCTTGGACGCCCTGGCATGAGACCAATGAAGGCACGCATGAAGTCACGCATGAGGCCGGCGAAAAGGAGGTGCAAAACCCATGTATGTCTCCGCAGCAGCACAGCTGATGGCGTTATCCCAGGCTACGGGGACCCAGACGGCCGCTGGTACACAAGATTCCGCGCAGAAGCCCAACGATCTGGGCAAGGACGACTTCCTGAAGCTGCTCATCACGCAGCTCCGCTGGCAGGATCCCACCCAGGCCATGGACGACCGGGAGTTTGTTTCCCAGCTGGCGCAGTTCAGCACCTTGGAGCAGACCCAGAACCTCTCCAAGAACCTGGAAACCCTGCTGGGGGCGCAGATCTTCAGCCAGCACCTGGCCCAGGCCGCCAGCCTGGTAGGGAAGACCGTGACTGTGCTGGATACGGACGGTAAGGAAGTCAGCGGCAAGGTCAGCAGCGTGCGGGTGACCCAGGGAACGGTTTCTCTGGTGGTGAACGGCAAGGAGTACGCCCTGACGGACTTGGTGGCGGTGGCGGCTTAAGCTTGCCAGCGGTGGCAGTGTGGCAGTGGCGGCGATGGAAGGGAGGGAGGGACGCAGATGGACGGCACAAGCCTGGAGATCCGGCGCCTGAATGAGATGTGGTCTGGCCGGCCCGCCACAGAGAAAACGGCCAGAGCGGGAGCAGGTACAGATCCGCTTCGCCAGGCCGTGGAAACCACCCTGGCCGGCTGCGCTCCGCCCCAGAGTTTCGCCGGGGCTTTGCAGCAGGCCATGGCGGCCAACACCCGTGTGGGCGTCCGGGCCGGCGCCGGACCGCTGAAATTCTCCGCCCACGCCTTGAAGCGGCTGGCGGACAACCGCATCCAGCTCACCGCCGGCGACATACAAAGGCTGCAGGCGGCGGTGGACAAGGCTGCCGGCAAAGGCGCGCGCTCGTCCCTGATTCTCATGGACCGCATGGCCTTCATTGTCAGCGTGGAAAACCGCACCGTCATCACGGCATTGGAGGAAGGACGGGCCCGGGAAAACGTGTTCACCCAGATCGACAGCGCGGTGATCACGTAAGGACGGGCAGGATCAGGGGCCGGCGAAGCGTATGGCGCGCCGGCGAAACAACCCGCAGCGCGGGCAGATTCAAATCTCATAGCTGGAATCGGGGCTGGACCCTTCCGGGAGGCCCCCGCCGCAGAAAGACCGAAGCGGCGGCCAGCTGGAAAGGGCAGGTGAAGAACCATGATGCGCTCTCTCTACTCGGCTGTGACCGGCATCCGCGCGCACCAGACGCGCATGGATGTCATCGGGAACAACGTAGCCAATGTGAACACCATCGGCTACAAGGCCGGGCGCGTGAATTTCCAGGATATCCTCTATCAAACGCTGTCTTTGGGCGCCCCACCCTCCAATGTGAGAGGCGGCGTGAACCCGGAGCAGATTGGCCTGGGCGTGGCCGTGGGCTCCATCGACAGCCTCATGACGCCGGGGCCCATGCAGATCACCAATGTGCCGACGGACCTGGCCATCAACGGTGAAGGGTTCTTTGTGGTGAGCCCCGACATCAGTGGCGCCACCCAGTACTTCACGCGGGCGGGGAACTTCATCACCGACCGGGATGGGAATCTGGTCTTGCGCAGCAACGGCATGCACCTGTTGGGTTGGGTGGCGGACCCGAGCGGAGCCATCAATACGAACACGCAGCCAGTGGGCCTGCAGATCGTGCAGGGCCAGCAGATGCCGCCGAAGGCGACGGATAAGATCACGCTGAGCCGGAATCTGGATGCGAACACGGCTGCAGGCGGGACCGTCGACCGGCTGATCACGGTGTACGACCAGTTGGGGGGCCAGCACACGTTGCGGCTGACGTTTACCCGCGGGACGGGGACGCCGCCTCCGAACGCTTGGGCGGTCACCGCCACGCTGGATGGGAATGCACTGACGCCGTCTCCTGGAACCATGAATTTCAACGCGGATGGTACGGCCAATACCACGACCCTGACGGTGAGCGGCCTTCCCGCCGTCTTTCCCGCTAACATCACCCTCGACGTCTCCAACCTCACTCAGTATGCGGCGGAGACGGCCATTGACGCCGAGCAGAACGGCTACGTGAAGGGTGACCTGAGCAGCTGGGCCATTTCGCCAGGCGGGGTCATCACGGCCACCTACACCAACGGCATCAGCCGGCCCATCGCCCAGATTGCCCTGGCCTCCTTCAGCAACCCGGCGGGCCTCTCCCGTCTGGGCCAGACGCTGTTCCGGCAGACGCCGAACTCCGGCTCGCCGCAGATTGGCCCCTCCAACACCGGCGGCCGCGGCGAGGTGACACCCAACGGGCTGGAGGGATCCAACGTGGACCTCTCCAACGAGTTCACGGACATGATCGTGACACAACGCGGTTTCCAAGCCAACTCCCGCGTCGTCACAACTTCCGACGAGATGTTGCAGGAGTTGGTGAACCTCAAGCGGTAATAGTCACCTACTGCGGGCAGGAATAGGCTGGCAACGGAGGAACGAAGAGGAAAATGCGGCATTACCTCGAAAATGCGCCCATTGAACCCGCTTTCCGCTGCACCCAGGGCGCCCGGGCCTGCGCCAAGGGCCCTACGCAGCCCCGGAACGCAGCCAGGCGCGCAGTCCACGGTGCCGCCTTCCCCTCCGGGGCGGACAGGCGGCGGCTGCCCACCCCCGCCCTCCGCCTGCCAGCCGGCCTGGCCCATACCGTCCTGGGGGAGGAGGCGCGGCCGTGATCGCCCTGCGCCGGTTGGACGGAACGGAGTTCGTCTTGAATGCTTTGCTCATTGAAACGGTGGAAGCCACACCGGATACCATCGTCACCCTGACCACAGGCCGCAAATATGTGGTACGGGAACCGGTGGCGGAGGTCGTTCAGGCGGTGATTGCCTTTCATCGCTCCATCCGCTGCAACCATTCTCTGTATCGGTTCCGGCCGGTCAGACCAAGGACGGGAGGAGAAGGCCAATGAAACTGGATGGCAAGTGGGTCATATTTGGCGTCGCGCTGGTGATTTTGGCCAGTGTCGGCGGCGGCTGGGTCGTTTACAGCCTGGTGGCGGATCACCTTCCCAGCGCTCAGCCTCGGGGCCAGGCTATGGCCACCGAGAGCATCGGCCAACCCTGGGATCTGGGCGATTTCACCGTCAATCTGGCTGATCCCGCCGGGCGGCATTTTGCCCGCCTGAAGATCACCCTGGAGGCCATGAACCCCGAGGTCGTCACGGAGTTGGATCAGCGTAAAGCCCAACTGCGTGACTTGGTCATCTCCGTCGTCAGTGTCAAGCGGTTGGAGGATGTGGCTACGGACCAGGGGCGGGAGATGCTCCGCTCGCAGCTTCTGAACTCCGTGAACCGGCTGCTACTCAAGGGGCGCGTCAAAGCGGTCTATTTTACAGATTTTGTGTATCAGTGATGCGCAGCGACGCCGCCTCCCGATGCGGGCGGGCCTCGGTACCGCGGCGGACTGCGGGTCGCAGTGCAAAGGGTTGCAGCTGATACCTGGCTTCGAGACTAGTCCTGGTGGAGGTAGGCCGGATGCCCGATATTTTGAGTCAAGACGAAATCGACGCTCTGCTTTCGGCGCTGTCCACAGGAGAAGTGAACGCAGAGCAGATCAAGGGCGAGGAGACCGGGCGTAAAGTAAAGCCTTACGATTTTCGGCGCCCGGACAAGTTTTCCAAGGAGCAGCTGCGCACCTTGGAGATGATTCATGAGCACCTGGCCCGGGCCCTGGTGACCACCTGGACTTCGTACTTGCGCGTTGTGGTGGAGATGCGGGTGACTTCCGTCCAGCAGCTGTCTTATGAAGAGTTCGTCCGTTCGCTGCCGTCCACCACCGCCATTTGTACCTTTACCATGACGCCGTTGCCCGGCGAGGGCATCTTCCAGATGGGCAATGAGCTGGCCCTGGCCATCATCGACCGGCTGCTGGGCGGGCACGGCGAAAAGATCAGTGAGACATCCCGGGAACTGACGGATATTGAACAGACCGTGCTGCGCCGCCTGCTGGTGCGGGGGCTGGCCACCATGAAGGACGCCTGGCGAAACGTGTTGGACGTGGAGGCAGAGTTCAAGTCGCTGGAGAGTAATCCCCAGTTTGCCCAGGTGGCGGCGCCGACCCAGATGGTCATCCTGGTTACCATGCAGACGCGCATCGGCCAGCAGGAGGGGCTGGTCAACGTCTGTCTCCCAGACAGCATGCTGGAGCCGATTCTACCCAAACTGTCAGCGCAATACTGGTTTTCCGGCACCCGGCGGGGGGCATCCCCGGAGAATGTCCAGAGACTGCGGCGCCGCCTGGAGGAAATGAAGGTGGAATTGGTGGCGGTGGTGGGGACCGCCGAGGTGACGCTGCGGGAGCTCATGGCTCTGAAGCCCGGGGATGTGATCCAGCTGGACCATTTTGTGAACCAGGAAGTGGCGGTGTACGTGGGGAGCCACCACAAATTCCTGGGGCGTCCGGGCCTGGTGGGAAGCCGTTTGGCTTTGCAGGTGACGGATGTGGTGAAGGAGAGGGACGACCATGCGGAGTGAGGGGACAGATTCGCGGGGAAGCGGGCTGTCACCGGAGGAGATCTCAGATCTGCTGCGGGAGGCCGAGGGGAGCCTTGGGGGACCGGCTGCGGCCGGTTCCGGGGATCAACCTGAGCCCGGGGAGCCATCCAACGTTGCGCCGCCGGCGGCCCAGGTGGGCCCCGCAGGTGGGGCCGGCCCGGCCGGCCCGACCGACCCGGCCGACGCGGCCGACGCGGCCAGTACGGCGGATCCCGTGGCGGAGCCGGAGGCAACCCCTGCAGGCCCGGCGGCGGAATCCGGGGCAGATGGCGCCGCCGTCGCCGGAGCTGATCACGCTGTCACCCCAGCTGCCAACCCCACTGCGGACGTTCAGCCGGTGCCTGGCCAGGCAGGCAAGCGCCAGCAGCTGGCCGAAGGCGAGGCGGATGCCCTGGGGGAGGTGGGTAACATCGCCATGGGCGCCGCTGCCACGGCGCTAGGCAGCCTTTTGAAGCGCCGGGTGGCCATCACCACTCCCCGCGTGCAGGTGACCACGTTGGAAGAGGTCCTGGGCGAAGGCCCCCAGCTGTTTGTAACGGTGCAGGTGCAGTTTACCCGGGGGCTGGAGGGAACCAACGTCTTTGTGATGCGGCCCAACGATGCCGGTATCATTGGCGATCTCATGATGGGCGGCAACGGCACTTGGCGTGGTGGCACGCTGGATGAGGTGTACCTGAGTGCTGTGGCTGAGGCCATGAATCAGATGATGGGCTCTGCCGCCACCGCCATGTCCACCATGTTCAACCGGCGCGTGGACATTTCGCCCCCTCACACACAGCTGTGGCAAAGCAACGAGTCATCCAGGCTTCCGCCAGAGCTGCCCCCGGGCGGCGAGGTCGTTTGCGTGGCGTTCTCTCTGGAGATTGAAGGGCTTGTAAACAGCGATTTCTATCAATTCTTGCCTCTTAGGATGGCACATCACATGATCGAGGCGCTCATGGCCGGAGCGGCCGCCTCCGCCCAGGAGTTGGCGGAGGCCTATGCGCCGGTTGCCGGCATCCCCCCGGGCCTGGACGAGGCGGCCGCCGCGGTGGCTCCGGCGGTGCCGGTACCGCAGGTCGCCTTGCCCGCGACGGCAGCAGATGGCGCCCCTTCGTCGCCAAATTCCTCACAGGAGGTGCCCACTATGGCCCACGATCCGCGTCTTGCCACAGGTGCAGGGTGGCAGGCTCAGCCGGCGGAAGTCCGACCGGCGCAATTCACCCAGCTGAGCAGCAGGGCGGTCTCGGACGCACCCCAGAACCTGCAGCTCCTCTTGGATGTGCCGCTGCAGGTCACGGTGGAGCTGGGACGCACCCGCATGAAGATCAAGGACGTCCTCGATCTGGGGAAGGGCTCCATCATCGAGCTGGACAAGCTGGCAGGCGAGCCCATCGACGTCCTGGTCAACGGGAAGCTCATCGCCAAGGGCGAAGTGGTGGTGATCGACGAAAGCTTCGGCATCAAGATTACCGACATCGTCTCGCCGGCGGAGCGCATGCAAGGCTTACAGTAATGCGACCAAGCCGGCAGCGGTGTGAATTGTGGCTATTCGGAGGGAGTTTGGGTGGGAAAACGTGTTCTGATCGTGGATGACGCAGCGTTCATGCGGATGATGCTGCGGGACATCCTGACGAAGGCCGGCTTCGAAGTGGTGGGGGAGGCCGACAATGGCGCCAGTGCGGTCAAGAGCTACGAAGAGCTTCGTCCGGATGTGGTGACCATGGACATCACCATGCCTGAGATGGACGGGATCGCCGCCACCCGCAAGATCAGAGCCCTGGATCCCAATGCCGTGGTGATCATGTGCAGCGCCATGGGCCAGCAGGCGCTGGTCATCGATGCCATCCAGGCCGGGGCCAAGGATTTCGTGGTCAAGCCTTTTCAGCCCGAGCGGGTTGCGGAAGCAGTCCGCAAGGCTGTGGGCTGAGAGGCCGGCGGAGTTAGCCGTGGGGGACGTGCTGTGGCCCCTTTTGAAAGCGCTCCTGGCCCTGGCGGTAGTGGCGCCTCTGGCTTGGTGGTCCACGCGGCTCTATGCCACGCGGGCCGGCGGCGGGTTCCTGGCAGGCCGCCGGGCCGGCCGCTACTTACAGGTATGGGAGACCCAGAGCCTGGGCGCCGCCGGGCAGGTGGTTTTGCTGGCTGCGGGGCCGGAGGTCCTTCTGGTGGTGGTACAGGACAAGTCGGTCCAGCTGGTCCGGTCCTGGCCCAGGGAGCAGTTCCTGGCTGGCGCCGCGGCCACCGCGAAGGCCGGGAATGGGCCGGAGCCCGCCGGCGCCGGCAAGGCGGCATCAGACTCCCAGGCAGCCGGCGGCGCACTGGCGCAGGGGGCGATGCAGATCCCGTCTGCGCCGAGGCCGCCCGGAGCGCCCGAAGGTTCATGGGCTGTCCCGGCAGGCTGGGGAAGGCAGGCGACCCGGTGGTGGAAGCACTGGCAGGAACGAATGTCCGGGAAGGTTTAGGCGGATGAACGAGGGAGTTTTGCGGCGACACCCGGATTGTCCGGCGCAAGGCCCGAGGATGGGGCTGGTGCAGAGACGCAGAGGCACGGGTTTGGAAAGATTGGTATGGGGGGCCGCCGCGGGGGCGGCGGCTTTGTGTGCGTTGTGGGCTGCCCCGGCGTGGGCGCAGCCCCAGGTGCCGCCGGTGCCGGTGCCGCGGCTGCAGATCGGCCTGCAGCCAGCGCAGAGTCCGCAGGACGTGGCTGCCAGCCTGCAGGTGTTGCTGCTCCTGACCATTTTGTCCTTAGCACCTTCGATTCTGGTGCTGATGACCTCTTTCACCCGCATCGTGGTGGTTCTGGGGTTTGTCCGGACCTCACTGGGTACGCAGCAGCTTCCGCCGAACCAGGTGCTGGTGGGCTTGGCGCTTTTTCTCACGTTTTTTGTCATGGCGCCCACATGGCAGGCGATCAACACCCAGGCCCTGCAGCCGTACCTGGCCGGGCGCATCACCACAGATCAGGCTCTGCACAATGCCGAGCAGCCGTTGCGGGAGTTCATGTTCCGGCAGACCCGGGAGAAAGACCTGGGTTTGTTCATCCAGATGGCGAAGCTGAAACCTCCGCGCGACAAGCAGGATGTGCCCACGTACGTGCTGGTGCCGGCCTTTGTCATCAGTGAGCTGAAAACCGCCTTTCAGATTGGTTTTATGATCTTCATACCGTTTATCGTCATCGATATGATCGTGGCCAGCACCTTAATGTCCATGGGCATGCTGATGCTTCCCCCGGTGATGATTTCTCTGCCCTTCAAGATTTTGCTGTTTGTTCTGGCGGACGGGTGGTATATGGTGGTGAAGTCCGTGGTGACCAGTTTTCATTGAAAAGTAAAGGCATTGGGGGCGGTGGAGGGCCTGGCAGGACCCTGCCGCGGGAGCCTGGCGCAGACTGGCAACGGGCGGGCAGTGGAGCGGGAGGCGATGCGTTGTGACGGAGGGATTTATCATCGGCATCGGGCGGGACGCTCTCTGGACGGTGCTTTTGATCAGCGCCCCCATTTTGGGGTTAGGGCTTGTCGTGGGGTTGGTGGTCAGCATTCTGCAGGCCACCACCCAGATTCAGGACGCTACTCTGGCGTTTGTTCCAAAGATTCTGGCGGTCCTGGTGGCGCTGGCTCTCTTCGGTGGTTGGATGCTTACATCGTTGGTGGATTTCACCCAGCGGATATTCCAAGCCTTGCCCACGGTCCTGGGGTGACGGCGTCCCGGGCGTGAAGTGGGTCGGCGGTAGACATACGGGGCTGGGGAATCGTTGAAGCGGGCCGAGAGGGGGTGGCAGGCATGGAATGGACGCAGCTGTATCAGGGATTGGCGGCGGGATTTCCGGTGTTCTTGCTGGTGTTCGTGCG
Source organism: Bacillota bacterium (assembly GCA_014896355.1). Lineage (GTDB taxonomy): Bacteria > Bacillota > UBA5301 > Bu52 > Bu52 > Bu52. Next base: position 78,279 of record JADBKO010000020.1, read on the forward strand.
TGTCAGCGGCGTGTTGGCCACCAGTCCTTTTTTTGCCAGCCGCGCCATCCCTCTGCCGGTGAAGGCCCTTTCGCCACTGCTGTTGGCGTTTCTTCTTTGGCCCTCGCTGCCTGCCCATACCCGGGCCCCCAGCCAGTGGCCTCAATATGTGGGGGCTGTGGGGGCAGAAGTCCTGGTTGGGGTGTTGCTGGGCTTTCTGATTTCCCTGGCCTTTGCCGTGTTCCAGATGGCTGGCGAGTTCGTGGATATCCCAATCGGCTTCAGCCTGGCCAATGTGCTGGACCCGGTTTTTGGGGCCCAACAGTCGATCCTGGCCCGCTTTTTGTATGTTCTGGCCACGGTGGTTTTCTTCGCCATCAACGGCCATTATGCCATTTTGATGGCCATGGCCCGCAGTTTCTCGATCCTGCCCTTGGGCGGATTCCGGCAATGGCCGGGCTTGACGGAGCTGGTGACCCGCTACTTCGCCGACACGTTTGCGCTCGCTTTTCAGGTGGCCTTCCCCGTGGTGGCTGCCATGTTGTTGACGGATGTGGCCTTCGGCATCGTCAACCGCACGGTACCCCAGGTCAACGTTTTCATCGTGGGCTTTCCCATGAAGATCTTGGTGGGTTTGCTCTTCCTGGCCATTCTGTTGCCATTCTACGTGGCTACGGTGGAGCGGATCTTCAGCGGTGACAGCCAGCTCTACCACTTGTTCTACCAGGTCATCACCGGCGGGGGAGGCGGTTAGCATGCCGGACCTCCGTCTGGAGCACATTCAGCTGCAGATTTTCGCCCTGGACAAGACGGAGCCCGCTACCCCAAAACGGCGTAGCGAGGCCCGCAAGCGGGGTCAAATCCCGCGCACGCAGGAGCTGAACACCGCCGTGGTGCTGCTGGCGCTGTTTGCCCTGATCCATGCCGGCATGCCGGGGGCCATGGCGCGGATACAGGACTACATGGCCAGCACGTTCGGCAGCCTGGGTGCCGCCCCCGCATCGGTGGCTGGCCTGCATGTGGTTCTATTTCCGGCCCTGGAGGTCAGCGCCCTGCTCCTGGGACCTGTACTCTTCGTGGCTCTGGTGGCCAGCGTGCTCTCCAGCGGGTTACAGGTGGGCGTGGTGCTGACGGGCGAGCCGCTGAAACCGCAGTTCAGCCGCATCAACCCCCTGGAGGGCGCCAAGCGGCTGTTCTCGCGCCGCGGCTTGGTGGAGCTGGGCAAATCCCTGTTGAAAATCGTTATCGTAGGGGGCATGGCCTACTGGACCCTGGCGGGCACCGTGCCCATCTTTCTGAACATGAACGACATGCCGGTATCCCGGGCGTTCTTGAATGTCAACGAGATCATTTACGACCTGGCCTTGCGCTGCGGCGTGGCGCTTTTGGTCCTGGCGGCGGCCGACTACGCCTTTCAACGCTGGGAGAATGAGCAGAGCCTGAAAATGACCAAGGAAGAAATCAAGGAAGAGCTCAAAGAAACCGAGGGGAATCCACAGGTCCGGGGCAAAATCCGCCAGATGCAGCGGCGGCTGGCTGTGGGCCGGATGATGCAGCAGGTTCCCACCGCCGACGTGGTGGTCACCAACCCGACCCACTATGCCGTGGCGCTGCGCTATGATCCGGATACCATGGAGGCTCCGGTGGTGGTGGCCAAGGGGGCAGATTTCTTGGCCCTGCGCATCCGCACCCTGGCGGCGCGGCACGGCGTTCTGATCGTGGAAAACCCCGCACTGGCCCGGACCCTCTACCAGGCCGTGGACGTGGGGCAGGCCATTCCGGTGGAGCTTTACCAAGCGGTGGCCGAGGTGCTGGCTTTTGTATTCCGCCTGAAAGGAAAGACGGTGAGCTAGGCCCATGGCATCGAATCCGACATCCGCCCCGTCTGCCGCGGGAATGCGGCCCGGCGCCGGGGTTCTCAGCAACATCGGCCGCTATAACGACCTCTTTGCGGTGGCCGGCATCGTCGGCATCGTGGCCATGATGGTGATTCCGGTGCCGCCTTTTCTGCTGGACATTCTCCTGGCCACCAACATCAGTCTGGCGCTGCTGATTCTGATGCTGAGCATGAATGTCCAGGAAGCCCTGGATTTCTCGGTCTTCCCGTCGCTGCTCCTGGTGACCACGCTGTTCCGGCTGGCCTTGAACGTCTCCACCACGCGTCTGATTCTGCTGCACGGGTATGCCGGGGAGATCATCAACGCCTTCGGTAATTTCGTGGTGGGCGGCAACTATGTGGTCGGGTTCGTGGTGTTTCTGATTCTGGTGATCATCCAGTTCGTCGTCATTGTGCGGGGCGCCGAGCGCGTGGCGGAAGTGGCAGCCCGCTTTACCCTGGACGCCATGCCCGGCAAACAGATGAGCATCGACGCCGACCTCAACACCGGGCTCATCAACGAGAGTGAAGCGCGGCGGCGGCGGGCGAATATCGAACGGGAGGCGGACTTCTATGGCGCCATGGACGGTGCCAGCAAGTTCGTGAAAGGCGACGCCATCGCGGCCTTGATTATCCTGATCATCAATGTCTTGGGGGGCTTCATCATCGGCATCGCCCAGAGGGGCATGAGCATCACCCAGGCCCTGCAGACCTACACCCTGCTCACTATCGGCGACGGGCTGGTGGCGCAGATCCCCGCTCTTTTGATCTCCACCGCCACGGGCATCATTGTGACCCGGTCTGCCTCCCAGGAGAACCTCAGCTCTGAGATGGAGTCACAGCTGACCAGCCAGCCCCGGGTGCTGCTTGTGGGGGCCGGGGTGCTGCTGGTCTTCGCCCTCATCCCAGGCCTGCCGAAGATCCCCTTCCTGGTACTGGCGGCCGGGGTGGGCTCTCTGGCCGGAGTGCTGCTGCAGTCCCAGAAGAGGAAGGATCAGGCAGCCCAGGAGAAGGCCAAGGAGGCCGAGCTGGACCAGGCGCGCCGGCCGGAGAACGTGATGAGCCTGCTCAGCATGGATCCGGTGGTGCTGGAGATTGGGTATGGGCTTATTCCCCTGGTGGACACCGCCCAGGGGGGCGACCTGTTCGACCGCGTCACGTTGCTGCGGCGCCAGCTGGCCCTGGATCTGGGCGTGGTGATTCCCGCCATCCGGGTGCGGGACAACATGCAGCTGAAGCCCAGCGGCTACCGCATCGAAATCAAGGGCACGGAGGTGGCCGCTGGGGAACTGCTGCTCAGCCATTTTCTGGCCATGGATCCGGGGACGGTGAAAAAGCCGGTGCCCGGCATCGCCACCCGAGAGCCGGCTTTCGGCCTGCCGGCCCTCTGGATCGAAGCGGGCCGCCGCGAGGAGGCGGAGATGGCGGGTTATACCGTGGTGGACCCGCCCTCGGTCCTGGCGACGCACCTGACGGAGATCCTGAAGACCTATGCCTTTGAGCTCCTGGGCCGCCAGGAAGTGAAGGCATTGCTGGACAACCTGAAAGAAGAATACCCGGCCGTGGTGGAGGAACTGACGCCGCAGGTCCTGACTCTGGGCGAGATTCAGAAGGTGCTGCAGAACCTTCTGCGGGAAGGCATCCCCATCCGCAATCTGGTGACCATCTGTGAGGCACTGGCCGATTACGGCCGCGCCACCAAGGATCCCGACCTGCTCACAGAGCACGTGCGCCAGGCTTTGAGCCGCCAAATCAGCCATCAGTATGCAGAGGGCGGTGTTCTGACCGTCATGACGTTGGAGCCTGCCCTGGAGGATGCCCTGGTGGGGAAGCTGCAGCAAGGCGAACAGGGGATGGTCCTGGCCATCAGCCCCGACGAAGCCACGCAGCTTCTGCAGGCCATCGGCCGGCACGCCGCAAGCGCGGCGCAGGCCGGCCATGTACCCATCCTGGTCTGCGACGGCCGGCTGCGCCCGCATTTGAAGCGCCTCTCCGAGCGCTCCCTGCCGCGGCTGGTGGTGCTTTCCTACAGTGAGATTGCCCGGGAAGTGCAGATCCAATCCGTGGGGATGGTGACTGTGTCCCGTGAAGGTTAAGCGCTATCAGGCTGCCAGCATGAGTGAGGCTATTCAGCAGGTCCGGGCGGACCTGGGGCGTGACGCCCTGATTGTCTCGTCGCGCCGGGTGCGCCGTTCTGGCTTGGCCGGCTGGTTTTCCAGGCCCTGGGTGGAGGTGGTGGCGGCCGTGGAAGGGCAGACGCGCGAAGCCTGGGCGGCGGGTGCGCCGCCTTCGGCGGTGTCGCCGGCGCCGGGGCCTGCGCCGCCGCTGTTCCGTCGCCCGGTGTTAGGGGAGTCCCCTGAGTTCCTACCCGGCGATCCGGCGGCACCGCTTCCGGAGGCCACGCCACGGGCGCCGGGGAGGCCGGATGCAGGGCCTCCCGCGCCAGGCACCGCTCCGCCTGTGAAGCCGCCGGCGTCTCCCCAGGTGCCGGTAACGGCGGCGGCTCCGGCCGCAGAGAGGCAGCTGGCCCAACGCCTGGAGCAGGTGGAAGGCCTTCTCCTGGGACTCAACCGGCGCCTGGAGGAGAAAGGACAGGCCACCCCGTTGTCCCCGGCCTGGCTGGACCTGTCGCGGCGCCTGCGGGAGCGGGGAATCTCCGAGGAAACCTTGGAACGCCTCCACTCTTACCTTTGGCGCCAGTTGCCGCCGGACCGTTGGCAGGATGCGCAGGCCCTGCATGACCAGGCGCTGGCCTATTTCCAAGGCATTTTTCAGGGCGAAGGCGCGGTGCCGGCGCAAGAGACGGCCCCCGTTCCCGCGCGCCGGGCTCACAACTATGTGTTCGTAGGACCCACGGGGGTGGGAAAGACCACCACCCTGGCGAAGCTGGCGGCGCGGCTGGCCTGGGTGGAGGGACGGCGTATCGGGCTCATCACGCTGGACACTTACCGGATCGCGGCTGTAGAGCAGCTACGGACGTACGCGGAGATCATGGGGATCCCCCTGGAGGTGGCGTTTACCCCGGCGGATCTGCAAGCCTGTTGGCGGCGCCTGCAGGGGGTGGATGTGGTCTTGGTGGACACCGCCGGGCGCAGCCCGCGGAACTCGGCACAGATGCGGGAACTGAGCGAGCTTCTGCAGGTGCAAAGGGAGGTTGCAGCGTCGGGGTCGCCACCGGCGTCGCCGCTGGAGCCTGCGGGCCCTGCGAAGGCGGCGGAAGAGGGCAAAGCGCTTGCGGCGCCGCCTGGCGCTGCGCCCCCCCGGGGGAGCCGGATCTTTTTGGTGCTCAGCTCCACCACCAGCCGGGCCGACGCGGAGCTGGCCTTAGAGGCGTTTTCTGACACGGGTTTCAACGCTCTGGTGTTTACCAAGCTGGATGAAACCCGCAACTACGGCCTTTTGGCCGAGGTCGTCCAGCGGGCGCGGGTGCCCGTGGCCTACGTCTCTGATGGGCAGAATGTCCCGGACGACCTACACCCGGCGGATCCGCTGGGTTTGGCACGCCTCATTCTGGACGGCAGCGGGGAGGCGGGAATGTGAGCTGGCAGGGCGACCAAGCCACCCGGCTCCGGCAGATGGCGGCGAACCGCGCCGCCGTCGGGCTGAAGCTCGCGGCTCAGCCGCCCCCACCGGGTCTGCGGATGGAAGGGGCAGCTCGCGTGGTGGCCGTTGCAGGCGGAAAGGGCGGTGTGGGGAAATCCACCTTGGCCGCCAACATCGGCATTGCCCTGGCTCAGCGAAAGCTGCGCGTGCTTCTACTGGACGCCGATTTGGGACTGGGCAACGCAGACCTGCTGCTCGGCATCACGCCGCACGCCACTTTGGTCGACCTTTGGGACGCCACCTGCCCCACAGAGCAGGTGATCACCCCGGGTCCGGCAGGGATTGGGGTGATCGCTGGAGCATCGGGCCTGGCAGAGTTGGCTCGTACTCCGCCTGGGCGGGTCCAGCAGCTGGTGGCGCGCCTGAGTGAAGTAGACAGGCAGTATGACCTTTTCCTGCTGGACGTAGGGGCGGGCATCGGGGAACAGGTATTGGCGTTCACCCTCTCCAGCGACCTGCTGATGGTGGTGACCACGCCGGAACCTACGGCGCTCATGGACGCCTACAGCCTCATCAAGGCCTGGCATCTGGCCGGGGGCACCGGATCGGTGCAAGTGGTGGCCAACATGGTCCGCAATGCGCAGGAGGGGGAGGACACCTTTGACCGCTTGCAGACCGTGTCCCGGCGCTTTCTGGGGCGTGGCCTCTCTTACTTGGGTTCTGTGCAGGCCGACCCTTCCGTGCCCCAGTCTGTGCGCCTGCAGCAGCCCGTGATGTTGGCTTTCCCCAATTCCAGGGCCGCTTGGGAGATCCGGCAGGTGGCGGCGCGCCTCCTGGGCCAGTCGCCCGGCCCCGGACGGGGCTTCGGGGCCATGCTGCTGCACACCTGGGACCGCCTGCGTGGATGTTAGGGGGTATGGGTCATGTCCAACTGGATGAACCTCAAAATCGGCCAGCCGGTCCGCTTTTCCATCCCGGCAGGCGTGTTTCAGGGCAATTATATGAGCCGGTTGGAAGACGAAGACGAGGATACCCTGTTTTTCGCGGCGCCCACGGCAAAATCGGCGCTGGTGCCGCTGCATGTAGGCCAGCGGGTGCAGATTTACTACGTTTCGGACCAGCCCTCGGGCCCTGCCGTCTACGAATTTGAGGCACGGGTCAAGGGGTTGAAGCAGGAGCCGGTGCCTTTGGTCCTACTGCCTGTGCCGGGCAGCGTCACCCGCAAGCAGCAGAGGGCGTTCGTCCGGGTGGAGTGCGATCTTCCGGTGCGCTTCCGCCCGGCGGACCAAGAGAAGCACCCTTTCGCCTACAGAAACGGGCGCTGCCTGGACCTGAGTGGCGGCGGCCTGGTTTTGAGCGCATCCGATCCGGACCTGATCCCGGGGTCCACATGGGATGTGGAGTTGGCTTTGCCGGAAGGGAAGGTGGCAGCCAGGGCCAAAGTGGTCCGCCTCGTCCCCCGGAAGGACAAGTCCGGATACAACGCAGCCATGCGGTTTGTGGTGCTCGGCGAGCCCCTGCGGGACCGCATCATGCGTTACGTCTTCGCCCGCCAATTGGAACTGCGCCGCCGCCAGCTGATCTAGCGGAGCGGCGGCCCGATGATGAAGGAGGGATTTTGGTATGTCCGACGGAGAGAGGAAACAAGAGCAGGCAGCCAAAGAACGGCAGATGGTGGTGTTTCGCCTGGGCCGGGAGGAGTTCGGGGTGCCGATTCTCCAGACCCGCGGCATCTATCCTTATCCGAAGGTCACGTCCCTGCCGCAGCTGCCTGCGTTCATCCAGGGAGTTTTCGACCTACAGGGGGAGATCATCCCCGTCGTGGACCTGCGGCGGCGCTTTGGCCTGCCGGAGCTGACAGAGGGTCGGCAGGACAGCCGCGTCCTGGTGGTGGAGCTGGACGGAGTGAAGCTGGGGCTGGTGGTGGACACCGTCACAGAAACCGTCTGGGTGGCGGAGAAAGACATCCAGCCGCCGCCCGCGGCCATCGCGGGCATTCACGGCCACTACCTGGCGGGGCTGGCCCGCAGGCCGCAGGGGCTCCTGATCCTCTTGGCACCGGAGCGGATCCTGACGGAGCCGGAGCGGGAGCAGGCCGCAGCCGTAGGCCGCACTCCGGTACCGGGCGGCGGCCCGGCGGTTCCGGGCGAGTCCGCGGGGCATGATGCCGCTGCCCGGGAGGCCCGTACATGAGCGGGCCGTGCTGGTCCGGCCGTCAGTTGGACGCCCTGCGAGAGGTGGGGAACATCGGCGCCGGCCATGCAGCCACGGTGTTATCCCGCCTTCTGGGAACCCGCGTGGAGATGACGGTCCCCAGCGCCCAGGTGGTGCCCTTTGACCAGGTCAGCGCAGTCCTGGGAGGCCCGGAGACTCCCATCATCGGCATTTGCCTGGCTGTGCGGGGAGACATTTCCGCATCCATCCTGTATGCCCTGTCCGTGGAGGAAGCGTTCCAGTTGGCCAGCGGCCTTTTGGGGCGTCCCCTTTCAGCGGAGCAGGGCTTGGGTGAGCTGGGCCGTTCCACCCTGGAGGAAGTCTGCAACATCCTGAGTGGTGCAGTCTTGGGGGCCCTCAGCGACCTGACCCGACTGAACCTCAAGCCCACGGTGCCGGCCCTGGCTTGGGACATGGCTGGAGCCATCGTCGATGCCGTGCTCAGCCCTGTGGGGCAAGAGAGCGACATGGCGATCTACGTTGAAACCGAGTTTCGGACTGGGGGCGGCGGATTCCACAGTCAGTTTTTCCTGGTGCCCGACGCCGAATCCGTAGAGATCATTCTGCGCCGCTTGGGAGTTGTGGAATAGGTGCCGGCAGAGCTGTGGGGATCCGGCTTGGCGCCGGAGCAGGCAAGCAGGGGGCAACAGGTTGCAGGGCAGACAGACACCGTGCCCGTGGTGCGAGTGGGCATTGCAGAAGGGGTGGTGTGCCCGGCGCCAGCCGTTCTCATTACGGCGGGGCTGGGGTCCTGTGTGGGCGTCACGTTTTGGGACCCGTTCACCCGCATCGGGGGAATGGTCCACGTGATGCTGCCGGACAGCCGCCAGGGCCGGGCGGCGGACAATTGGGCGAAATATGCGGATCTGGCCATTCCAGAGATGGTGGCGCGTCTGCAGCGGACGGGGGTGCCTCCCCGGCGCCTGGTGGTGAAGATGTGCGGGGGCGCCCAGATGTTCAACTTCGGGCTGCAGGATCCGCGCTTTGCCATAGGAGAGCGTAATGTAGAGGCTGTCATCCGGGCCCTGGACGCTCTAGGCCTGAAAGTCCATGCCAGGGACACCGGCGGGAACTACGGGCGGACCATGACCTTGGATTTGAGCAGCGGTGCTGTTACGGTGCGATCCATCGGCCACGGTGTGCGCGTGCTGGTATGAACCAGTCCGGCACCGAGACGCTGCTTGGGGAGGGTACGATCGGATGTCTATCCACCAATGCCCCGGCAAGACAGAATCCTGGTCGCTGGCCGATCTGTGGGCGATGTACAAGGACCATGACGACGCTGCATCGCGCCAGGAGATCATTCTGCGTTACGCTCATCTGGTCAAGCACGTGGCAGGCCGGCTGGCTACCTCCCTGCCCGAAATGGTGGACATCGGGGATCTGTACAGTTACGGAATCCTGGGACTCATCGACGCAGTGAACAAATTCGACCCGGGCCGCGGGGTGAAGTTTGAGACTTACGCTCTGGCCCGTATCCGGGGAGCCATCCTGGATGGCTTGCGCTCCATGGACTGGGTTCCCCGCACCCTGCGGCAGAAGTCCCGCGAGCTGGAAAAGGTCATCTGGGACCTGGAAAACCGCCTGGGCAGGGCCGCCACGGACCAGGAGATCAGCCAGCAGCTTCACATCTCTGTGGGCGAGCTGCACCGCCTGGTCCAGTCTTTGGGGGCGGCCAACCTGCTCTCCCTGGACGAGATCCTGCGAGGCGAATCCGGTGGCGAAGAGGTTACTTTACGGGAGATCATTGCCGATAACAATAGTGCAGACCCAGAAGCTCTGTTTGAATCCAAGGAGCTCGTGCGAGTGCTGGCTGATGCCATCACGGCCCTTCCCGAAAGGGAACGGCTGGTGATCACGCTTTATTATTACGAGGGGCTGACGCTGAAGGAGATCGGCCGCGTGCTCCGGGTCACCGAAGCCCGTGCGTGCCAGATTCACAGCAAGGCGGTCTTGCGGCTACGGGCCCATCTGGCAGGCTGGCAGGCAGGCGCGCCGGCGGATCCCCACCGCCGGGGCGACAAGGCGGGTGACGGGGCTGCACGAGGGGGATAGGGGGCTGAAACGATGGAAGACGATGCTCGTATGCAAGCCCAGGGCCAGCCCGTCGATCCATCCCAGCCGGCGGAGCAGTCTAGGGAGCAGGAACCGGCCAAGCTGGAGGTGGTGCTTTCCCGGGACGGGCTGGAGGCGTATGTACAGATCAGCGCCAGCCGGATGGGGGCCATGGTCACAGAGCAGGATATTGAGAGCGCCTTGCGCCAGGCCGGCGTGGTGTTCGGTTATAACGATCCTTTGATCCGGCGCCAATGGCTCACTGGCAACGTGATGGGGCTCCGGCGGTTTCTGGCTGCCAGGGGTACGCCACCACGGGATGGGAATGACGGCCGGGTGGAGTACCTGTTCACACTGCCGGAAAAGAAGCGCCGCGTTCAGGAGTCTGCCGACGGCACGGTAGACTTTTACAATTTGGGCCTCATCGAGAACGTGGAAGCCGGCCAGGTGCTGGCGCGTCTGGTGCCGCCCACAAAGGGGGTGCCGGGCAAAAGCGTGCTTGGCAAGGAGATCCCGGCGCGGGATGGCAAACCTGCGCGGCTCAGCGGGGGCACGAACACCAAGGTCAGCGAGGACGGCACCGAACTGCTGGCCACGACCGCCGGCGAGGTGCGGCTTCTCAACGGCAAGGTGCAGGTCTTGCCTGTGCACGAGGTCCGGGGGAATGTGGACTTTTCCACCGGCAACATCGACTTTAACGGGAACGTGGTGGTCCACGGCAACGTGGCGGCAGGGTTCCGCATCCAGGCCGGCGGTTCTGTGCAGATTTCCGGCTGGGTAGACGCCGCCGAGATCGTAGCCGGGGGCGACGTGACGATCCGCGGAGGGATGCAAGGGAATAACAAAGGTTCCATCCGCTGCGGCGGCACCCTCACGGCCCGTTTTCTGGAACACGCCCACGTGGTGGCCGGCAGAGATGTGATCATCCAGGAAGGCATTATGTTCAGCCACGTGGACGCCGGCGGGTCCATTATCTGCGTGAGCCGCAAGGGGCAAATCTCCGGTGGTTTGTTGCGGGCGGTGGACCGGGTGGAGGCGAAGATTCTGGGCTCCCGGCTGGCCTCCGCCACGGAGGTCCAGGTGGGTGCTGGCCCGGAATTGCGCGAGGAGCGAAACCGGGTGACGGAGGCCCTGAAAGAGCGGGAAGCCCAGCTGGACCAAGTGGAGAAGGGATGGGCCCGGCTCAACAGGGCCCGGGCGCAGGGAGCCCAGCTGTCGCCCCGGGAGCTGGAGATCCTGGGCCGCATGGATGTGGCGTTGAAATCCCTGCGGCCGGAAGTGGAAAAGCTACGCCAGCGCAAGGCGGAATTGGACGAGATCCTCTCCGGCGCAGACCGCGGTCAGGTGGTGGTCCGGGAGTACGTCCGTCCAGGTGTGCGCATCAGTATCGGTGGAGTCTCCTATATCGTAGAGGACGAGCTCTCCCATGCCACATTCTACGTGGCAAACGGGGAAATCAAAGTGAGCCAGAGTTGACTGGCCCGGGACCCGTGCCCGGAGCCAGTGGTTATCCACGATCCGTGGCCGCGTCGGCGGCCGCGTCCGGGAAGACGCCTTGTCCAGGGGGAGGAGGAAAATGTCCATCCGGGCTCCCGATCTGCAGGTCTTGCTGGGGCGCACCCAGGAAGTTCAATATACGAGCCCGGCGCGGGATGCGCTACAGTCCCAGATGCAGCAACAGCTTCTGGCAGCGCAGACGGAGGACCGGGCCAACCGGGCCCAGCAGCGGGTGAGCCAACCGCCGCCGTCCGAGCAGGGAAGAGTGGAGAAGGATCTCCGTAGACGGCGCCAACCGGGGGACAGCGGGGCCGGCCGGGATGAAAGCCAGGCTGCCGGCGGCCGCACCGACACCGGCGGAAGCGGACCTCAGGGGGAGCTGGAGGACGGAGCGCGCCAAGCGGTCCTGGGCCGCATGGGCAAGCTGGGCGGACCAGCTTCGCACGGAGCCCGCCCGGGCGGCCACCCTCCTTCCGAAGTGGGACAGCTCATCGACGTGGAGTTATAAGCCTGGGCATCGTGGTAAGGACGGGAAGATGATCTGGATCGGGTGGGTTCTCATCGTCACCGGGTTGGCCATCGCAGCAGGAGCTGCATGGCGTCTACGCAGCGCTGGCGCCCGGCCGGTTCCGGGAAATGCGGCGGCGCCGCATCCGCCGGAAAAGACTGCGGCGGAGGATGTGGCGGTGCGGCTGAGCTCCCTGGTGCGGGAGGCGGAGCGGGCGGAGGTCCGCCTACGGATGGCCCTGGCCCGGGTGGATGACGGCGGAAAGGTGCCGGCGGCGCAGGGCGGGGAACCAGTGAAGGCGCCGGCAGGTCCCGAAACGGCGGCCCTGCAAGGAAAGGCCGGCGGGGAGACCCTGCGGCGCGAGGGACAGGCACTACCAGGGGAGGCTCCTCTGTCCCCGGCACCGCCCCCGACCCCGGCTCTGCAGCCACCGGCACGCCCTTTACCCCCCAAAACGCCTGTGCCGTCCTGGCAGGAGCAGGCTGTGGCCATGGCTGCCGCAGGCCGTAACGAGGCGGAGATCTCCCGGGCGCTGCGCATCGGTCGCGAGGAGGTCCGCCTGGTCCTGCAGATGGCACGCTACCAACAGTCCCCTTTTCCCGCCCGGGCAAAGGAGGAAACCCGGCGCACATGAATCCCATGAGGAGGCTGTTCATGGATTGGTTCCTGCTGGGACTGGCTGCTGGCCTGGTTCTGGCGGGAGGTTTGTGGCTGGCCTTCGCCCCAGCTCGTCTGGGGGTTCCGGTGCGACACCCCGCGTCAGCGCCGGAGGGGACGGTGGTGAAAAAACCGTCTTTGCCGGGCCCGGCTGCCGGGAGAATCGCCGCTACCCGCCTTCATCTGCCAGCCGCTTCGGCCGTATCTCCCGTGGACCCCTCGACCCCGGCGCATCCGGTTGCGCCCCAGCTGTCGAAGAGCGAACCACGCCGGCCGCAGGGTGTGGCCAGGACGGCACCTCCAGTGCCGGTATCCAAAACCGCAGCGGGGGACGAAGTCCGGCAAGTGGTGGTAACGCCAGGCATGGATGCCCGCAGCATCGCTGCCGCCTTACAGCAGGCTGGAGTTCTGGATTCCGGGCGATTCCTGGCGGCGCTGCAGCGCACCAGCATGGCAGGCAGTCTGCGGCCGGGCATCTACCGCTTCCGGCCCGGCGAGGATTCCCTGCGTATCGTCCTCAGGCTTGCCCAGGGCCTGACCCAGCCCTGACGTTCCGGGATGCAGCAAAAGGCGCGGAAACCCGGGTGACAATATCACAGTCCGGCAGCA
>JADBKO010000021.1 GCA_014896355.1 Bacillota bacterium
CTGGAATGGCGCGAGGCTTTCGAAGGCTATCTGTTTGTGCTCCCGAAGTTGCTGTTCTTTGCCGCTTTCCTGGTGATTCCGGTGATCATGGGAGTACGAATGGCCTTCCAGAACGTGCAGCCCCTTCAATCTGTCTGGGTGGGACTGGAGAACTTCAAGGCGCTGGCCCACGACGACGTCTTCTGGCTGTCGTTGCGCAACACCGCCATCTACACCGTGGTGGTGGTCCCTGTGGGGGTTTTGACCGCGCTGGGGCTGGCCAGTCTGGTTCAACCCATGAGCAATGCGCTTCAGACCTTTTACCGGGCCGCGTATTATCTGCCGGCGGTGGCCTCCGCAGTGGTTCTGGCGATGGTATGGAAATGGCTGTTCGATTCTGATTATGGCTTGTTTAACTATCTGCTGGGACTTCTGGGCGTGGGCAAGGTGCAGTGGCTGGTGTCGCCGGACATCGCCCTGTGGAGTATCATCCTCATGGCTGTTTTGTCCCCGCCGGGATCTGGGGTAGTCTTGTATCTGGCGGCCATGAACGGTATCCCCCGGGAGCTTTACGAGGCGGCAGAGATCGACGGCGCCTCCGGCTTCCAGCAGTGGTGGAGGCTCACGGTCCCACTGGTCACCCCTACCACCCTTTATATCGTGGTCATGAGCACCATCGGGTCGTTCCAGATCTTTACGAACGTGTTTGTCATGACCGGCGGTGGGCCGGGAAATGCCACCACCACCATGGTTACGGAGATTTACAACAGTGCCTTCAAGTTCTTTAACTTCGGCAAAGCTTCCGCAGAAGCCTTGGTGCTGTTTGCCATTGTGGCGGTGCTGGCCATCATTCAGTTTCGCTGGCTTTCCCGGGATGTGGAGTACTGATCAGAATCCGGACGGCATTGGAGTGTGGCGGCGGCAGGAGATCTCCACGCCGCGGGTATGACGGGGGTATGGGCCGATGAAGACCTATCGTAGCTGGAGAGTCCTGAGCGGCCGGGGCATTTCCCTGATCATTCTTACGATCTATGCGATCCTCGCCCTAGTGCCGCTGTACTGGCTGTTTGCTACATCTCTTATCCCACAGAATGCTGTGCTGAAGTTTCCGCCGGCGTTGTTTCCGGACCCTCCTACGTTGGATAACTACGTGCGCCTGCTAAAGGCGGGGCCCATCTGGCGGTGGCTGTTGAACAGCGCACTGGTGGCCGGAATTGTGACCTTCTTTACTCTTCTGTTCGATTCTATGGCCGGCTATGCTTTCGCCAAGAAGCGTTTCCCCGGCCGGGATCAGATTTTCTGGGTGGTTATTTCCATGATGATCATCCCCGGGCAGGTGACCCTTGTCCCCATTTTCACGGTCATGAGCCGCCTGGGGCTTCTGAACACGCTTTATGCCGTAGTCCTGCCGGCGTTGGCGGACGTGTTCGGAGTTTTCCTGATGCGCCAATTCATCCAGACGATCCCGTCTGAGTTGGAAGACGCGGCCCGGATCGACGGTGCCGGTTCCTTCACAATCTACCTGCGGGTCATTCTGCCGCTGGCTGCGCCGGCCCTGGCAGTGCTGGCCATCTTCACCTTCATGGGCAATTGGAACAACTTCCTGTGGCCCCTGATCGTACTCAATGATCCCAACAAGCTGACCCTTCCGGTGGGGCTGGCGACGCTGCAACAAGAGAATACCGTGGACTACGGGCTGCAAATGGCTGGAGCCGCCTTGGCTGCGGTGCCCATGATCATCCTGTTTCTGTCCCTGCAACGTTACTTCATCAAGGGCTTGACACTCGGCGGAGTCAAGTGATAACGGGGCAACAGGAAGAGGCAGAGTCCTGGTGCGGCGGACCCTGCCTCCTTTGCGTCTGCCTGCGGCTGTGGGGCCTGTGGGTACCGGCCGGGAGCATCATCATTTCGGTTTGAACGTGTCACAGCGGGTGTGGTCCGAATGGCGTGCCTTCGCCCGCGGACCCAGGGTGCCGGCCTCCATGGCTGTGGCGCTGGTGGCCATGGCGGTGCCGTTGTGATTCACCTTGATGGCGTTGGCGGTGCATTTATTGCCTGAACCCCAGTAGTAACAGGAATCCACGGCGCATTCCACATCTGCAGCCAAGGTTTGATCACCTCCTGGGGCAAGTATGCCCCCCTGGTGGGATGCCAAAGCTGGCAATCCGTGTCAGCGCTGCCAGGGACCAAGCAGAGGGGCCTAGGGACCAAGCAGGGGAGCCTGCTAGACGGTCGCTGCCACGACGGCGTTATGGAACAGCGGCCGCAGGCGCAGGTGCGCGTCATTGGTCCGGCTGGGATGCACTCGGTTGGTGAGTAGAACCACAAACAAGTCCCGCCGCGGATCCACCCACAGCGACGTGCCGGTGAAGCCGGTGTGGCCGTAGGAGTCCGGACTGAGCAAGTCACCACCGGAGAGTCCGGTCCGGCCGGCGTGTATCATCCAGCCCAACCCACGCTCCTCTTCCAACCCAGGCGTGTAACTGCGCGTGGCAGCCTCGACCGTGGCCGGCGACCAAATGCGGGGGCCCCGGCGGGATTCCGCGGCCCCGGCGGGCTGCTCGGTCCCGCCGCACCCCCAGCCTGCGCCCGGGGCCACGCCGCGGTTCAGCCAGGTTTGGGCGAACCGCGCCAGGTCGCAGGCCGTGGAGAACAGCCCGGCGTTTCCAGAGACACCGCCCAGGGCCCGGGCGTTTTCGTCGTGCACGATGCCCACCAGAGGCCCCCCCAGCTCCGGAACGACCTCAGTGGCAGCAGCTTCGGCCTGGTCTGCTCCGGTGGGGCAAAAACCGGTATGCTGCAGGCCCAAGGGCTGGAAAACCCTCTCCCGTGCCAGCACATCCAAAGGCTTTCCGCCCAGCCGTTCCAGGATCTCCCCTAGCAAGATGAAGCCCATGCACGAGTAGACCACCCGTTTGCCGGGTGGGTAGGTCAGCGGGGCGCGGGCCAACAGCTGGATCCGCTCCCGGCGGCTGCCCGGAAGCTGATAAACCGGATGCCATGCTGCCAGGCCCGAGCTGTGAGTGAGCAGATGCCGGAGAGTGACGTGCTCCTTTTCCCGCAGCTGGGCCAGGGTCTGCAGGTGAGCCGGCCCCGTTTCCCCTTCAGACCGGCCGTCCGTTGGGGTCTCAGGGTGCGCAGCAGGGGCTGGGGCTGCCGTGCCTGGCCCAGGCTGTGCCGCGCTGGGGTCGGTGATGGAAAACGCCTCCAGCCCGGCGGGCGCCGGCTGCAGGAACTCCGGCAGGAAAAGACCCACGGGGTCCTCCAGGCGGCAAAGGCCCTCCTCCAGGAAGCTAAGAAAGACGGAGGTGGTGGCCACGACCTTGGTCAAGGAGGCCACGTCGAACAATGTGGTGGTCTGCATGGGCCGGGAGAGCGGCACAATTTGGGCCAATCCGTAAGCCCGAGGGCCGAAGAGGAAACCATGGCGTCCCACTGCAGCCACGGCACCGGGGATGCGTCGCTCCCGGACCCACTGATCCAGCAGTTGAAAGGCGCGCTCCAGGCGGATTGGATCCAGCCCGGCGGCCTGGCACAGCTCCTCTGGGACTCGCCCCTCAGCCTTTGTGCCCGGCACGTTCACGGGTATCGCCTCATTCCCAGAATTGACCTTTGGACTTCTCACTCATCGGGCGGCGGCCAGGCCAGATTGCCCAGCAAAGCCGGATGCCGGGCACCGGTCACGGAAGGCAGGTTGGCCGGGATGCCCTCCAGAGTCTCGTCTGCCAAGATGGCCCAGGTGATCGCTTCCCGCATCTCACTGGGGATCCCGAAATCCTCGTGCCGCAGCACCGTGATGGACGGGCGCCCGGCCTCCACAGCCACGGCGGCCAGATGGTCCCGGAGCATGGCGACCAGGGTGGGGTTGCGCGTGCCGCCGCCGCCCAGAATCACCTGCTGCAGGGGGCCCAGGGGGAAAAGAAAGTCGCGGTAAGCCTGAGCGATGCTGGCTGCCGTGAGCGCCGTGGCTGTGGCCACC
The DNA here is from genome assembly GCA_014896355.1 of Bacillota bacterium. Lineage (GTDB taxonomy): Bacteria > Bacillota > UBA5301 > Bu52 > Bu52 > Bu52. The sequence continues at coordinate 3,959 of JADBKO010000021.1, forward strand.
GCATCCCGGGGGGACAATCCCAGCTCGGCCGCCCGCGCGGCCAGCCTTTGAGCGTAAGGAAGGCCGAACTTTTCGCGGCCGGTGGTTTTGGGTGGACGCTGGCGAAAATAGGGATCGGAGAGGAGCTCTGCCAGCAAGCCCGAATGGACCTTTCCCTGAGCCGCCCAGCGACCGTCCCGGTCATAGTGCGCCGCGCCCCGGGTGTAATGCTCCATGAGGCCGTCGATGACCATGTTGGCCGGGCCGGTGTCGAAAGAGATGAGCCGGTCCGGCGTAAGATCCGGCAGGACCGGCGTGACGTTGGCAATTCCGCCCAAGTTCTGTACAGCCCGCCCCACCTGGGTATCGTGGAAAAGCAGGTAGTCCACATAGGGGCTCAACGGGGCTCCCTGGCCGCCGGCGGCAGCGTCGGCGGCCCGCAGCTGGTTGAGGGTGCGGATACCTGTGCGCTCAGCTACCACGGCGGCGTCTCCCAACTCAAGCTGGCCACCCCGGGGCGAATCCGGTCCGGGCGGGGAATGGAGAATGATGGGGCCCTGCATGCCGATGACTCTCACCCGGCGAGGTTCCACGCCGGCCTGGGTCAACAGTTGTTTCGCCGCTGCGGCCAAGGTTTCCGCCACCTCCAGGTGGGTGGCGAGCAAATCCTGGCTACTGAACGTATGTGGAGGATAAAGAGCGAAAATGGCCTGGCGCAAGGTGTCCGGAAAAGGCACTTGCAACCCGGCCACATAGCGGATTCGGCGCTGCAGACCCTTTCCATCCGTCTCCACCAGGGCTGCGCTGACGCCATCACAGGACGTCCCCACCATCATGCCCAGTATGAGTGCAGTCATGCCTATGAAGCTCCCTGGATTCCATCCCGAGTTCGGGCCGCGGGGTGATCCCGCCTGTCACCAATTCGGCATTTCCTAAGAAGACTCCTGTTCCATCGCCGGACGATGGAAGAAAAATAAAGCCCACAGCATAGTCACAACAGGAAGGAATTCTTCTAAAGGGCCCGCTACATGGCGGAGGGAGGCAGCTGAGGCTGCCGGGCCCACCACTTGCCGAGCTGCAGGATGGTCTCCACCGCCTTTTCCATCCATTGCACAGAGACCCATTCTGTGCGGCTGTGATAGTTCATGCCCCCGGTGAACAGATTCGGGGTGGGAAGGCCGGCGTACGTGAGATGGGCTCCGTCTGTGCCGCCGCGGATAGGAACCACCTTCGGCTCCAGTCCTGCGGCGCGGATGGCTTGGAGTGCCGCTTCCACCACTTGCGGCTGTTTATCCAGGATCGTCTTCATGTTCTGATAGCCGCCTGTGGGACGGATCTCGACTTTGGCGCCGGGGTAACGCATCTCCAGGGTGCGAGCCAGTTCGTGTAGCAAGGTGAGCTTCGCATCCAACCCGGCGGCGTCGAAATCCCGCACGATGAGCTTCAGCTGAACCTCCTCCACCCGGCCTTCCACCGTATCCGGGTGGATGAAACCCTGGCGGCCGTCGGTGGTTTCCGGGCGCATGCCGGCGGGGATGGCTGCCATGAAATCCGCGGCCAGGTGGAGGGCGTTGATCATTTTCCCGCGGGCGGTGCCCGTGTGGGTACTGATGCCGGAGAACGTCACGGTGAGATTGGCGGCGTTGAAGTTCTCGTATTCCAGTTCGCCGATGCCGCCTCCGTCCAAGGTGTAGGCCACATCGGCGCCAAAGCGTTGCACGTCGAAATGAAGAATGCCCCGGCCCGTTTCTTCGTCAGGAGTGAAGGCCACCTTGATGGTGGGGCGGGGCAGAGTCGGATCCTGGATCCAGCGGCATAGAGCCACCATGATCTCGGCGATGCCGGCCTTGTCGTCGGCGCCCAGGAGTGTGCGGCCGTCGGAGGTGATCAAATCGTGCCCGATCACTTGCTGCAAGGCCGGGTTCTCCGCCACCAGAATCATTGCCCCCGGCAAGCGCAGATCCCCGCCGGCGTAGCGGGCATGGAGCATGGGTTCCACCGGCTCTGCGGGCACCCCGGGCACGGTATCCATGTGGGCCAGGAAAGCGACGATGGGCGGTCCCGGGCGGTGCACCGTTCCATTTGGTGCAGCCGTCTCGTTATCCGGCCCGGGCGCCGGCTGGGAGGGTGAGGGCAAGGTCGCTGTGACGAAGCCGAACTCATCGATCGCCGCATCTGTGAGGCCTAGGGTGCAAAGCTCAGCGCGGAGCATCTCTGCCAATCGCAGCTGTCCGGGGGTACTCGGGATCTGGTCGCTTTCTTCACTGGATTGGGTGTTCACCCGGGCGTAGCGTATGAGTTTGTCCGCCACGCTCTCCGCCAGAAGTTGTTCGCGGCTGGGTTGTGAAGCACTTTGGGCGGCTACCATGGTCTGTCCTTCTCTCTGTGCGTTGGTGGCTGCAACGATATATTGATGGCTCTAACCCAGTTCGCCGCTGACCGGAGCTTCCCTGCTAAAAAATCCCGGGGCAGCGATTGATCAGGGCGCCCAGTTCATCGGCCATTTCCACATGCATTTTTGGGCCGTGGGATCCTCGGTGCCCAAGCCAAATTGCGCTGGAAACTCGGGGCAGACGGCGGAGCCCGGCCGTGCTAGACTGGAAATGAAAGGGGGACGGATGCGTGGCCTCGCCGATGGACTCCCTGCATCCGGCGGTGGCAGCCTGGTTCCGGCAGGCGTTCGCTGCGCCCAGCCCGGCCCAGGCTCAGGGCTGGCCGGTTATCGCCAGTGGCCGCAACGTGCTGATCGTGGCCCCCACGGGTTCCGGTAAGACGCTGGCTGCGTTTCTCCAAGCCCTCAGTTGGGTCTATCAGCAAAAGGTCGAGCCGGGGCGGGCCGTGGGCTGCCCAGGAGTCCAGGTCCTCTACGTATCGCCGCTGAAGGCTCTGAACCAGGACGTCTACCGCAACCTGGAGATGCCCCTGGCGGGCATCGCCTCCGCCGGCCTGCGGATGGGGATGACCTTGCCGGAATTGCGTGTTGCCGTGCGCACCGGCGACACACCGGCCCGGGAACGCCGGGAGATGTTGCGGCAGCCGCCGGATATTCTCATCACCACACCCGAATCCCTGTTTCTGCTGCTCTCTTCACAGGCACGCCGGATCCTGGGGTCCGTGCGCTTCGTCATCGTGGACGAAGTGCACGCCCTTTTTGGCAATAGACGTGGCGTCCAGCTTTCCCTTTGCCTGGAGTACCTGGAGGAGCTGCGGGCCCGGGACGCGGCGGGAGGTGCCGTCCAGCCTCTGCAACGGATCGGTCTGTCGGCCACGGTGCGGCCGGTGGAAGAAGCGGCAGCATTTCTCGCCGGGCTCCATGGCCGGCCGGTGACGGTGGTGGATACGGGCCAGCGCAAGGACTTGGACTTGCAGGTGGAGCTGCCGGTGGAGGACTTGCGCGATTTGCCCGACAAGACCATCTGGCCGGCGATTTACCGCCGCCTCCTGGATTTGGTGCAGACCCACCGCTCCGTGTTGATCTTCGTCAACAACCGCCAGGTGGCGGAGCGTGTCACCGCCCACTTGAACGATTGGGCGGGGAAGCAGATCGCCCTGGCCCATCATGGCAGCCTGGCGCGGGAAGTCCGTCTACAGGTGGAACAGGCCCTCAAAGAGGGCCGCCTGCGGGCGGTGGTGGCGACCTCCTCGTTGGAACTGGGCATCGACGTGGGCAGCGTGGATCTGGTGGTGCAGGTGGAATCCCCCCACGGCGTGGCGCGGGGCTTGCAGCGGGTTGGCCGGGCCGGCCATCTTCAGGGCCTGCCCAGCCGGGGCCGCATCTTGCCCAAAACCCGGGCCGATCTGCTGGAGGCGGCGGTCATTGCGCGCGAAATGTCTGCCGGGCGGCTGGAGCCCCTTCGCACGCCGGAACTCTGTCTGGACGTGTTGGCCCAGGCCATGGTGGGCTTTACCTGCGAGGGTCCTTGGCCGGTGGATCAGCTCTACGCCACGGTCTGCCGGGCTTATCCTTACCGCCGCCTTTCCTGGGCGGAATTCACCCGGGTTTTGGCCATGTTATCCGGGCAGCTGGTGCCGCAAGACGAGTTCGTGGAGCTGCGCCCGCGGCTGTACTGGGATCAGGTGCACGGAACCGCCCAGGCCACGGACACCGGCAAGCGCCTGGTGTACAGCAGCGGCGGGACCATTCCCGACAGAGGGTATTTCCCGGTCTATGCCGCGGGCTCTCCCAGCCGCCTGGGCGAGCTGGACGAGGAGTTCGTTTTTGAACGGCGGGTGGGGGACCGGTTCATGCTGGGCACCAGCACCTGGCAGGTGGAAGAGATCCGGCCGGACCGGGTGGTGGTCACACCTACCACGGCTCCGCCCACGGTGCTGCCGTTCTGGCGCGGCGAGGGATTCGGCCGCTCCTTTGAGCTGGGGCAGACACTGGGGGCGTTTTTGCGCCGGGCGGAGGTGGCGCTGCACGATTCGGGTTTGGACGACGCCTCCGGCAGCGGCCTGGTCGGCCCGCAGTCCGCCGAGGCCCGGCTGGCGGAGCGGCTTCAGCAAGAATGCCGGCTTTCCCAGCCAGCGGCCCGAAACCTGGTGGCCTACCTCCAGGATCAAATCCGAGCCACCGGAGCCCTGCCCACGGACCGGCGTTTGGTTTGGGAGGAATTCCGCGACGAGCTGGGGGAGTGGCGGGTCGTTCTGCATTCGACCTTCGGCCGGCGGGTCAACGAGCCGTTGGCCGTTCTGCTGGCGCGGCAGTGGCTGCGGCAGAGCGGGATACACCTGGAAACGGTGGTCGGGGACGACGGGATCCTTTTTCTGGCCCCGGCAGCCGCGCATCCGCCCCGTTTCGACCTCCAGGGTCTGGCGCGGGCCTTCGGACCCACCGCTCCCTCCGGAATGGCCCCCCCTGAGGCTGCGGAACCGGTTTCTTCCGAGCAAATGCTGATCGCAGCCTTGGTGGAGCACGTGGCCACCACACCGCTGTTCGGGCTGTTTTTCCGCCAGAATGCCGCCCGCGCGTTGCTCCTTCCCAGGCCTGCTTTTGGCCGCAAGCGGGCGCCTCTCTGGCTCTCCCGGCTCAAGGCTGCAGATCTGCTCCAGGTGGTCCAGAAGATCCCGAATTTTCCCGTCATTCAAGCCGCCTACCGGCAGATTTTCGAGGAAGCCTACGATATCCGGGGACTGGGCCAAGTCCTGGCGAGGATCCGCAGCGGCAGCGTGGAGGTCCGCAGCATCCGGCGCAAAACGCCCTCGCCATTTGCCCAGCCGCTGGTTTTCGGCCTCACAGCCGCGTACATATACGGCACCGATCTCCCCAAGGCCGAGCGGCGCCTGCGGGCTTTGCAGCTGGATGGGGAGGCTCTGCGCCAGATCTTTGGCCCGGAGGCTGCGCGCCGCCGGCTGCACCCGCAGGCGGTGGCGGAAACCTTGGCCGAGGCCTCCGGGCTGGAGGAACTGAAACACTTGCGCTCGCCGGCGGAATTGCACGCCTGGCTGCAGCAGGCCGGTGAGGCTCCGGCGGACCTCCCACAGTTTGGCCAGGAACCCTGGCGTACCTGGCTCGAGAATCTCCTTGCCGGCGGGCAGGTGCTCAGCCTGGAATGGGGGACCGGCCGTTGGACCTGGGTCCCGGCTGAGTACGGGCCCGACTACCAGGCGGCGCTGGGTGCGAGGATCCGCCGGTCCGTCTCCGGCGGCTCCACGGACGCAGGGGGTCTTGAGACCGGACCCGTTTCCGGTCCCCAGCCGGGTCCAGCGGCGGAAGAGGCCCTGTCCCGGATCCTGGCGCGCTATGCCCGCACGCATGGACCTTTTCCCGCCACCCAGGCGGCCCGACACTATGGTCTTTCCGAGGACCGGGTTCGGGCCGCTTTGCAGAGACTGCAGGACCAGGGGATTCTGGAGTCCGGTGAGTTTCTGCCGGGGGGCAGTGGGCAGGAATGGTGCCACGTGGCCTTGCTGCGCCGCCTGTACCGCCGCAGCCTGGCCTGGGCCCGGCGGGAGGTGCAGCCCCGGCCGCTGCAGGACTGGGCCGTCTTTTTGGCGGTTTGGCAAGGTGTCGGCGGCGTTCGCACAGGCACAGAGGGGCTATCGCGGACGTTGGCGCAGCTGGCGGGGTTGGCCTTGCCCGCCGCGATATGGGAGCGGGCTGTGCTGCCGGCCAGGGTCGCCGGGTATGACCCCTGGCTTCTGGATCAGCTGATCAGCAGCGGACTGTTCGTATGGTGTGCCCAAGCCGGTGGTGCCCATTTCGACGTCCGGTTTTTCAACGCCGCCCGAGGGTTGGATTCCAGCCCCCCTGTTGGTTTGCCACGCCCGCAGCTGCCTGCTGCGCAGGAACGGATCATGGACGTGCTGTCCCGGCAGGGAGCCCTTTCGCTGCCGCAAATCTGGCAACAGACAGGCTTGGACATTCAGGAAATGTGGACACCGTTGCTGGAGCTTGTGGTTGCGGGACAGATCACGAATGATACGTTCGGCGTGGTGCGTTATCTCGCAGCCGGGAGATCTGTGCCTGCCGGCAGGCCGCGTCCTTCGGCGCGGCAGGAACCCATCCCCGCGTCGCTGCTGGCCCAGATGGGCCGCTGGTGGATCGTGCCGGAAGCCGTGCGGGAACAGCTGGTCCGCCCGGACCCCGAACAATGGGCAGCGTGGCTGCTGGCCCGCTATGGAGTGCTCTGCCGTGAAGTGGCCGCGGCAGAGGGCCTCCCTTGGGGGCCGCTATATTCGGTCTTGTCGAAGTGGGAGATTCTGGGGCGGGTTCGGCGGGGCTATTTTGTGGCCGGGTTGACGCCGGTTCAGTTCGCCTCGGACGAGGCCGTGGAAAGCCTGCGCCGGTCCGGCGGCGCAGAAGAGTCGGGACTGCCGGACCTGTGGGCTGTGGCGGCAGCGGACCCGGCGAATCCCTGGGGGCGCGTTGTTCCCTGGCCCCAGCCGCAGGGCGCACCGCGGACGGGCCTTCTCGACTCGGTGGTGGCCCTGAAACGGGGCCTTCCCGTGCTGCTGGCCCGAGGCCGTCAGGAGATTGCGTTTTGGCAGCTGGCGCCGTTGGGGGAAACCGAGCTGCGGCAGGCCCTGCAGGCCATGCTGCCCGCGCTTGCCCGCCTGCGTGGGCGCCGCTCCCGCCTGCAGGTCAGCCACTTCGACGGCCAGCCGGTGCTGGAGGCGCCGGCCGGCCGCATTTTGCAGGATCTGGGATTCATACCCACGCACCGCGAGCTGGTCCGCTGGGCGTCTCAGGACGGCCAAGACGGTCTTCCCGGGACCCGGGGGTAGGGCCAATCACCTGTACCGGTGGGTGTCCCGGCGCTGGCAAATCCCCCAACAAGACCTCCGCAGCCGCCGCCAGGGATACGGGCTGGTAAGAGTACGCGGCCAGGCAGGCCTCCACCTCGGGTAGCGCCGCCAGGTCATAGGGGCTGCGCTGGGCCACCACCACCACCTGGGCGCCTTGCCGGCGCAGGGCGCGGGCCAGGGCCACCTGGGCGGGGGAGCGATCTGCGTTGTAGGTGGCCAATACGACCACCGCCTTGCCGGCCGCCTGCTTTAGCAAGCGAGGGGTCTCCGCCTCCACCTGGGAGGCCGGAACCCGGGCCCAGACCAGGCCGGGGAGCCGCGCTTGCAGCTCTTCTGCCAGGCTGCCCGGTTCCCGCGGCTTGTCCTCCGCCATACTGCGGGCTGCAGGTTCCACTTCCACCACCAGGTAGGCCGAGACCCACTGCGGCTGCAGGGGCAGCAGAGTTCCGCTCTGAGGCGGCTTCAGCCAGGTCATGGAGCGCCGGGCCACCTCCTGCGCGACCGCTTGGTGCTCGGGTGCGCCGACTCGGCGCCCGACGTCTTTTTCCTCCACCAGCGCTTTGGCCGGAGCAGCCAGAAGCCCCAAACGCGCCTTCAGAGCCAGCACGTGGCGGACGGCGTCATCCAGGCGTTGCAAAGGCAACGCGCCGCTGTCTACGGCCGCCAGCAAGGCGTGCAAGGCCTCCTCCTGCAGGGCCAGCGTGTGGCTGATGAGCACTTGGTCCGCTCCGGCCCGAATGGCCTCCACCGCCCCCTGGGCGGTTCCCACGCTACGGGCGATGGCATTCATCTCCAGGCAATCCGTGACGATCAAGCCCTGAAAACCCAGTTCCTGCCGCAGCAGTCCCTGTAGGACCGCGGCCGAGATGGTGGCCGGACGTTGCTCGTGCTCTACCGCCGGGAAGATCACGTGCGCCGTCATGATGCTCCAGATGCCCGCGGCGATGGCGGCCCGGAAGGGCACCAGCTCCACCGCATCCAGGCGTTGCCGGGAGTGGGGGATCACCGGCAGGTCCAGGTGCGAGTCCACGGCGGTATCCCCGTGGCCGGGGAAATGTTTGCCGCAAGCTGCCACGCCGGCCTCCTGCAGCCCCTGCGCCAGCGCCGCCCCCAGTTGCGCCACAACCTGGGGGTCCTCCCCGAAGGACCGCACTCCGATCACCGGATTGGCGGGGTTGTTGTTGACATCCAGCACCGGCGCCAGATCGAAGTTGATGCCCACAGCCCGCAGTTCTTCTCCCATGGCCCGTCCCACGGCGTGGGCCAACTGCGGGTCCCGCACCGCCCCCAGGGCCATATTCCCGGGAAAGCGAGTGGCGCCGTGCCACAGGCGGCTCACAACGCCGCCTTCCTGATCGGTGGAGATCAAAAGCGGTAACCCGCTGGAGCTTTCCAGGGCCCGGCGTTGCAGGGCGTTGGTCAATGCCGCGGTCTGTTCCGGGTCTTGGATATTGCGGCTGAACAAGATCACCCCGCCTAGATTTCCCTCCTGAAGTAACCGGGTGAATTCCGGCGGGATGTCCAAGCCCGGGAATCCCGCCGCGACCACCTGACCCACTTTTTCCCGCAGGCTGAGGCGTTGCAGGATGGCCTCCACATCCACCCCTGCGTCTCTTCCTGCCACCACGTCTGTATTCAAGTTCACGCCTCCTGTACCCTTACCCTGTGTTCAACCGTCCTCATCGCGATTCCGGGTAAAGCAGGAACTGCTGCCGCTCTGGCAGGAATGACTGCAGTTCCTGTTCCCAGCCGCGCCAGATTTCCTCCGGGAAGACCCCCTGTTCCAGACTCCGGCGCAGCTGATCCGTACCTGCGAGAAGGTCGATGAAGTACCGCCCGTCGCTCTCGATCCAGGCGAATCTCTCCGGGTTTTGTGCCCGCAGGGCTGCCAGCAGGTGTAGGCCCACCCGCACCGGCTGAAAGACCCGGTTGTCCAGCACGTGTACTTCCACGCCGGCACAAAGCTCGTGGGCGTGCTTGGAAAACGTGGGAGTGAAGTAGACAGGGCGAAAGTAGGAACCCGGCAGAGCCCGCCGGTTCAGATCGGCCGCCAGGGCATCGGCATCGATCCAAGGCGCTCCGATCCACTGGAAAGGATGAGTGGTACCGCGGCCTTCTGAGCAGTTGGTGCCTTCCACCAGGCAGGTCCCCGGATACAGAATGAGGGTCTCCGGACTGGGAATGTTGGGGGAAGGAGAAGCCCAAAGAAGGCCCGTATCCTGGAAATACTGATCCCGGGTCCAGCCCTGAGCAGGAACGACTTCCAGCACTCCGCCGCCGATCCCGTGGCGCCCGGCCAGCCACCGGGCGATCTCGCCCATGGTCATACCGTGGCGAATGGGCAGGGGATAGCCGCCCACAAAGGAACGAAACGCTTCCGTGACCAGATTGCCCTCCACCTGGAGGCCGCCGATGGGATTGGGCCGGTCCAGCAGCAGGAAGGGAATGCCGGCCTGGCCGCAGGCTTCCAGGGCGTATGCCATGGTGTACAGAAAGGTCCAGTAGCGGCTACCGCCGTCTGGCAGATCGCAGAGGAAAAGGTCGATGCCTGCCAGCATTTCAGCACGGGGTTTCCGGTCTTCGCCGTAAAGACTATAGATCGGCACTCCCAGTCTGGGATGACGGGCGTGCCCCACGTGGGCACCGGCCTGGGCTTCCCCACGCAGGCCATGCTCAGGACCGAATAGGGCCACCACCTGGGCCCCGGCGGCCAGAAGACGGTCCAGAGTCCAGTGCAGACGGCTGTCTACGCTGGCCTGATTGAGGAGCAGCCCGATGCGGCGGCCGCGGATTTTCTCCGGTTGGTCTGCCAACAACACTTCCAAGCCTGTGCGTACCATGAAACGCCTTTCACTCCTTGAGCTCTAACGGCTCTCCGCCAGAGATTTTTTCAGGACGTTGAATCTGCGGGTGATGTGATAGCCGGCACTCAAATAGAGATGGCCGGCTGGACTGTCCTCTCCGGTCCAGAGAAACCAGGAGCTGTGCAATCCACGGGCCCGCATTTCGTGCATGGTCAGATGGAGAAGGATCTTGCCCAGGCCCAAGCCGCGTTGGCTTTCGGCAACGCCGAACGGCCCAAAGCGCTCGCCCACACCGTCATAGGCTCCATACATGGCAAAGCCCACCACCCGGCCGTGCTGCGGCTGCCCGGCGGCATTCCGCTCTTGGTCGGCCACCGCGTTCGGGCGGCAGTCGGTGGCGATGAGGATCTGATGCAGCGGGACGCCCCGCAGGATGGCTTCGCGGATGGCCCGGCCCCAGTCGGGATTGAAGGCCTCATTGGCAAACCGGATGGTTTCCGCCACTCGGTCCACAGTGAGAGGGCCAAAGCGATACCCTTCTTTTTCGCGTTGGGCCCGGAGGGAGGCGACCTCCGGAGGAAGGGCATAGCCCACCAGGGCCCGGTCCATGGCTACACAAGGGTAGACGGTGCTGAAGCCCAAACTCTGCAGGAAGGCCGCTCCTTCAGGGTAGAGCGCCGCATCCAGGCCGGGGACAAAGTAATTGGGAGCATACGAGGCGAAATAGAGGGTTTTGCGGCCCCGAGCCCGGGCGAAATCCTCCGCCAGCTGCAAGAGCCGACGGCCGATCCCCTGCCGCCGCCACTGCGGATCCACACCAAATGCCGTGACCCAGGCGTTTTCCGGCTCCAGATCATCCCCCCAGAGAGGCAGGCGGCGAACCAGCGCCAGCACAAACCCTGTCAGCTCGGAGGGATGGGCAGGGTCTTCGGCCACGATCAAGCCTTCGGGATCGAAGTTTGCGTCACAAAGTACTTTCTCCAGAAAAACGCGGTCAGAAATCGGGTCCGCCGGCAGGCATCTGTTCCACAGTGCCACCAGGGCTTTTTCATCACCCCCGCGGTACGGGCGAAAGTGAACCGCTTGGGGAGCGTCTTTGGGCGCTGAAGCCATTTTCGTATGCAAACCTGCCTCCACCGGAAATCTTCCTCTCTTCCAAGGAACTGTTTTGGGCCGTGCCTGCGTGCAGCCACGGCCTTTGCATTCCACCACGGTTGTACGGCGCCTGCATTAAAGCTCAAAGCCAGGCAGACCCGCCTTGCTCTTGCGCACCAGGGCACCGCGGGGAGACATCAGTCCCACAGCGTAGCGGCATCCCGCCAGGCAGACGCGCATGACGGCCAACGATTTGTAGTAGTCCATGTAACGGAAATCGGATACCTGGCCGCCGAAGAGTTCGTAGTGTTGGACCGCTTCCACCCATAGATCGAAGACGTCCGTGACATCGACATAGGTGTCCACTTCGAATCCATAGGGGTCTTCCCAGTTTTCGGCATACCAATAACCCCAGGCACCGTGAGCCGGTTCGCTGCGCTGGATGGCCGGCAATGCCGCATAGAACCGGGCGTCTTCGGTGATGTAATGGGCAGCCTCGTGATCTTTGTGCATGCTGCCCTTCCAGTGGGTAATCAGAATGTCCGGCTTGGCTTTGCGGATGATGTCACAGAGCCGGTATTTCACTTCGTCGTTGACGGGTAATTCCGCATCCTTGTAAGGCAGCATGATGCATTCTGCACCCAGGGCCTTTGCCACTTCCTGCGCTTCGCGTTCTTTTTGCCGGGCATAGGCTTCCGAGGACAGGGTTTTATGGCCCTTTTCGCCAGGGGTCAGGTGGACGAATGTCGCTTGGTGGCCGGCCTGGGTGTATTTCGCCACCAGCAACCCGCCCATGATTTCTGCATCGCCGGCATGCGCACCGACCACCATGATACGATGTTTTTGCACAGAAACGGACCTCCTTTAGCGTCCTTACTTCTTATTGGCAAGCCGGTCTATGGTGAATTAACCTTTCAGGCCCGTCATCACCAGGCCCCGCACGTAGTAGCGCTGCAGGGAGAGGAACAAAGCCATGACAGGCAATGTGCTCACAGCCAGGGCCGCCCGTCGCAAAGCCGCATTGCGGGTAGGATCAAAGGTGTCCCGCATCAGCTGGAGGCCCACCGGGATGGTCTGCAAATCCGGGGCTGCCCGGGTGACGGTCATGGTCCAGATGAATTCATTCCACGCGGACAGGAAGATAAAGATCGCCAGGGTAGCCAGTGCAGGTTTCACCAAGGGGAGGACGATCTGCCAATAGATCCGCCATTCGGAGCATCCATCCATGCGCGCAGCATCCATCAGTTCATCGGGCAACCCCAGCATGAACTGGCGCATCATGAAAATCCCCCACCAGTTGACGGCGAACGGCAGTACGAGACCCACATAGGTGCCCAAAAGTCCGTTCCCGCCCCGGCCCAGCCAGTCGTTGCCGCCCACCGCTGGCCAATGGGCTATGATCAAATAGTTGGGAATCAAAAACAGGAAGGTGGGGAACATTTGGGCGGCCAAAACAAAACGGAAGAACCACTCTTTTCCACGAAACGAGTATTTTGCCAGGGCAAACCCAGCCAGTGAGCTGGTGATGACCACCAGCACCGTAACTGATGTCGAGACAATGAAGCTGTTCATGTACCACCGGGCCATGGGCACCATGTACCAGATTTCCCTGAAAACGTTCCACTGTGGATGGTGCGGGATCCATACCGGCGGACGAGCCAACAGCTCCGCTGGCGTCTTCAGCGCGCCCACGAACATGTCGAGGAAGGGAATCACCATGGTCAAAGCGCCAAGGGCAATAATGAAATACTTGCCACCGTCCAGACCCACCTGCCACACATTCGGCCCGGTTGCTGGCCGGAGGGCCTGCGGGGATCGTGGCATCAGCGTTCGTGTGGAACCCTCCCTCGGCGACGACGGCCCCATGGATCGCTGTTCCGACGTCGAGCGCGGGTAGACGGTCTTGGACATCTGCTCGCCCCCTTAATAGGACTCCACCCCGCCGCGCTTGAAAACGCGCAGCTGCACGAGGGTGATGATCATGATGATGACGAACAAGACGTAGGCCATGGCCGAAGCCCTGCCCATACGCAGGTTTTGGAAAGCCACCTGGTACATGTAATTGGCTACAACGTTGGTAGCTTGCATGGGCCCTCCCCCGGTCATGACCATGATGAGGGCGAAATTGCTCAGCCCTCCGATGAAACCGGTCACCAGGACGAAGAGCAGGGTAGGCCGCAACAACGGTATAGTAATGTGGCGAAACTCCTGCCAAACAGATGCGCCATCCACGCGGGCGGCCTCGTAGAGCGACTCATCGATCCCTTCCAGACCGGCCGAAAAAATGAGTATGTTGCCCCCCAGTCCCGCCCACACCGAGACGATGATAACGGACAACATGGCCGTACTGGGGCTGCTCAGCCAGTCGGGACCCGCGATACCCAAGAGCGCCAAGCCTTGGTTGACCAACCCGTAAACCGCGTCCAGAAGGTAGGTCCACATGTAGGAGATGGCGACCACATTCGTCACCATAGGAAGCCAATAAAGGGTACGCCACAGGGCCTTGCCTTTGATACGGGTAACAGCAAACGATAGCAACAGCGATATCGCCGTGCCCAGCAATACGCTGCCGAAGGCAAAGACGAAAGTATTGGTCAGTGTCTGATAAAAGTAGGGATCCAGTGTAAAAATGTACTTATAGTTTTTCAGGCCGATCCAACGTGGCGACGACAGAGGGTTCCAGTCCGTGAAGGTCAGATAAAGGGAGAACAACACCGGGACGAAGAAGAAGATCATGGCAAAAAGCCCCGCAGGAGCCAAAAAAGCGTAGGGGGCCCAGTGCCGCTGATCCAAACGGTGACGCTTGGTCGGAGAGATCGGGTTTCCAACAGCAGCCGGCCACACAGGGCGAACCTCCCCTCGGCAGAAGGAGGCCAGGTCCGCACAGAACCCGGCCCCCTCCCAGCTGTTCTCAGTAGTTTTCAGCCAAGATCGCGTTGATCTCTTTGGCCGCCGCGTCCAGCGCTTGCTTGGGTGTAACCTTCTGGTAGAAGGCTTCTAGGATGTGGTTCATCAGTGAGGTCTTGATTTCTTGGCCCTGCACAACGTTCGGTTCAGGTACCGAATACTTCAGAGCGTTCACAAAGGGTTCCATAAAGGCGTCACCCAATTCGGCTTTGTGAGCGGCAATGTCGTTCTTCCCGGAGGGAATGGCTCCCAACTTGGTCAGGAAATTGCCCATGGGCGAACTCTGACCGGGATGCTGCTCGTTGAGCCACTGCAGAAACGCCCAGGCTTCCTTCTTGACTTTGCTTTTGCTATCGACCGCCCAGTAGAAGGTGTATTGTACGCTCTTGTTGCCGGCCGGACCCGCAGGGATCGGGGCCACGCCGACGTCCGTAAACCGGTCCTTCATGGCCTTCTGGAGGGTGCTCTTGTACCAAGGGGCCATGATGGTCATGGCGATGGTGCCGGTAGGAAAGTCCCAGACCGATACCGTCGGGTCCGTTGCCCCTTCCTTGAACAGAGCCACCTCCTGCTCCAATGCTTTGACTCCTTGCGGGCCGTTGAATGTGGCCCGGCTGAAGTCTTTGCTGAACAAACTGCCGCCTTGGGCATACAGGAGAGCCATCCAGGGGTGGACTACCGCCGAATCCCAACCGCGTTCGAGCGCAAAACCGGCCTGAACGATTTTGCCTTCCGCATTCCGTTTGGTACAGGCTTTGGCAATCTTGAGCAGTTCATCCCAAGTCCGTGGCGGACCGTTAAACCCGGCTTCCTTGAGCAACCGCTTGTTATAGACCAGCATGTAGTTGTCGATTTCCGTAGGAATGCCCCAGATTTGGCCGTTCATGGTCACGGCTTCAACAGAAGAGGGGACGAACGACTGCCGCACCATCTTTTGGATGCTGGCAGGGGGACGGTCCAAGGCCCCGTTACCCACCATCTGGACGCCCCAAAGGGAGTACAGGTGGTAAATATCCGGCGCCTTACCGGCCACGCGGGAGGTCATCACTGTTTGCAAATAGTCCGCAAAGGTAATTTCCTGGTATGTTATCTCAACGTCTGGATGGAGCTTCATGTACTCTTCGAAGTAAGGGAGGAGGTACTCCTTTTGCCCTTGGCCGTAGTGCGAGGCGACAACGATTTTGACCTTCGCGGAGGCGGTGTTGGGGATTGCCGCCGCAAGGCCCAGGGCCAGAGAAACCGCGAGGCATACGAGGAGCAAACGGACGCGTCCCAACCGCTGTGACATGGCTTTTTCCTCCTTTTCTTTTTTTGTTTCCTTGAAATTCCGGTGCATTGCTGCACAGGTATTGCCTACCAGGACGTGAGGATGTTCATGGCCTCTCCGTCCCGCTGCTGGAAACCCTCTTTGAATGGCTCTGCAGCAGGGATACCGCCTTGCGCACGAATCCTTGCGCCTCTTGCAGTCCCTGCCTGGCCTGGGCGGCGGAGACACCGGCCAGAATCATGACGATGGCTGTTTTTACATGACGGTCGGCGGCCAGAAACGCCTGCGTGGCTTCTTCATGAGAAACGCCGGTCACGGTTTGAATGGTGTGGATGGCGCGGCCGACCAGTTTTTCGTTGGTTGGACGAAGATCCACCATGAGGTTTTGGTAGACCTTTCCGAGGCGGATCATGGCGCCGGTGCTGAGCATATTCAGTACCATTTTCTGGGCTGTTCCGGCTTTGAGACGGGTGGAGCCTGCAATCACCTCGGGGCCCACTACGGGCAGAATGGCCAGGTCTGTGACCTGCTCCACCCGGCTGGGCCGATTGCAGGCAATGGCCAGCGAAGCGGCCCCCAGTTGTCGGGCTGCCGTCAGGGCTCCGAGCACGAAAGGGGTGTTCCCACTGGCCGTAATGCCCACCACCAGGTCTTTCGCGGTGGCCTCCCGGAGGATCACCGCTTTGCCGGAATCAAAATCATCTTCCGCCTCTTCCACCGATTCGTAAACTGCCTGAGGGCCGCCCGCCAGGAGGGCTTTTGCGACCCCGTTCTCGACCCCGAAAGTCGGACGCCATTCTGCCGCGTCCAGAAGGCCCAGCCGCCCGCTGGTGCCTGCCCCTACGTAGAGGACTCGGCCTCCCTGGCTCAAGACCGTGGCCATGCGGTCAATCCCCCGCGCGATTTCAGGCAGCACCGCAGCCACAGCCTGGGGCACTTTTTGGTCTTCCTGATTCATAAGGGTTGCGATTTCCAAGGCGGAGAGCTCGTCGATGTGCAACGTAGCGAGGTTACGGCTTTCCGTCGCAGAGCCCGCTAGATCCTCCCATCGTGAAGCTGCCGGGGGTATGGCTCCGTTCCCCTCCGGGATCGGATGTCCGCTCGATGGGTGCAAGGGAGAATGAGTGCTCATGGGGAAAGCCTCCAGTAGTTCCTACATTGGAAGTTGCTATGGTGCCCTGTGGCCCACTAGGATGCTTCGACATCATTGGAAGGAATCCTTCCTTCGGAGCACATTATCGGGTCAAAAATTTCTTATGGGCGGCGCGGTGGCGGCTTGACAGGGGGACCTGTTTACGGGTGCGGGCGGGGCGCATATACGGCCACCTCCCAAAGGGAGTACCCTAAGGCGGTGGCCCGTTGGGTCATGGTGATGCGGAGATACCGGGCGGTCACGGGCTCCAGCGGAATATCCTCGCGCCCGCCGTTACCGGTCTGGGTTGAGAAGACCCGTTTCCAACGGTGCCCGTCCAAGGAGACCTCGAGGGAGTATGCGCGGGCATATGCATATTCCCACTCCAAGCCAACGCTTCCGATGCGGGCAGGTTTTCCCAGATCCAACGTCAAGGTGTTGTAATCAGTATAACGCGAGCACCAGCGCGTGGCTAAGCTTCCGTCCAGCACCATTTCAGGGCCGAAGCCGGGATGGATGACCGAGGAGGCCAAAGCCGTCGCATGGAGGGCCAGGTTGGCCGGTGCTGTGAAGGTGCCGGATGACGACAGGCATTCTCCGTTGGGGGCCACAGCTTTGACGTCATATCGATACTCGGCTCCTTGACGCAACGGTCCCAAGTAAAAAAGCTGGGTCGTAGTGGGCTCAGGACGCCATATGACCTTGCCATCGCTGGGACTGGCGTGACCGGATAGGGTATAGCTCAGGGTCACGCGCGTTGGGAAGGGGGTGCTGACCCGCAGCACGGTCAAACCGTCGGTGATCAACGGAAAAGCAACCTGGAGTCCGGGGCGATCCGACCGGGTGGCGGTAGGCCGCGCCCCTTCTGGACGGTCATCGCCGCGTTCCCCGCCAAACGGTTCGGCCGCATCTCTGCGCAGCACCGTGACGCTGTCCGCCGGAGCCAAACTAGCAAGCGGTGCGAAATCTTCGGCTTTCCACCCGATGTCGAAATCGTACGCATATACCACTGCTCCGCCTGCGCCGGCGTCGCGTGCCGCCTTCACTTCTGCAAGTAAATCTGCGGTCCGGTAGCCGAAAAAGGCTTGAACGTCTGGAACGACGCGGGCGAGATGGGCCCCCTGGGCTCTGGCCGCCTGAAGGGCTTTGTACACGTAGGCGTAATGCTCGGACTCGTGGCCGGGGATGCTGTCATCACAGGGGTAGAGCATAGGGTGGACGAAATCCAACACGTGTTCCAAACGGACCAGGTCCTGCCCCAGTTCTTTGTTTGGACTGTAGCAGGTATCCGCGAAAATATGGGCCGATACGCTGACCGTTGGAGCGATCCGGTGCACGGACTCAGCGAAACGGGCAGCGAACTGGGTGATGACGTCGATGCGGGAGCGGCTGCCGGTATAAGGCAGGCTGCTGCTCGCTACACCGGCGGGATAGCGAAGGGTGTCCAGGCTGATTCCGTCAATGGAATAATGCCGGACCAGTTCCTCAGCGATGCGAATGAGGTAGTCCTGCATCGGCTTGTAGCCGGGGTCCACCCAGTCCAGATCTCCGATACGCGCCTGCGGGAAAAGGTGCCGGGCAGCATAGGCGTCGTTAAAGGCTAGGAACAGCACGACCACGGACTGGCGGGGCTGAGCATTGTGAGCTGCCTCGATAAGCCGCGTCAGAGGGTTGTCAAGGGCGGTGAAGGGGATTTGCGGGGATGCCGTGGCCATAAGCTGCGGAAACCGTGCAGAATAGTACCAGAGGCGGCCGTCGAATTGCTTCACCGTGACAAACAATGTATTGAAGCCCGCGGCCCGCTGGGTGGCCAGCACTTCTTGGCGGATGGGGTCCCGTAACAACGTCAAGGCGCTCATCTCGCCGCCGGCCATCCAGAACCTGCTTTCGCGGGACGCTGCAGACGATGGTGGGAAGGCGGCGGAGCCGGGATCTGCCTCGGCCGAAATCGTGACCACCGCTGTAGATAGGACAACCAGCAGGAAAAGGCTAAACAGGAGGGATCCTTTCCCTTGTTTACAGCCAATGGCGGCCAGGAAGGGAATCCGCCCCCGCTGGTGTGTTGTCCCAAACATACGGAATCGCCCCCGAAGAGTCCTTCATTGAAGGAACTTCGTCGGCGGTCATAAAAATCCTTCTCTTGGAAGACGAACTTAAGGAAAAGTTTTTTCTACCTAAATGGAACCTACGTCCTCTCTTGGCGATGCCGCCGCGGGGAGGTGGAGACCTTCTTGTCCAGGACTGCCACACGGGTCTTCTCGAGGGTGGCGAAGGCCGTGTCCGCCTGGCGGGTGGCTACGGCGATGAACAGCACATCCACCACTGCCAACTGGGTCAGGCGGGAAACGATGGCTGCACTGCGAAACGCTGTTTCCGTCGTCCCCGTCAGCAGACAGATCTGGGCTTCCTTCGCCAAGGGGGAGCCGAAGCCGGCAGTAATGGCCACGGTGGTAGCGCCAGCCTGCCGTGCCGTCTGCAGCGACTCAATGGTATCGCGGGTGGACCCCGAGTAGGAAATCCCCACTGCCACATCGCCGGGCTGCAGGATGGCTGCAAACGCCGCCTGTTGGTGCGGATCCACATAGGCCCAGCAGGGGAGGCCGATGCGGGCGAATTTGTGTTGGGCATCCATGGCTACGATGCCAGAGGCGCCTACGCCGTAAAAGTGGATGTGGGCCGCCTTGAGCATGGCATCCCGGGCAGCCGCCACGCTTTCCACGTCCAGAAGGCGCAGGGTGTCCGTGAGTCCCTGAACCTCTGAGCGAAAGAGCTTCTCCTTGATGGTGGCCAGATCGTCCTCTACGGTGATCTCCCCGTAGATCCGGTTTTCCTCGCGCCGTTGCGCGCCGGCTTCCGAAGCCAAAACCAGCTTCATTTGGAGATAGCCTTTGTATCCCAGCCGTTGGGCCAATTTGACCACGGTGGATTCGCTGGTTCCAGACCGGGCGGCCAGCTCCGTCACACTGAGGGTGGTGACCTCTTCCGGATGAGCCAGGACATAGTCAGCCGTCTGCTGCTCGGACGGGCGCAGCGAGCTGTATACACTGCGCAGGCGGGCGATGCAGCCACCAGGTGTCAGGCCGTTGGAATGCTCAGCCAAAGATGATCTGCTCCCTTCCTGCCCTGGATGCCGTGGGGCAAAGAATAACGTGTTGAAACAGTGTTCTTTGTAGATCAAAGGGTAAATTTCACGGGGCAAGGACAGTCGAACCGCTCTTATATCATTTCGCCGTTCTGCGCACGTAACCTTCCGTTGCAGCCGCCCCACGCAGAAAAATTTCTTCAAGCGCCTAGGCCCGCTTTCTGTCGGTCTATTCGCCGCTCCGTGGAATCCCCCCTTATACCCTGCGGCCACTCGGAAAGCTTGGGGATGCCGGGCGGTGAACCAAACGAATGGCACACCGGCCTGATAGGCCGACTATTCGGGGGTGTGGCGGCCCGCGGCGTTTGGCGGGCGGACTGGCCGATGGCGGCGGGGAGATGGTCCAGCTTTTCGTAGACAACCTTCCTCCTCCATGGCAGCGAGGAAAACACGCAGAACAGGAAAAGCGGCGGACATCATTTGACCGCCTTTGCGATCCCATCATACGCCGGGGATATGCGGGTCAAGAGAGGGAGCGGTACGGAGGTAGGGGAGCAAAAAACGTCGGCGGGTCAGGCGCCGTTGTGCCGTGAAACCCGGGCACGGTCTTCCATGTGGGCGTTGGCTGCATCTACGACGCCGAACATGGGCCAATGGCGCTGCGTATGGAGGCCGAAAGCGCTGCCGCACTGGGCGCAGATGAATCCTACGAACGTATCGCGTTGCTGGGCCACGGAGCGAAATTCAGCAGAGTGGCAGCGCACACACCGGAGCTGTCGAAGGGCGTTTCGCTTCTGGTCCAGCGCGTAGAACCTCACGGCCTTCGTTCCTTTCGGCAGTGGGACGGTCCGGAGGCTCCGGGCTGGCTGCCCGGAGCGCCGGCGGCGGAAGCCCCTGCGGGCCTCCGCCCCATTTTTGTCCATTGTCAGAGTATTCGTCTACGGCCGGCGATTTCCTTCCTGCATCTGGGAACGGGGAAAGACGGCCTGGCGGTTGAGGAGGATCGCCATCAGGATTAGGCCGATGACAAGCTCCGGCGCCAGATAAGAAGCATTATAGACGGCGGAGTATGCCCAGACATTTTGCCCTGCCGGAGCATAGCTTGCAAAGAAAATCACTCCCGAGAGGAGGTGGGACAAATACCGCCCCACTGTCCCCAGAGTGACGCCCACCAGAGGCCGGCGCGGGAAAAATCCTGACACGCCCAGAAGTGCGAAGGCCAGGGGATAGTCAAGAATCAACTGCACCGGGTGAATGACGTACGGGTCGATGGCCAAGTCCACCAGCCCGTAAACGGCCCCGGCCAGCACGCCGACCCAGCCACCTCGACGCAACGCAATGTAATATAGAGGCAGCATCTCCAAAGAGACGGAACCGCCCTGCGGCAGCCGGAAAATCCGCACCAACCCCAGCACAGCGGCCAGGGCCACGGCCACCGCAGCCTCCACCAGGACCCGGGTGTCCAAAACCATACGTTTCATCCCAGTCAGCCTCCCACATTGGATTTCAAGGGTCTTGCCCTCTTCCAAGGGAGCGGAAAAAACAGCGCCGGCAGAAATGGATTCCGCCGGCGCCGGTTTACGTATTGGCTCGCAGCCCCAACGTCCGCCGGCCGCCTGGGCGGCGGACGGACGGCCGAAGTCTGCGTGGCCCGCTTCCCTACGCCGGTATTATCCGAACAGGTTCCGAGGGTCTTGAGGCTTGCGCCCCAACTCTCAGCGAACGCTCCCCTAGCGGGCATGTGACACCTTATGGATTTACAACACAGTGTTTCTCCACCGATTGGCATTTTCCTGCGTTATAGGTCAAAGGAAAATGGATCAAAATGGAGAATGGTATTGGCGTCCATACGGAACAAAGAATGAACCATTCGGAGGTGGCACCCGTGCCAAGACGGGGATCCTTGTTGAAAGTCTCCGAGGAAAGCCTGCAAAAGGTTCAGAATACTATCGCAGAACAGTGCCGCGATCTCGAGTCGGACCGGGTTCAGCTGAGTGTGCGCGAGCTCACGCGGCGGACGGGGCTCGCTCCCGGCACTGTGCTGAAGGCACTGAACGCATTGGAATCCACCGGCGTGATTCAAAGGGTCAGTTCGGGGATTCGGCGGCAGGCCAACACATATATCTACAACGCACCTCTGGGGGCGAGGCGCCGGGCCAGGCCGGCGGAGGTCCCTCAGCTGCTTGAAAAAGAAGCGGAGAAGGCGGCTTCTGGGGACCTGCAGGCCCTCGGGGCAACCGAGGCTGACAAACCACGCGGCCAGGCGGTTTCCACGCCGGACGCCACAGCTCTGGTGGAGGCGCTGCGGGAGCTCACGGCCACGGTGCGGGCGCTCCAGGAGGAAACACGGAGGACCCGGGATACGTTGGGCAGCGCCCTTCGCTGGGTCCAATCGCCGGTGGTCATGGAAACCCGGCTGCCGGGTGGATTCCGGCAGGTGATCGTACGAGACATGCCGGGAGAGCCGGCGGAACCCGCTCCAGGAAACCTTCGTCCTTTAGAGTCTGCGCCGGAGACGTTCTCAGCCGAGGCCGGTCCTTCTGCGGTATCTGTTGCTGAGCCCGTCGCCACTGGGCGCCAGGGAGCCCGGAAAGCCGCAGCCGTGCCTGCCCGCCGGGGCCGCCAGGCTGCAAGCCGCCGTTGGGCTGCAGGCACCGCCGTGCCGACGGAAAGGCGGGAGCGAGGGACGGTGGGCCGCCGGGGGCGGGCCACGGCGTCAGCCGAGGTGCCGGTTCCGCCGTTGGAGGCCGCGGAACCTGCTCCCGGCGAAGCGGAATCCAGGCCGTCCGGTGCCGGTACCACAGCTTCGGCCGGGACGGGAAGCCTGCCTGCAACAACGTCCCCTGCCCAGGAGAACGTAACGGTTCCGGCCGCCCCCGCGAGGGAGAGCATCGACTGGGCGGATCCGCAGACCGCCGACCGGGTGCGCACCGAAGGGGAACTCATCGGCGAGAGCGGAGGGTTGAGCACCTACCGGTTCGGCGATTACGACGTGGCCATCAACGAAAGCGGGAAGATCGTCATGGCCACCGATGTGAGGTCCACGGACATCGTCTACATGGATGTCTATGCAGGATAGGGCCAGGGTCGCCTTCGCAGCAACGTATCCAAAGTCTATCTGTGAGGAGCGGAACGGCGGAATGATATCGGAAACAGCCGATCGGTTGCAGGGCAGGGACCAGATTCCGGCCCAATTCAAATGGAGGCTCGAGGATATTTACGCTTCTGCCCAGGACTGGGAGCGGGATGCCGCCCGATTGCAGGACGTGATTTCCCACATCAGCCGCTGGGAGGGGCATCTGGGCGAGTCAGGGGACAGCCTTTTGGCCTGTTTACAGGAGAACGACACCCTGGGCCTGCTGGCGGAGCGCCTGTTTGCCTATGCCCGTATGCGGCGGGACGAGGACAACGGCGACACAGCAGCCCAGGCGTTGGCAGACCGGGCCACCAGCCTGCTGGTGCGGGCCCAATCAGCCACGGCTTTTATTGTACCGGAGATTCTGTCTGTCCCCGCAGCCACCATCCGGGGCTTCATCGCTCAGAAGGCAGAGCTCAAGGTCTATGAGCATTTTCTGGAGAACATCCTTCGCATGCGACCCCACACGCTTTCCACAGCCGAGGAACGGATCGTGGCCGAGAGCGGGGAGGTGTTGGGCGCACCGCAGAATATTTTCACCCTGCTCAATAACGCGGATCTCCGCTTTCCTTCCGTCCGCGATGAGCACGGGCAGATGGTGGAGATCACCCACGGCCGTTTCATCCGCCTGATGGAGAGCCCGGACCGGCGCGTCCGCCGCGAGACGTTTCAGGGCCTGTATCAGACCTACGAGAAACAGCGCAACACCTTGGCCGCACTGCTGACCAGCAGCATCAAGAAAGACATCTTTCTGGCCCGCGTCCACCGCTATCCTTCCGCCCTGGCTGCGGCGCTGGACCAGGACAACGTACCTGTGCCGGTCTATGACAGCCTGCTTGAGGCCGTGCATGAGAGCCTGCCCCTGGTGTACCGCTATGTGGAGCTGCGCCGGCGCATGCTGGACCTGGACCAGGTTCATATGTACGACTTGTATGTCCCATTGGTCCGCGGGGCCGACAAGACCTTCACCTATGAGGAGGCGGTGGAGGCCGTCCAAAACGCCGTGCGCCCGCTGGGGCCGGAGTACGGACGGGTTTTCGAGTCCGCTTTCCGTTCAGGATGGATCGACGTGTTCGAAAACCGCGGCAAGACCAGCGGGGCTTACTCCTGGGGCACGTACGGAGTGCATCCCTTTGTGCTCATGAATTTCCAAGGTAATCTGGACAGCGTGTTCACCCTTGCGCATGAGATGGGGCATTCCATGCACAGCTACTTCTCCGACACCAACCAGGCGTTTGTGAACTCCCATTATTCCATCTTCGTGGCCGAGGTGGCGTCCACGGTCAACGAGCTGCTTCTGACGGCCCATCTCTTGAGGGAGCTAACGGACCGGCAGCAAAGAATGTGGGTCCTGAATTACCACCTGGAGCAGTTCCGCACTACGGTGTTCCGCCAGACCATGTTCGCGGAGTTCGAGAAGATCACCCATGAGCGGGCGGAAGCCGGAGAAGCTCTGACAGCCGATGATCTGTGCCGCATCTACGCCGGGCTCAACAGGACCTATTACGGGCCGGATGCGGTCATTGATCCCGAGATTGCCATGGAATGGGCCCGCATCCCTCATTTCTACACTGCATTCTATGTGTATCAGT
Organism: Bacillota bacterium; assembly: GCA_014896355.1. Classification (GTDB taxonomy): domain Bacteria; phylum Bacillota; class UBA5301; order Bu52; family Bu52; genus Bu52. Next base: position 28,201 of record JADBKO010000021.1, read on the forward strand.
ATGCCACCGGGTTTTCGGCGGCCACGGCCCTGTACCAGCAGATCCTCGAGGAAGGGCAGCCCGCTGTGGAACGGTATCTGCGCTTTCTGCGCAGCGGCGGCTCCGACTATCCCATCAACCTCCTGCGCCAGGCGGGAGTGGACATGGCTTCCCCGGACACGGTGCGCCGGGCACTGCAAGTGTTCGGCAGCCTGTTGGATCAGATGGAGGAGCTGGCTCGCTGACCGCATCGGGAAGCCGGGGCCGGCCAGAGGAGGCGGGCCCCGGCCTCTTACCGCCCCTTCCCGTGCCCTAGCTTCTTGCGGGCCCAGCCGCTGGCCTCGCCCAACAAAGCTTTACGCAGCGAAGCGTAGTTCCCCTTTTGCATGACGGCGGTGTACCTCTGCGGGATCTGCTCAAAAGTCAGATTCACGCGGGCGGCAATCTGCGCCCAGGATTGCCCGCTTTGGCGCTGGTCCAAGATCAGGCTGAGAGTCGCCGCTCCGCCTTCCTGGCTGCTGGCCAACACCAAGGCTGCCAGCAGGTCGGGGGCCGCGATTCCGGACTCAACGGAGAACTGGAGATCCACCCCGGAAAAGCCGTAGTCCTGTAGTAACAGGTACTGAAAGGCCAGATTGTCCAAAGCGCTTTGACGTGCCCGTACATAGGGAAGAACCACCGTTGTGCCAGGCACGGGCCAGGCGTACTCTGCGGGCTGGGCCAGGCCTTTCGCTTTTTTCGGACCTTTGCCGTGTTTACCGGCCCATGCCGGCGGCGGGCCAGAGGGAACAGGATGGGGCCACAGCCACAAAGAAAGCGTGGGCGGAACCTGTTGCGGCCCAAGGCCCAGGCGGACCGCTACACTGCTCCAGGGCCGGCCGGCGGCAGCCATGGCCAGGACCGAGCTCGGGGCCCGTCCACTGCGGGCCGCCAGCTCACAGGCGATGACCATATCTGCATAGGTGTAGCCCTGCCGCAGTTGGATGTGTACCCACTCCGGAGTGAGGCCGAGAGAACGGTAGGCGCTGGTGAGGGTCAGGGCGAAGCTGATCTGGATGGGGCCCCAGCTTGGGTCCTGCTCCGGCACCACCGGCTTCGGTATGGGAAGGATCCCCTGGGGGCTGATTTGGCTACTCACCACAATGCTGCCGGCGCGGGCTGAGCCAGCCGGCCCGGTCCAGCCTCCATCCAGGACCAGCGTTGCGGTGACGGCCAGGATCACGCCTGTGATCAGCCAGGAACAGGGGAACACCCTGAGTGGTACCGGCTGGGAATCCGTGCGGGGCGTTTCTTCGCCTCTTCTCATGACCATCCCTCCATGTGGAGCCTTGTTTACCGTTCCAGGATATGACACGCGGGGGCGCCGCGATGTGACGGAACTCACTGCCCCGGCGCCTTCCCGGCAGGAACGAGGCGGCTGAAAGCGAAGATGTAGGCGAAGAGAATCCAGCATCGGAGCCTCAGTTCAACTGGATGTGGGTGAAAATTCGATTTCGCCTTTTTACGGGTGAAAGGAATCGGTTCAGCCGCGCACGGGTGAAGCAGGATGACGGTCCAAAGGGTAGAACCAGAAACCGAACGCAACGAAGGGACCGGTCCCTCCACGGCCGGCCCACCGCTGGTGGCGGTGATCACAGCTGACGTGATCCATTCCCGCCGTGCCGTGGATCGCGCCGCGCTGCAAAGGCATCTGGCAGAGGGCCTGGCGCGGTTCAACCGGTCCGAGCGGGAGGAGCTGCTGGTCCCGTTTACCCTCTCCCGCGGCGACGAGCTGCAGGGAGTTCTGCTGGATCCAACCCGTGTTCTACGGCTTTCACGCCATCTGCGCTTCCACCTGTGGCCTACGCCTTTGCGGGTGGGAATAGGAATCGGCACCGTATCCACCCCTGTATCCACGGAGAGCTCCTGGCTCATGGACGGTCCAGCCTTCCATGCGGCCCGGGCGGCGCTGGAGGCCGGCACACACCGGGGAAAGCCGCAGCTGGCCTTTCGCAGCGGAGACCCTGAGATGGATGAGGTTCTGAACGCAATCTGTGGGCTGGTGGATGCGCTGCAAAGCCGCTGGACCACGGCTCAATGGACGGCCATCGATGCCTACGAGCGCTTGTCTACGTTCGAGCGGGCCGGGCGGGTCCTGGGGGTTAGCCTGCAAAACGTGGAAAAGCGCTGTTCTGCCGCACGCTGGTCTGCAGTGCGCCAAGCCGAGGAATTCTCAGAGCGCTATCTCCGGCGGCGGATGCCCATGAGATGAAAGAAGGGCGGCATGATGTACGCATCTTTCCCGGGCAGTCTCTTGGCAGATAGCGCCGGCCTCCTGGGGCTGCTCTTTTTTGCCCACGGGCTGGCGGATTTCGTGCTGCAGCCTGCGGCCATGGCCCGGGCCAAAGCCCTGGGCCGCTGGCAGGGCTTCGCGGGACACGGACTGGTGCTGCTGGTCCTCACGGTCTCCTGCACGCTTCCTTACCGGATGCCCGGAGCGTGGATGCTGTGGGTGGCTTTGCCTGTATTGCACGTGGCCTTGGATGTCCTGAAGCAGCGGGCTCTGGGCTCCCTGGCAGCCCGCTGGGGGCCGGCACCTCTGGCGGTCTTCGTGGTGGACCAGGTTCTGCACGCTATTATAACCATTGCCGTATGGGCCGCCGTCGTAGGCGTGGCTCAGCCTGGATGGCTGCAGGAGCTTCTGCAGCAGGGAGGCGGCCAACCCGGGGATGGTCATCTTCCCGGCCGGCTTCTGGCGCTGGTTCAGGAAAGGGCGGATTTGGCCCTGGGGCTCTTGGGCAACGCCTACGTGTATGCGGTCTTCGCTGCCGGGTACCTGGTTCAGTATCTGCTGCAGGCCATCCCCGCCACCAGCCCGGCGGTGGCGGCCAGCGTGGAAGAACTCATGGGCGGCAGCGCCAGCCGTGTCATCGGCTTGCTGGAACGGGCGCTGGTGATCACCCTGGTGGCGGTGGACGCCCTTCCGGCGGTGGCTCTGGTGTTAACGGCGAAGTCCATCGCCCGCTATCCGAGCCTGCGGGAGGCGAAGGGGCTTTCCGACGGCCCCAGCGGTATCAGCCCCCACGACGCCTTGCATTTTCAGGAGTATTATCTCGTGGGAACCCTGGCCAGTGTGCTCCTGGGCATTTTGGGAGGACTGGTGGCCCGCCTGGCGGTGAAAGGGTTGGCGCTAACAGGGCTTGCGGCGGGCCCGGCGCTCCCCACGGTTCCAGGGTTGTGAGCGTGTCCTTGCCACCCAAGGTGGCCACTGCGGCGGCAAGCCGGGGCGGCAGTCCCGGGCGGTGTCATACCTCCACTGCGTTTTTCCGGGCCACTTCGGCAAACCAGCGGGCGCTGGCCTTGAAATAGCGCTTCTGGGTGGCGAAGTCCACCCGTAGGAGGCCGAAGGGCTTCGTATATCCGTGGGCCCACTCGAAGTTGTCCAAAAGCGACCAGACGAAATAGCCACGCAGGTCCACGCCGTCTGCAATGGCCCGGTAGGCCTGCCCCAGATGCAGGCGCAGGTATTCCAGCCGGTCCACGTCCTCCACTGTGCCGTCCGGGCCTGCAACATCCGCAAACGCGGCGCCGTTTTCCGTCACATACAAAGGCAGATCCGTGTATTCCCGCTTCAGCCGTACCAGCATGTTGTACAGCCCCTGCGGATAGACCTCCCATCCCATGAGGGTTCGCTTGGCCGGTGGCTTCACTTCCCGGGCGCCCAGGAGCGGGTCCAGGAGGCTGGCCCGATGAATCATGCGGGTGTAGTAGTTTACCCCCAGGAAGTCTACAGGCTCGGCGGTGGTTTCCAGGTCCCCGGAGGCCACCTTGGGGGCCAGGAAGCGGGTCCGGTAGGTGCGCCAGAGGTCCTCCGGATAGCGGCCCTTGAACAGCGGATCCAGGAATTGCCGGTTGACGAGCCCATCCATGCGGCGGGCCGCCGCCATGTCGCGAGGACGGTCTGTGGCTGGCTCCTGCGGCCATAGAAAGAGGGCGATGCCGATTTTGGCGGAAGCCGGGGCAATCTGGCGGAAAGCCCGGACTGCCAGGCCGTGGGAGAGCAGCAAATGATGCACCACCTGCACAGCCAGGCGGGGGCGGCGCAAACCGGGAGCGTCTTCGCCGGTGGCGTGGCCGAGGAAGGCGGCCACAAAGGGTTCGTTGTGGGTGATCCAAAGCGGGATTTCGCCGCCCAGCCGCTGGAACAGAAACGCCGCGTATTCCGCGAACCAGCCCGCTGTGTCCCGGTTGCCCCAACCGCCTTTGTCCTGCAGGGCCTGGGGAAGATCCCAATGGTAAAGGGTGGCCATGGGCGTAATGCCCCGCTCTCGCAGGGCGGCCACCAGGCGGCGGTAAAAATCCAGTCCCTTTTGGTTGAGCCTGCCGGTGCCGGCAGGGAAGATCCGGGGCCAGGAGATGGAGAAGCGGTAGGCGTTGACGCCCAATTGCGCCATGTAGTCCACGTCTTCGCGCCAGAGATGGTAGTGGTCACAGGCTACATCGCCGTTGCTTCCGTCGGCGATTTTGCCGGAAGTGTGGGCGAACCGGTCCCAGATGGACTCTCCCTTGCCGTCCTCGTTCCACGCCCCCTCGATCTGATAGGCCGAGGTCGCGGTACCCCAGAGAAAGCCGGCGGGAAACTGCAAGAGCACCATGTGCATCCTCCTTCTCCGGCAACTGGGTGCTGTTCATTTGCCGCCGAGGGCGGTCTGCGCATCGTGGCCGGCCTGGGCGGGTGCGGGCACCTGCCCTGCCCGCAGGAGCGGCAGCGCTGTCAGCGCCGCCACGGCCAACACAGCGGAACTGCTGAAGAACGACGCCCGCAGCCCCAGGTGCTCACCTACCGCGCCGCCGAGCAGCGGCCCCAGTACGGCCCCCAGATAGTTGACGCTGTTCAGGAGGCCGAAATTGCGGCCACGATCCTGCGGGTCCGAATAGGTGGCGATGAGGACGTTGCCCGTGATGGCGATGGCCGCGTTGGCAAAACCGAAGGCAAAGCGGATCCCGGCCAGGGACCAGACCGAAGCCGCCAGCCCTTGCAGCCCGCTGAGCACGGTGGCCAGCCAAAGCCCGGCCATGAACACCGGCTTGGCGCCCGATCGCTCCACCCGGTGGCTCACCAGCGGCGCGCCCAGAGCCGTAGACAGTCCCACCAGGGAAAATATGGCGCCGGTCACGAGCTCCACGTTTTGGGGGTTCATGCGGGCGATGAGCAGAGGAAGCGTCGGCTGGACCATCAAAACTCCGGACTGCACAAATAGCAGGGCCAGCAGCAGCTGCCGCAAAGCCGGGTCCGCCATGGATTCACGGATTCCCTGCATCAGGGTGGGCGGATGCTCCTGGCGCTGGACTTTCTCCTTGACCTGCAGAGCGCTGACCAACGTGGCCAGGGCCAGAAGGCAGGCGGAGCCGATAAAGGCCCCCCGGATACCCAGGGCTTGGGCCATGGCCCCTCCCACCAGAGGGCCGGTGATCATGCCCACCGCCGACGCCGTCTGGATGGCGCCCAATGCCGACGCCAGCCGGTTCTCGGGCGTGTTGGTGGCCGCCAGCATGATGGAGGCGGGGATGAACCCCGATAGAATCCCGCTGACGGCCCGCCACAGGAACAGCTCCACGTGGCTGTGGGCCAGGCCCATGAAGAAGTACGTGACAGCCAGCCCGCCGCCGGCACGCACCAACATGATGCGCTTTCCGTGGCGGTCCGCCAGAAGCCCCCATACCGGGGCCATGACGGCGGCTGTCAGCGATGTGACGGAAAAGGTCATACCGGCCCACAGGGAAACGCCCCGGTGCAATCCAAGCTGCTGCAGATAAATGGGAAGAAAGGCGGCCACCATGGAAAAGGCGATCTGGGCGATGAAGACCCCTGCAGCCAGAATGGCGGTGTTGCGACGCCAGAACGGGAATGCGGCCTCTCCTGCCGGCCCAGTGGGCTGCAGAGGCTGCCTTGGTCGGTGCGCCCCGGGCCGCGGGAGGCAGGAGGAAACGGCCGCTGCCTGCTCTCTGTCCTCTTGGCCCGGTCCTGTCTCTGGGCCTTGCGGCTCATGCGTCTGCACTTCTTGTTGCACTGCTGTATCAAGCACCTCTTGCTGGACGAAAAGGGCACTGGCATGCGCACTGCGATAAAGAGAGTTCCTTCTCCATTTGCCGGCATTCTCCTGCCGGGGCTACCCAGGGGTCCGGCCTGAAACCGCAGGCCGGAGGTGGGGGCGGCGCGCCCGGCCATCACAGCAAGAGAAGGAGTCCGTTCACGGAACCCGCAGACGGAAGTGAGCCTGGACACGGAGAACTATCCTTTCACCGCCCCTGCCAGGATGCCGCGCACGAAGTAGCGCTGCAGGGAGAAGAACAGGATCAGCGGCACCACCATGGCCACAAAAGCCGCAGCCGTCAGAACGTGCCATTCCTGGCCGTAGGATCCCACCAGGCTGCTGAGCTTGAGGGTCAGGGGGGCCAAGCTGCTGGTCCCGCCCAAGTAAATCAGAGCCACCAGGAGGTCATTCCACACCCATAGGAACTGGAAGATGCCCAACGAAGCCAGAGCTGGCACAGACATAGGCAGAGCCAAACGTAAAAACGCGGTCAGGGGCGAAGCCCCGTCAATGTATGCCGACTCGAACAGCTCGCCGGGCAGGGTTCCAAAGAAGTTGCGCAGCAAATATATGGCGAAGGGCAGCCCGTAGCCGGTGTGCGCCAGCCAGATGCCCACCAGGGTCCCGGCGAGGCCTGTGCGGCTGTAGATCCGCAGGATGGGGATGAAAGTCATCTGCAGGGGGACCACCATCAGCCCCACCATGAGGAGAAAAAGGGCGTCCCGGCCCGGGAAGCGCAGCCAGGCAAAACCGAAAGCCGCAAATCCCCCTAACAGCATGGGCAACAGCGTAGCCGGCACAGTGATCAGGAGGCTGCTCCAGAAGGCCTGGGCCATGCCGTTTTGCTCCAGCACCTGCTGGTAGTTGGCCAGGGTGTACTGAGTGAGGTCGAAGGGGTTGGCAAAGATGGTCCACCAGCCCGAATTGGCCACGGCGGAGGCAGGGCGGAAGGAGCTCACCAGAACGCCCAGGGTGGGCAGGATCCAGGCCAGGCACATGAGAGCGATGACCAGATGCAGGAAGGCCTGGGACGCCACACCGCCAACCGTGCCCGCTGCTCCTGGGACGGCCAGCCGGAAGGCTGGCGCAGGGCGGTGCTTTCCGCCGGGCACGGCGGGGTTGGGGGAACCTGTGCTGATCATCTTTGTCCCTCCTCCGCCCGGAAACGACGGACACTGACCAGCATGAACGGCAGGACGATGATCAGGAGAATCACGGCGATGGCGCTGGCCTGGCCGAAATCCTGGAATTGGAACATGACGGTATACATCCGGTTTGCCAGGACCTCGGTGCCGAAATTCCCGTTGGTCATGACATAGACAATATCGAATATTTTTAAAACATTGATGATCATTGTGGTGGCCACTACCGCCAGCGTGGTCTGCAGGGCCGGCAGGCTGACGAAACGGAAGACCTGCCATTCGCTGGCTCCGTCCACCCGGGCGGCCTCCAGAAGCTCCCTGGGAATGCCCTTGTACGCCGCAGACAGGATCACCATGCTGAACCCTGTCCAGATCCAGACGCCGACGGCGATCAGGGCCAGATTGTCCACCCAGGGCTGGGTGATGAGCCATCCCACCGGCTGCAGGCCCAAGCTCACCATGATCTGGTTGAGCAGGCCTACTTGCTGTCCCCCGGGCGGCACGTAGGCATACATGAACTTCCAGATGACCCCGGCGCCGGTGAACGAGATCGCCATGGGCAGGAAGATCACGGCCTTGGCCAAGGATTCGTACCGCACCCGGTCTGTGAGCACGGCAAGGGCCAGTCCCAGCGACACCGTGGCCGTGGTGAACACAATGAGCCAGATCAGGTTGTTGCGGAAAGCCACGAGCATGGTGGGGGAATGAAACAGCTCCCGGAAGTTCGCCAGGCCTACGAAATGCTGCGAGGACGCGTCAAAAAAGCTCAGCCAGATGGTGTTGATGGCCGGGTAAACCAAGTAGAACCCCAGCAACAAAAGAGCGGGGCCCACAAAGAGCGCAGCCCAGGACGCACGCGGTCGCACGATATCCCCCCTTATATCTTGTTTACTCAAAGAAGGGTGTGGCCGCGGAGGCGGGCCATCCGGGCTGCCGGCCGGCCCACCCCCGCAGTCCCCTCACTTCGTTGAACACGGAGCGCAAGAGCGCCGGGGTCCGCCTCCGGTTTACTTGGAGCCGTAGGCCTTCTTGGCCACGGCTTCCAGGTTGTTCAGGACCGAATCCAGGTCCTGGCCGGAAACGTAATTCAGCACGCCTTTCCAGAAGGCGTCGGATCCCAGTGCTGCAGGCATGAGATCCGAGGCGTCGAAGCGCGCCACCTTGGCCTGCAGCACAATCTCGGCGGCCTTGCGGCTTAGCTCATCCGGGTAGGCGGACAGCGGTACCCGCTTGTTCACCGAGAGCTTGCCCAGTTCGTGCACCCAGATCTCCTGGGCCTCGGGGGAAGCCAGGAATTGCATGAGCTTGCGCGCGGCCGGGGTATCCCGTAGCATCTCAAAGCCGTCGCCGGCCACTTCCACAGGCACGCCCCACTTGGGGTCGATGGCCGGGAACGCGAAGAAGCTGTAATCCTTTACCGGCTGAAGGTTCGGATAGGCCTGGCGGATAAAGCTCTGGATGAAGGTGGCCTGCTTGAGCATGTATGCCTTGGGCGGATCGGCGAATACCGGTTTCACCGCATCCCCGAAGTTGATGGACAGTTCCGCCGTGGGCCCACCGTAGACATAATGGGCATTGCGGGCGATCTCCCCGAACAGCTCGAACGCCCGGCGCACCGGCTCGGAGGTCCAGGAGATCTCATGGTTCACCCACTTGTCGTATACTTCCGGGCCACCGGTGCGCAGCATGATGTCCTCGATCCAGTCGGTGCCGGGCCAGCCGCTGGCAGCGCCGCTCTCCAGGCCGATGCTCCAGGGCGCGACGCCTGAAGCCGCCATATTCTTGGTGAGGGCCAGCATCTCATTCCAGGTTTGCGGGATTTTGTACCCGTGGGCGGCAAAAGCCTTGGGGCTGTACCAGACCAGGCTCTTGAGATCGACGGAGAAGAAGATGGCATAGAGCTTGCCCTTGTAGCTCCCCAGGTCCAGCCAGGTCTGGGCATAGTCTTTCTTCATCTGGGACATGTTCAGGACCTTGCCGAGGTCCACCAGCTGGCCTTTACTCGCCAGTTCCCAGATCAGCCCTGGAGTGGCGAGGGCCGCGATATCCGGCGGATTGCCGGCTTGCAGGCGCGTCACCAGAACCGCTACAGTGTCGCGGGTGCCTGTGAACTCCACGTGGATTCCGGTCTTCTTTTCGAACGCAGCCAGCACCTTGTTGAAGGCTTGCAGCTCCTGGCCGCCCCATACCCCCAGGACCGTAACGGTTTCCTTCGGTGCAGCCCAGGTCGTGACGGAGGTGGCCGCCATGATCAGCGCCACAGTTAGCAGAAGCCAGGCAAAACGGGAAATCCCTTTGTTCCGGTACATCGGAAAAGCCTCCTTCCGGCTTTGGAATTCTACGTCCGTGGATCCGGCGATGCCATGATTAGGTTCTCGACGCAGAAACACCACGACCTCCGACTTGCTCCCCAGGTCCGTCACCTCCTTCGAAGGGCGGGGCAGCCCTGGCCGTAGACTCGCGAATACGCAGTTGCAGAGGATAACGGATTTGCCGGCAGGCGGGCTCCTCTCCCTGCAGCGCGCTCAGCAGCAGTTCCGCCGCGGACTGTCCCATCTGGTAAATGGGCTGTTCCACCGTGGTCAGCCGGGGCACGCTGAACTCCCCCATGGGGATGCCGTCAAACCCTGCCACGGCCACCTGCTGGGGGACTGACAGGCCCGCCTCTCGCAGGGCCCGCAGAGACCCTATGGCCATCAGGTCGTTGCTGGCGAAGATCCCGTCCGGGGGCTCCGCCAACCGATCCAGCAACGCCCGGGTGGCCTGATATCCGCCGGCTTCCGTGAAGTCGGCGGGGATGACCCAGTCCGGGGAAAAAGGAACATGAGCCTGCGCAAGGGCGTTTTTGTAGCCCAACAGGCGGTGTTGGGCGGATACCAGCTCCGGGGAGCCCGCCAGGCAGGCGATGCGGCGGCATCCGACGCGGATCAGGTGCTCCACGGCCGCCTGCGCTCCGGCCACATTGTCGCCGTCCACCCAGAGAAGATCGGGATCCGGGCCGGGCTGGCCCAGGAA
>JADBKO010000022.1 GCA_014896355.1 Bacillota bacterium
GCTGCCCAGCGTACGCTCTGGCTGTAAGTCCGCATCGAAGTGCTCCCCTTTCGCCTTTGGGGCCTGCGCTGTGCCTATGGTCGGGTATCCTGTTTCAATTGTACCAGCTTTCTGGAATCCAGTCACCCTATTCTTTTTGATCCGCCACCACTTCCCGCAGGTAAGAAAGGAACCGTGTCCGCAGCTCCGGCCGGCGCAGGGCGAATTCCACAGTGGCCTGCAGAAAGCCGAAACGGTCGCCCACGTCGTATCGCTGACCGGCGAAGACCAGCCCGTACATGGGCTTCTGTCGCGCCAACTCCCGCAGAGCGTCGGTGAGCTGAATCTCTCCACCGGCGCCAGGCGGGGTCCGGCGCAAAATGGGAAAAATGTCCGGTTCGATGATATACCGCCCCAAAACCGCCAGGTTGGAGGGGGCCTCCGTGCGGCGGGGCTTCTCCACCAATCCCCGTACCCGGTACAACGGATGCGCCTCTCGCTGCGTCTGGCCTTCCACTGCCTGCGCTGGACCCGCCGGGGGCATCTCCACCTGTTCCACGTCCAGGATGCCGTACTTTTCCACATCCGCAGGGGGCACCGCCTGGATGCCCAACACGGTGGCGTGTACGCGCTGGTAGGCCTCCAATAGCTGGGCCAGGCAGGGCTGGGCGCTGTAGATCACATCGTCCCCCAACAACACTGCAAAAGGTTCGTTGCCGATGAAGGTTTCAGCGCAAAGGATCGCGTGCCCCAGCCCCCGCGGTTCTTTTTGCCGGACGTAGTGAATCTCCGCCAGATCCGAGATGGCGCGCACGCTCTCCAGCAGATCCTCCTGCCCCTTTTCCTTCAGTACCATCTCCAGTTCCACGGAGCGGTCGAAGTGATCCTCAATGGCCCGCTTATTGCGCCCACTGATGATGAGAATGTCCTGAATGCCGCTGGCCACGGCCTCTTCCACGATGTACTGGATGGTCGGCTTGTCGACGATGGGAAGCATCTCTTTGGGTTGGGCTTTTGTGGCCGGCAGAAAGCGGGTTCCCAGGCCCGCCGCAGGGATCACGGCCTTACGGACGAAAGGCACGGATGAACCTCCTCTGAGAGGAAAGACTGCCTGAGGATATTCTTCCCTGTGCGGGTCATTCCTGCCCCGTTCGAGACGATTCTTGCTCTGTCTCTTGCATTATGGGAACCTTCTTGCTCTCCGCCGCGTTAGGCAATTCGTAGGGATTGCGAGGAGTCGCGAACGAGGGAGGTGAAACGGCGTCGTTTTGCTACGCAGCCCCCGCGACAGCGGCCAGTGCAACAAGGATGCCCCCTCGGGCCTGGGGGATCATCCTTTGAGAAACCGCTGTCGAAGAGCCCGCGCAAAAAACGGTTTGCATTACAAGAGTTTAACGGATATAATGAGGATGACAAAACAAGTCCAACGGTGAAGGGGAGGAGCACAAATGCGTCTGGCAGACATCATCAAGCAGTACCGCAAGGCCAACGACCTGACCCAGGGCGACCTGGCGGAGGCCTGTGGACTGCACTTCTCGCACATCAGCCGCATTGAAAAGGGATTCATCCCACCGCGGAACACGGTGAAGCGGGTGGCCCGGGCCATGGGAATGGACGAGGACCGGCTGCTGCTGTCGGCGGGTTACTTGCCCAAGTCCATGATCGATCGCAACCTGGGCGAGGCCCTGACGGACGAAAAGGTGCAGGCCATCGCCCTCAAGGCCGGAACGGAGCTTTCGGACGCAGGCCGCGAGTTTCTGCTGAAGATGATCGAACACGCCAAGACCATTACCTCCGAGGGAGACAAGCAGCGCGCTTGAAAACCGGCCCGGTGGCTGTTTGATCGGTTTCCCTTAGGTGTGCAGCTTCTGCCAAGCGGCGGCCACAGCGGGGAATGCCTGGCTGAGGCCGCCGCAGTCGGAGGTCCGCCCCGTGCCCGCCGCAGCTTCGGGTCCAAGGCCGGAGCCTTCACCGGAGGATCTTGTCACGGAACGGGCTCGCTGCCGGATGTCCAGGAGAATCTGGGCTTCTGGAAGAATCCAGCGCTGCAGACGCATCAGGTCCTGCGAGCCGGGCGGACAGGCGGAGAATCTCTCATACTCGCTCAGCACTCTGGCGGCGGCGCCGTAAAGGCCCAGGCGGGACTCATAGAGTGCAGTCAGATCGCTCCGGCCCTGTGGAATGAGCCCGGCCCCCGGGCTCGCTCCGGGTCCCCAGCCCGGGGGGTTCGGCAGATTGCTTTGTCCTTTCAAGACCACGGCGGCCAGGTCCGCCAGCCGGCCATCCCACGGCTCCATTTGCGCCAGAAGACAGGCAGCCGTCTCCAGTACCTGCAGCCGCTGGCCAGGAAGTCCCATGGCCCGGCCCAGCGCCACGGCCAGGGGCGGCAGTGGGTGGTCTGCGGCATTCCAGGTCCGCTCCGACAGCGCGCCCAGCAGCTGTACCAGTTGCCGGTGAAGAGGCCGCACGTCCACGTACAGGCTGATCCGGGTGAGGAACGAGGCCAGCCGTCCCGGCATGGCAAAGGCGCAGAGCATCAGCACCGCTGCTACGCCAGCCAGGATGGCGTGGGCCGCGCTCTCCGGAGGAGCGCCTTTGCCGGCGTCGATGCTGTGCGTCGTCCGCATCCACCAATCGGTCACGTAGAGGGCCACGTACATCCCTGTGGCCAATACCAGGAAGAGGAACCGCCAGCGCAGGTGGGCTTCGAAGGAGAGCCGCGCGGCCTGCCAGAACAAGTGAGCCAGAAAGAATAGATAGAGCAGGGCCAATGCTGCGAACCAGAGACTGTAAAAATGCTGCCGCAACACGAAGCCCCCCAGGTGCCACGCGGGCAGCCTGGGCGATATCCAGTACGCGGCCAGGAGCGAGGGGACGGCCGCCAGCTGAAGCGCCCGGTTGAAGGGCCCCAGGTACCGGCGATCCGGAAACAGGCTGATCTGGGACTGGAAGATGAGCTGCAGGGCCACGAGTCCGGCGCAATCTGCCAAGACGCCATTGCCCTGAAACAGCCAGAAGCGCAGATCCAATACCAGCATCGCCAGGAAAAATGAGCGGCGGTACCCGGACGCCGGAGCCGTGAAGGTGCCGCGGCCAAGGTAATAGATAAAGACCCCGAAGGCTGCCAATTCCCACAGCCGGGGTTCCAGCAGGATCGTCCCGGGAGGCCGGTGCTCCTCGCAGGCCGTGGCCCACAGCAGGCGCACCACCAGGCTCATCTGCGCCAGCAGCACCACGGCCAGAGCGCTCAGAGCCCAGTTCCCCCAGGCCCACCGGGGCGGCGGGGCGCCGTACCCCTCCTGAGCCTCGCCTGAGGCTCCGATCCCTGCTTGGACCGCCTTCCCTGCCACAGCCATGGCCTAAAACAACCTCTGCCAGCCGCGAGGTGTCGGTTCGGCGCCGATTCCCAGGGCGGCATAGAGGGTCGCATGGACCGCCTCTTCGGCAGCCGCCTCCTCGGGGTCAAGGCTGGAGGCCGGACGAAGCTCGCCGGCGCGGCCGTCGGCCAGGTGCCCCAGCAGCCAATGGGCCAACTCATGCAGGACGATGCGGGTGCGAAAGAACGGGTCTGCGTCGCCGCGGAAATATATGACCAGAGCATCCTGTGCCAGCATGGCGGCGCCATGGATCTCTTTCGGCATGCGGGTAGGAATCAGGATGATCCGGGTACCAAACCGTTGCTGAAGCCAGCGGGCCAACAAGGTGGCAGACTGCAGGCCATCTGCAGGGAGAGGAACAGAAAAGGCGCCAGTTTCAAACCGGCGCTGCGGTGCCAGCCCACCCACGTCACATCGACTCCTCCGTCCCAACCCCACCCAAGTCGGAGGGTACCAAGCATCCCCACAGCACGGACACTTGATTAAAAGTTCCACAGGCCGGGAGGAAGTCCTGCCACATATCCGGCAAGTGCTTCTGCCCTATCTTGTTGCCTCCTCTGCCTGGTTCTCCGCCAGGGCGTCGGGCCTTAGCCCAAAAGATGCAGACCACCCCCCGGAGGAACTCCAGGTCACAGTGGCCTGAAGGCAGTGCCACAGGCGCGTCAGAACCACTTCTTGCTTCAACCCACCCTGTCCCCCCAGAGAGCGCTGCCCGTCCCAGCTCACTTGCCATCCGGGGCCCAGAGGGGCCGCCACCTGTAATCCCATGTAGGGCTGGGTCGCCGTTGGATCCGGAACACGGTCCCGGCTGGCGCCCACGCGCAGGGTGGCGTTCAAAGTTCCAAAAGCATGGGTCCACTGCCCCTCGGCAGACCACCCGTAGGCCAGAGCTGCTGCGTCCGCAGCCCGGCTGGCGCCGGGTTGCCAACGACCTGTCTGCGCAAGGGACCAGCGGAACGTCTCCTGCCTCCAAGCCAGGCTGTCCCCCAGGTGCCAATCCCAACTGAGCTGCGGCGCTGAAAGCCCCAGCCTCCAGGGAATCGCAAGCCCCACGCTGCCCCCGAACCCATGCCAGGCCGGAACCTGCTGGGGCGGAGGCCCCTGTGCCGCCGGACTCCTGGCTTCCGGCACCAAGGCCCTGTGGGCCGCCCCCCCAGATCGCAGGCAGAGGCGCCGACCACGCCACTTGCCATTGCCAGGTACCGCCCAGAGCCGCCGCGTACGGTGGGAGAGGTTGTGGGCGCTGTTCCCAGGAGAAGGACAACGCCGGGGGATCCGCCTCACTGCCCCCGGCCAGGGACGCAGTCCAGCGTTGGTCCTGGCTCAGATGCCGCAGGGAAAAGGCCCAACCATCCAGCTGCCAATCCTGGGGCGCAGGGGTGTCCAGCCAAGTCCAAGCCAGCCACGAGCCGCCCCATCGCTGCTGCCACCCCAGCCGGACGCCCTCCCAGCCGTCCGTCCCCGCTCCGGCCGTAAGCCAGGCGGTGCTGCGGTCATCCGGACCGCTGGGATACAAAGGCAGCGACGCAGTGAAGCGGGCTCCTTGGCCGGAGCCCGGCGCGATCTGCGGCAGCACCGGCGCCGAGTCCAAAGGCCCCTGTTCCCAGGCAGGGCGCAAGGTGATCCGGTACGCCGGCAGGGCGAACACTTGCCAACCGAACAGCTCCAGCCGGGGGTGCCAGAGAAATACCCATTTTCCGGGCTGCAAGAGCCCCCGGTCGGCACGCAGGAGGTATTCCGGAGCCGGCAGGCTGCAGCCGGTGATGCCGGGCTCTTGCAGCGTCAGCTCTCCGTCCTCCCAGAGGAGGTCCTGCGCCTGGAGGCGCCAGGGGCCTGATCGTGCCCGGGCCTCCGCCACCTGCCAGCGTCCGTCCGGGCCGATGTACACCTTCTGCCCTGCCAAGGATGTGAACACTCCACCGCCCAGAGCCAGGCGCACATCGCCTTGGGCCACAATGCTTCCGTCGGCGTCCCATTGTACCTGTTCCGCCGAAAGAAGAGGAGGAGATGCCTTTGAGGTCTGTACCGTGTCTGAGGCGGCGCCGACCGGGCCCAGCCAGCCTGCCCAAAGGAGCCAGGCCGCCAGCCCGATGGCCGTCTTCCATGCCACGGCCAGGGTCCGGCGGCGTCCAGGCGGAATCCGCGTGAGCCAGCCGCCGGGCACGCCGGCTCGGCGGCGATGAACTTCGTGAGGCATACCCCTACATTCGCCTGCAGGGCGGACGCTCCCTGCCGGCAGCCATAGCCAGCCATGGAAAAATCCGGCGGGCTGGCCTTGAGCCGGGGGCCGCCCGCCGCTTGCGCACTTGTGCGAGGCGGGCCCGTGCCCCCCACCCCTGCCGCACAGGGCCGGGGCAGCGGCTCGGGGCCAGGCCTCCGGGACGCCGCTCTCTCAGGGTTTGACGCCGGTGAGGGAGATGTCGGCCTTGGTTTCAATGAACATGGTGGTCCCTGCCGGAACCTTCACGTCCGCGCCCTTGACCAGGAACGCCGCAGCCAGCCCCACGGGGCCCCCTGTGATCACAGCGCCCACAATGCCAGCGCCTGCGGCCAGGGTCAGGGATTTGTTCTCCTCTGCCGCCTTGCGCGAGCCCTGCACCGGGACAGGCAGGCCGTCCAACGAGGGAACCGCCCCGAAATCAACGACCACCTGGCCGTCCTGGCCCAGCCGCTCGGCAGCCCGGACTTCCTTGATCGTCCCGACCCCTTCGCTGCCGGCGGGGATCAACACATAGCCTTTTACCACCACGTCCTGCGCGACCTGGTACTTCACGGCGTCACCGGGCCGGCTGGTCTGGGAGTCGAGGCCGTCCAGAAGCTTGATCTTGATCAGGGTCCCCGCCGGGAGCTGCAGAGTGGAGGTCTCGAGCTTGCCGGGCCAGGTGGACGCCACCAGGTTGTCGATCCTCTGTACCACACTGCCGCCCTGGGGCTTCCCGTAAAGGAGGGTCTCCAGATTGTCGAGCCTGGGCACCAAGGGTCCGGTGGTCAGTCTGGCGGTCCAGCGCCACTCCAGCGCATTGAGGCGGGTCACCAGGCCTGGGCCGGAGCTGCTTCCGATGGCCAGCCCAGCCTGGATGCGGTCAATACGCCCGAACAGAGGCCCATTCTGAGGTGCGCCAAAGATATCGTTCTCCAGGCGCTCGATGCGGTTCAGCAACGGCTCGTCAAACGTCTTTCCATAAAGGAGTTGCTCCGCGTTGGCAAGGGTCTGCAGGGGCGTGGGGGCAGCCCATGCCGGCGCTGTCAGTGCAGGGGCGACCCCCAAAAGCAACGCTAGTGCCGCCACCAACCAAGGCCTGGAAACGCCGGCGGAAATGATCCCTTTTTTCCGGTCCTGCAGCCTGAACATCGGTCTTCCTCCTCCAGTCTGCCCGCTTGCGGGATCCAACAGAATAGACTCCTCAAAAAGATATGCTCATCTCGGCTGTGGCCAGATGCAGCGTGAGGTCTTTGTCCTGTGGACCGCTGCTGCCGAAATCAATGAATTTGTAGCCCATTTGGAGCACGGTTTCCGAGTTCATGCGGTAGCCCACCCCCACAGACGTGGACCAGGACCACGGCGTAGACGCGCCTTTCATCATCCGGTATTGCGCAGACAGCCGGGTCTGAAAAGGCAGATCCACATTCAGGCCGGCGCTGGCCCCGGCCCTGCCTGCCTCGGAGGCCAGCTTCTCCCCCTTGCCCGCCACGATCAATCCCGCCTGAACGCTGGCGTAGTCGAAAAGCTGCAATGTGAGATTGAACTCTGCGCTGGACGGGCCCGCGGGCGCAACCTCGCCCGGCCCATGGGAAGCCTCCGGGGTCACTGGGGCCGCCCGTGCCGGCCTGGCCAGACCCAGACTGCTGTCCGCTGTTCCGGTGGATCCGTACGGTCCAGAGGCAGGCAGGCCGGCCGCTGCGGGGCCAAGCACCAACGGCTGGCCGCCCGGCGACGCGGCAGAGGTTCCGGCCGGGGACCCCGCTGCCTGGGACTCAGCGGATCCATCTGACGGCAGGCCGGCGGCCAGGGCATCCAGGTCCACGAAATTATAAGCCGCCTGTAGAGTGGCGCTGCCGATGGTATATCCAACCTTAAATCCGGTGGGAACGGGATCTGCCTCCCGCCGCTTCGCCAGGGCTGTCGGGTCAGGGGCCGCCAGGGTGGTGCCCAGACTCAGGGAGCCCAGCTGCACGGACAACGTATACTGCCGCAGGGGCTCCGGCGCCGGGTGCGGGAGGGACGCTGATCCGCCTGCATTCTGCGTCCCGCCGGAACCCAGGGACGGATCCGCTGCGGGGCTCAACGCTGCCGGAGGCCCGGCAGCGGCTTGTAGGCCGAAAGGCAACCAGCCGCTGTGGAGGGACAAGGGGGGCAGCTCTGGCCCGGAATCCAGAGACAGGCTCAGATCGGCGGAGCCAGCCGCACCTGCGGCGGAAGGCATGCCGCCGTTCCAAGGTGGCAGGAAGTCCCGGGCGCCGTCGGATAACCACGAAAGCAAGAGGCACCCTTCCCCCGGCGGGTGCAGGTCGTGCCTTTCACGCCCGTCCGCCAGGTAAGCGTCCAGAGCGACGAAATGGCTTTGCCCGCCCGGCTCGAATTCGCCGATGGTCAAACGGAAGGGCTGGGCGTTTTGGGCGATGGCCGGAGGAGAAGATCCGTCTCCCGCCGCCCGGGCGGAAGCGCCGCCCAGGCAGACTGTCAGAAACAGAAACATAGCCGCGGCTTTCCGCACCCGGTGCCCGCAACGACGGCCACCTTCCGCAGGTGCCGGATTCCCCCATGGTTGCAGACGACATGCTGGCCTGTTTATGTACAACACCGGCGACCCTCCGTGGGAAGAGGTTCGCCTTGCAGTTCCTCAATCCCTTCTTGTGGCAAAAAAGGCGGCGTCTTCCTGCCGCCTGGATGACCCGGGGGCCGGAAGGCCGGGTCAGGATTCCCTCAGTCTGTCCTTGCCGTCGGCCTGCTGGTGCTCCGCTGCCTCGATGCGGGCCAGCGCACGCCGCAACGCCGCGTGCGCCCGGCGCAGGTCCACGTCTGCGGCTCGGGAGCGGATCCGCTCCAGGGCCCGGTCCCGGGCAGCCCTGGCCCGGGCCAGGTCGATATGAGACGCCAGTTCCGCCGCCTCCGCCAACACCGTCACCCGGTCCCGCTGCACGCTCACGACGCCACCGGTGATGGCCATGCGCTCCACCGGAGCCTCGCGGCTGCGCCGGAAGTGCAGCACGCCCGGCGCCAGCAGGGCGATCATGGGCAAATGCCCGGGCAGGAAACCCAGATACCCCTCGCTACCGGGCACCACCACGGAATAGACCTGCCCCCGAAACACGGATCCTCGGGGTGTGACCACGTCCAGGGCGAAAAACCCGGGGTGGGGGCCCGTGCCCTCGGCCGTCCCGGCTGCGGCGGGCGCAGGTCCGGAAAGCCGGGCTGCGGCGAGCTCTTCGCGGGCGCTCATCGGGCCTCACCTGCCCGCAGGCGTTCCGCCTTGGCCACCACGTCGTCGATGGAGCCCACCATGAAGAAGGCTTCCTCCGGCAGATCGTCGTACTTGCCTGTCAAGATCTCCGCAAAGCTGCGCACCGTGTCCTTCACCGGCACATACTTGCCCGGCAGGCCCGTGAAAGCCTCCGCCACGAACATGGGCTGGGAAAGGAAGCGCTGCACCCGGCGCGCCCGGTTCACCACGGCCTTGTCCTCGTCGGAGAGCTCATCCATGCCGAGGATGGCGATGATATCCTGCAGCTCCTTGTAGCGCTGCAGGAGCTCCTGCACACCCCGGGCGACCCGGTAATGCTCCTCGCCGACGATGCGCGGATCCAAAATGCGGCTCGTGGAAGCCAGCGGGTCCACGGCGGGGTAGATCCCCATTTCGGCGATGCTGCGCTGCAGGTTGGTGGTGGCATCCAGGTGTGCGAACGTCGTGGCCGGCGCCGGGTCCGTGTAGTCATCCGCCGGGACGTAGATGGCCTGGATGGAGGTGATGGAGCCCTTCCGCGTGGAGGTGATGCGCTCCTGCAGGGAGCCCACATCCGTGGCCAGCGTGGGCTGGTATCCCACCGCGGACGGCATGCGGCCCAGCAAGGCAGACACCTCCGCCCCGGCCTGGATGAAACGGAAGATGTTGTCAATGAACAAGAGCACGTCCTGGCCTAAGACGTCGCGGAAGTACTCGGCCATGGTCAGGCCCGTCAGCGCCACCCGCAGCCGTGCACCCGGCGGCTCGTTCATCTGGCCGTAGACCAGCGCCGTCTTCTCCAGGACGCCGGACTGTTTCATCTCCAGCCATAGATCGTTGCCCTCGCGGGTGCGCTCGCCCACGCCGGCGAACACCGAAAAGCCCCCGTGCTGCGTGGCGATGTTGGTGATGAGCTCCTGAATGAGCACCGTCTTGCCTACGCCGGCGCCGCCAAACAAGCCGATCTTGCCGCCCTTGACATAGGGCGCCAGCAGGTCCACCACCTTGATGCCGGTCTCCAGCATCTCAATGTCGGTACTTTGCTCCTCCAACGGCGGTGCCGGCCGGTGGATGGGCCACTCTTCGGCTGTCTTCACGGGCGGTTGGTTGTCGATGGGCTGGCCCAGGACATTGAACATGCGTCCCAGGACCTCTTTCCCCACGGAGACCCGAATGGGACCGCCGGTATCCTCCACCTCCATCCCCCGGACCAGGCCGTCCGTGGAAGACATGGCCACACAGCGGGCCACGTTGTCCCCCAGGTGGTGGAGCACCTCCATGGTCAGGGAAATACGGCGTTCCTCGCCCCCGGTCACGCCCGGGATGCGGGCGTCCACCTTCAAGGCGTTGTAAATCGGCGGCAGTTGCCCGGCCGGAAACTCCACATCCACCACGGGCCCCGTCACCTGGCGTACGATTCCTTTGTTCATTCGGCACAAACCTCCTCGCCGCTCGTGCAGCCCATCTGCTTAACCGCTGATGTGCCGCAGGGCCTCGGCGGCTCCGGTGATTTCAGCGATCTCACGGGTGATGGCGGCCTGCCGGGCGCGGTTAAACGAGAGGGTCAAGGTGTCAATAAGGTCATCGGCATTGCGGGTGGCATTATCCATGGCCGTCATACGGGCGCCAAACTCTCCGGCCTTGGCTTCCAGCATGGCATGGTAAACCACGGCGTTCAGGTAACGGGGGATCAAATCCCCCAGAACCTTGCGGGCTTCCGGCTCAAACAGGTATTCTGCGCGGGGCGCGGGAACCGCCCCGCCTTTGCTGCCCGCCATCTTTTTCTCTCCGCCGGAGCCCTTCGGTTCCGAAACGGTCAAGGGAAGGAAGCGCTGGACCGTGGGCCTTTGCACCAGGACCGAGACGAACTGCGAATAGACCAGCATCACTTCGTCCACTTCGCCGGCACTGTAGACCCCGATCAGCTCCCGGGCCACGTTGCGCGCAAGCTCATAGTCGGGCTCGTCGGCCTGCAGAAACTCCCCCCGGATGGCCAGGTGCCGGAAGCGCAGAAAATCCCGCCCCTTGCGGCCCAAAGTCATGTAGCTGACCTCTCCGCCCTCCCGGCGGTACCGCTCCGCGTCCTCCAGGAGCAGCCGCAGAATGTTGGCATTATACCCCCCGGCCAGGCCCCGGTCCGAGGTGATGACCAAATACAGGCGCCGCCGGCCTTCCCTGGGCTGCAGCAAGGGATGCAGATCCGCCGCATACCCGCCGGCCTCGCCGGCCAACTGATGCAGGATGCCCTCCAGGGCCTGGAAATACGGGCGCGCAGCCAAAGCCCTAGCCTGGGCCTTACGCAGCTGGGCTGCGGCCACCATTTTCATGGCCCGGGTGATTTGACGGGTATTCTGAACACTGCGGATGCGCCGCTTGATATCTCGTGTTCCCAGCATGGCAATGCCTCCGCGCTACGGCCGCCCTTTGCCGTCGCCCTGACGGCGGGCCAGCACAGCCCGGCCCTGGGCGGACTCCCCCTCCCCCCTGCCTTAAGCCAGGGCTTTCTTGCAGGCGAGGATGGCGTCCTTGAGTTGCGCCTCCAGCTCAGGGCTCAACGCTTTTTCTTCCCGTATCCGGCGGAGCACATCGGGCTTCTCGTTGCGCAGGTAAGTGAGCAACCGCTCTTCGAAGGGAAGGACCTGCTCCAGAGGTAGATCGTCCAGGTATCCGTTGACCCCGGCGTAGAGGCTGGCCACCTGCTCCTCCACCGGCATGGGCTTGTACTGCCCCTGCTTGAGCAGCTCGGTCATATGGCGGCCACGGGTGAGACGAGCCTGAGTGGGTTTGTCCAGCTCACTGCCGATCTGGGCAAATGCCGCCAGTTCCCGGTATTGGGCCAGGTCCAGGCGCAGCCGCCCGGCCACCTGCCGCATGGCCTTGAGCTGGGCGTTGCCACCCACGCGGGAGACGGAGATGCCCACGTTAATGGCGGGCCGGACACCGGCGAAAAACAAATCCGGTTCCAGGTAAATCTGCCCGTCGGTGATGGAAATGACGTTGGTGGGGATGTAGGCCGACACGTCGCCTGCCTGTGTTTCGATGATCGGCAGGGCTGTCAGGGAACCGCCGCCGTAGTCCGGATGGAGGCGTGCCGCCCGCTCCAGCAGGCGGGAATGCAGGTAGAACACGTCGCCCGGGTATGCCTCACGGCCGGGAGGCCTGCGCAACAGCAGCGACAGGGCCCGGTAGGCCACCGCGTGCTTGGAAAGGTCATCGTAGGCCACCAGCACGTCCTGGCCCTTGTACATGAAGTACTCCCCCATGGCGCAGCCGGCGTAGGGCGCAATGTATTGCAGCGGCGCCGGCTCGCTGGCTGTGGCCACCACCACGATGCTGTAAGACATGGCGTCGTGGTCTTCCAGGGTCCGGACAATCTGGGCCACCGTCGACGCCTTCTGCCCGATGGCCACATAGATGCACTTCACGTTCTGGTCTTTCTGGTTGAGGATCGTGTCCACCACGATGGCGGTCTTGCCGGTCTGGCGGTCGCCGATGATCAGCTCGCGCTGGCCTCTGCCGATGGGGATCATGGAGTCGATGGCCTTCAGTCCCGTCTGCAAGGGCTGGTTCACGGGCAGCCGCTCCACCACCCCAGGGGCCCGGTATTCCACCGGGCGGAATTCCTTGGTCTCGATGGGGCCTTTCCCATCCAGAGGCTGCCCCAGCGGATTGACCACACGGCCCAGAAGGGCCTCGCCCACAGGCACCTGCACGATGCGGCCCGTGCGCTTCACGGTGTCGCCTTCACGGACTTTGGTCTCTTCCCCCATGATGGCGGCGCCTACGGTGTCTTCCTCCAGGTTCATGACCATGCCGTAGACTCCGCCCGGGAACTCCAGAAGCTCCCCGGCCATGGCATTGCGCAGGCCATAGATGCGGGCGATGCCGTCCCCCAAATAGATGACGGTTCCCACGTCCACCGCTTCCACGGTGGACTGGTATTGCTCGATCTGACGGCGGATGATACTGGTGATCTCGTCAGGCCGGACTGCCATATCCAACGCCTCCACGTAAGCACAAGGCTGCCATACCCGCCCCCTATGCACCCGGAGCAGTCCGGGTGATCTGCTGGCGCAGGCGCTCCAGTTGGTACTGCAGGCTCCCATCCAGCACGCGGTCCTCCACCTGGATGCGCAAGCCGCCGATCAGCTCCGGCCGCACCTGCGCCTCCAGGCTGACCTGGCGCTGGAGGGCCTTCGCCAACCGTGAACGCAGGCGGTCCCGCTGGGCCGGCGTCAGCGGACGGGCCGACTCCACGCGTACCGTCAGAATCCCCAGGGCCCGGTTCGCTTCGCGATGGTACTCGGCCACGATCACAGGGAGAAGGTGGCCCCGCTTCTTGTCTTGCAACAAAAAGAGGAAATTCAACGCATAAGGGTGCACCCGGCCGGAGAAAAGCTGCCTCAGCAGCTCCTTTTTCTGGCTGGCCTGCACAGCCGGATGGGCCAGAATTTGGCTCAGGCGCTGGTCGGCGCCCAGGGTCGCCAAGACCAGATCCAGATCGCGGCCGATGGCCTCCGTCAGGCCGTGTTCCTGCGCCACGGCCACCAGCGGCCAGGCGTACCTGCGCGCCACCGGATTCACCAACACAGTCCTTTTGCCTCCCTGCCTTGGATGGCTTTACCAGGGGCAAACCACGAAGACCAGAATTCGACGGGATGGTTCCCATTCCTGCCAAAAGAGCATTATTCCCTAGACCGGGATGGAAATTCCCGCCTGAGAAAGCGGCGGGCCAGGATGACCGCCACGTAATCGTCGTAGGGCCGGTTCGGAAAGCGTAGGCCTGGCGGCAACAACCTGAGCCACCAGGGCAGCTTTTCCTGCCGCAGGAAAAGGGCCCTGGCCTCCTGGCTGGACAGATGCTCGCTCACCCGGTGGATAGGGCTGCGGGGGCACGCATCCGCCTCCCGGATGGCCTGTTCCAGAGCGTCGCTGCCCGTGCCGTCCCCCAGCACCACGGCTGCGAACGGGCCGTACTGCTGTGCCAGGACAGGCAAGGTGGCAACCACCTTCGCTGTGGGCAGCACCTGCCTCCATAGGGCGTTCCCGCCAGCATCCGCCACAGCCAGGCCGCACTTTTGCCGTCCCGGGTCGATGGCTAATATCCGTAATGACGGGCTGGAAGCACCGGACGCATTTGAGGGCATGGAAGATGGCTCCTGAGGCAGGCGAAGGGCAGCGCCGGCAAACCCGAAAACGGGCCTGCCGGCGCTGCCTGCACCGGGCTTAGAACGTGTACGTCAGATTGCCGGAAACCGTGTTGTCCCCCTGCACCGCAAAATCGTCGGCCAGAGAGAGCTTCAGGTTGGAGGCCAAAGCCACGGCGGCGCTGCCGCCCAGGGTGATGTTCACCTTCGCGTCACTTCCCCGTACGGCCTGCGCATAGGCGCCCAGCGTGATCCCCGGGGTGAAGGCCCAGTCCTTCAGGGACAGCTTGCCGGTGACAGTCCGGGAACTGGCGTACTGCCCATAGATCTCCAGAGGCAGATTGGCCAGCGTGAGCGGCATGGTCGCCGAGAGGTTCCAGGCTGTCCCGTCCGCCAGACCCAGGGAAGCCGGATTATCGAAGAAGGAGGCAACGTTCCTGATGTTCTGGATGTCGAACGCCAGCGTCAGCCAATCCAGCGGCGCAGCGCTGACGCCCAGGTGCGCCTGGCGGTAACCCGGTGTGGCAAAAGCGTAGTCGCCTTTCAGGGTCAGCACACTCACCTTGCCGCTGGCATCCACGGCAGCAGCCGTATCTCCGTTATAGTTCAGGACGCTGATGCCTGCCTTGGCCGTGTCATCCCCATAGGCCAGCCGGCCCGCAACGAAGCCTTGGCCGATATACCCGAACGCCAGATTGGCCGCGCCCAGGTCCCGGCTGCCGCTGAGGCCCACGCCCACGCTGCGGTTATCCGCGGCGATGCCCGCCGTGAGCGAACCTGGCAACGCGCCGACGACCTTGGCCGCGTCATAGCCCGCAATGGCCTGCAGGCCCACGGTGGCGGGGTTGGCCGCATTGAGGGTGGTCTTGAGGTCCGCGCCCAAAGTGGCCTGAATGGCGTTCTGGCCGCTGGCCTTGACCCCCACCCAGGCGCTGCCGCCCAAATCCGCCGCCTTGTTTACGGCGTCGTTCACCGCATCCACGCGGGCATTGGTTTCAGCCATCTGAGACTCCAGTGCCAGCACCCGGTCCTCCAGGTTCGCCACCCGCTGGTTGACGTCTGCCATCTGCTTCTCCAGGCCCGCCACCTTGCCTTCCAAGGCCTTGACACGGCCATCCAGGGCCTGGGTCAGGTCATCCACCCGCTTCAGGGTGACGCCCTGGCTCACCACATCGTTGCGGAACTCCTCCAGCAGCTTCTTGGTGGTATCCTCCACATCCTTGAGGGTGGCATAGTTCTTGAGATCCTCACGGATCTGATCCACCCCCATCTGGGCTGAATCGGCGGTATCCTTTACATCCGACAGGTCCGCATTGCTGGCCTTGTCGGCGATGGCCTGATCCAGCGTATCCAGGCGCGCCTGCAGGTCCTTCAGGGTCTGTAGGGCTTCAGCATTGTCCACGCCTGCCAACTGCGCCACTTTCTGGAGCGCTTCCTCTGCCTTGGCCTTGGCGGCATCCGCCGCATCGGCAGCAGCTTTGGCGCTGGCGGACGCGTCTTCCGCCTTGGCCTGGGCCTGCTGCGCCAGTGCATAGGCGGCGTTGGCCTTGTCCAGAGCTTGCTGCGCCGCCGTGACTCCGGCATTGTCTCCCTTGGCCTGGGCGGCGGACAGAGCCTGCTCCGCCAGCTTCTTGGCCTCCTGCGCAGCGTTCATGGCAGCGGCAGCTTGGTCTTTCGCCGCCTGCTGAATGGAGGACTCCAGGTTATCCACCAGCCGGGCCACCACTTGAGCGAACTGGTAGCGGGTCATGACCCGGTCGCCCTTGAAGGTCCCATCGGGATAGCCTTCCACCAGCCCGGCCACCACCAACTTGTTAACGGCGTCATAAGCCCAATGGCCCTCGGGAACATCCGCAAACGGGCTGGCCAGCACCGGCAGTGCCAGGACAAGCGTAAGCAGGACTGCCATGGATACCGTAAGTATTCTTCTGCTCACTGCCTCTTCCCCCTTTGATATTTGAATCATTGTGCTCAGCTACGCGACCACGGCGAGCGTCGGATTCCGGGCCCTTCGCCCCCGCTTCCGGGTCTGGACCATGCCTCGTTGGGGGCAGACCACCTCCCGCACCCGGCCGCACAAGTGATCCTCGCCCAAAAGTGGCCAGAGATGGAGCCGTGGCGCCGCCGTCCGCAGAGCGGCGCTTCAAGAAGATAGACCCGCCATTACCCCAGTTATTCTCCCGTTCCCATGAAAATCCTTCTCCTGCTGCCACTCCCTTCCTGGATTCGCCGATTTCCTGAAAAAAATGCGCAGGCTGGTTGCATCCGCCTGCGCAAAGCCTAGAACTGCAAGGAGAGGCCCGCGGAGATTTGCTGAACCCGGCTCCCGATCCCCAGGTGCCAGGAGCCCAAAGACAAGGATGGGTCCCCGGGCGGGCCGGTGCCCAGCGGGCCCGCAGGCCCCGGGATGTCTCCCTGTTTCGCCGGCCCGGAGAGTGTGCTGTCAGAGCTGTCAGAGGGGTTCCAGCGAAAGCTGAAGAAGTTGATCATGCGGTACCCGGCCACCAGCTGGCTGAACTCATTGAGCCTGTATCCCAGCTGGAGGCCGGCGGTGGCCGAAAGCCAGATGCTGTTGGGCGACATCGGGCCCGTTTTCAGCTCCAACTCCGGCTGAACCAGCAGGGCAGAGGGGCCTTGGAGGGCCGGGTGGGGAAGGCTGGCGCCAGCGCGGAGCGTGGAAGAGTCCGGATGCGCCAGGAGAAGGTCCAGGTCCACCAGCCGGTAGCGGACGCCGATGATGACCGAGGCGCCGGGCGCAACATTGGACCGCGGCGCAAAGGAGGCGGCGGCCGCGCCGGACAGCCCGCCGCCGGCCAGCAGCGCCCACGCGGTGGCCAGCGCCACAGGCAAAAGGACCTGGACCCTCCGCCCCGCCCCCGCCCGGGCCAGCATGCCCGGCAGAATGCCCCGGCACGCCCGTAAAATTCCCTGGCCAAACGGCTTCGTCACCTGCTCCCAGCTCCCCGAAAAAAACGGGGCAGAGGCTGGAGTCGCCTTGTTTCCTCCGTACCTCTGTCCCGCGCGATCTGCTGCCGGCCAAACCATGGCTGGATCCATAAGTGTGGACTCTGCTACATATGCGTAGCTCAATGAAAACGCCAGCGACTCCGGGATCCCTGCAACGGTTCGTGCTGCATACCTGGGTGCGCCGGTTTGCCAGCAGCGGGATGCAAGCGAAACCTCCGGCCGCAGGGCCCTACAGGCACCTCAAACCTGGAATCCGGCATGTCCCTTGCGGCAATATCCCTTTTCTACCCCCAGGTCGTATCTCCTGCACTGTCCCCCTTCCACTTTCTTCCGGGCCACCTTACGGCTGTCCAGGCTTTCCCAGCGCCACCGGTTGAACTTTCCAGCGTGCCACCAACGGCCCCTCGGCGCTCCAAATGTCCTGTCCCGCCACCAGGGACACCCGCACCTCGCCGCCCAGTTGCCGGGCCTGGCTGATGGCCATCAGGGTGTCCTGCCAGCTGACCTGACCGGTGATCCCGCCCGGACCCGTGGCCATACCCAACTGGACAGCTCTCTCGTTGGCCTCCCCCAGCAGGCGCAGAAACGCCGTCTGGAGGGAGTCCCCGCTCTGGCTTGCCGGGACCACCTCCCACACGATCTCCTCCCCACTGTGGAAGATCAGGCGGTTTGGAAAAGTCCGCAGCTGGATGGTGACCGGATTGCCCGCCAGGGAGTTGTACAACGACACCGCCCGGACCACGAACTTGCCGTGGCCTTCGCTGACGGCCTGGGCGGCCTGGTCCAGGCTGGACTGATCCACGATGAAGACCGTTTCGTGACCCTGGTAGGCCGCTCCCCGCTGGACGGCCTCTTGGTTGGCCGGGCCGCGGAGAAACTGAAGAATATCCTGCCGCACCTGAGCCAGGGGCCGCCCTCCAGCCAGCACCGTGGAGGCCACCGGCTCCCCCGCCCGGAACGCGACATTCCCGAAGAGCTGCACGTTCAACGTGCCTTCCAGGGCCTGCACCTGCTTTTGCAGCAGAGTCTTGGTATGAGTGAGCTGGGCCACCTGTCCTTCCAGATCCTTGGCCTGCTGCCGCAGCTGCCGCAATCGCCCGGCCTGCTGGTCCAGATCCTTCTGCGCCACCTGGTAGGCGGCCTCCGCTTTCTGGGCTGCTGCGCGCACCTTTTCCATCTCGCCCCGCACCCGGGCCAGTTCCACCGCCGCCGCCTGGCGCTCCTTCTCCACCTGGACCAGGCGGGCTTCCAGCCGGTCCACTTCTGCGGATTTCAGGCGGATATCGTGGGCCAGTCTGTCCGCCAGGGCCTGCTGGGCGCGGCTTTTCTGGATCGTATCCGCCAGTTCCACCTGGGTACGGGCCAGGGTGTCCTGCAACTGCCGCATGCTGAACAAGGCCGTGCGCACATCACTGGATACCACAGCCAGGACCACCAGGGTGGTGCCGGCGATGAGGATGCCGGTGACGACCGTGACGATCATGGAGGTGTAGCGCGGCCGCAGCCCATACAGGCTCAGGCGGCGCCGCCCGACCCGGCGGCCCACCTGGTCGCCGATATAGGCCACGATGCCGCCTAGAAGCGCGACCACCACGATCAGCGTTACGCCGTACATGCAGGCTCCCCCTTCCCCGGCCCTTGCCGGCCAACCCTCAGAGCGTCCGCCCCTGGGAGGCCCGGTATGTCAGGAACCCGGCCAGGACCCACAGCACCAGGTTTGGCAGCCAGGCGGCCACAGCCGGGCTCACGGTACCGCCCTGCCCCAGGGCTGCGGCCAAGGTCAAAAGAAGGTAATATCCGAATATAATCAGCACGCTGACGCCAAATCCCACCGACGTGGCGCTCCGCACAGACTGGATGCCCAGAGGGGCGCCCAGCAGGGCAAAGGCCAGGGATGCAAAGGGAATCGCCCAGCGCTGGTAGTACTGGATGGCGTAATTCCGCACCGTGCTATCCGCCACCTGGCCGCGGGCTGCTCCCCAAAGGTCCAGCTGGCGCCGGAGTTCGGCCATGGTCATCTCATCCAGCGTTTTCTCCTGCCGGGTCACGTCGGCGGGCCGGACCTGCAGGTCCAGCTTCTGCCAGGCGCCCCGGAAAAGAATGCTGCCCACCGGCGTCCGGTCAGACGTGCTGAACAGGAAGGCTCGTCCATCCCGGAAATACCAACCGTCCTGACGCCAATACAGGCGTTCTGCGTCCACCTGCCGCACGGGCCGCCCGTCCTGGAGATCGAGCAGGACCACCTGGTCCATGATCTGGGTCCGGGGGTCGAACGACGCGGCATACAAAAAACGGCGCAAACGCCCGTTCTCGTACTCTTTCAGCATAACATTCTGGGTAACCTGGGGCAAGGAGCTGCCCTGTGCCTGCTTTGCCAGCAGTTGGTTGTAGGCGAGATTGGCCCGGGGGGCGATGCAATCTCCGAAACCCAAAGCCACCAGGCTCACCACCAGCCCCACGGCCCATACCGGCGCCACCAGGCGCAGGAAGCTGACGCCGCCTGCCTGCATGGCGATGATCTCGCTCTGGGCGGAAAGCCGGCTCAAAGACAGGAGGGTGGCCAGCAAAACCGACATGGGAAACGTCAGACTGAGGGAACCCGCCACCCGGTAGAGCAGCAGGCGGGAAGCCACCGGGAAAGGCATGCCCGTATCCACCATGGCCCGCGCCAGATAAACGAGAAAATCCCCCAAAAGCAAGCCGCTGAAGATCAGGATCCCGGCCAGCAGGGGCAACAGCAGTTGGCGCAGCATGTAGCGGTCCAGAACGCGCAAAAGTATCACCGGCCCCGCCTGTCTCTAAAGGCTGAAGCGGTCGCCCAGATAGAACCGCCGGGCCACAGGATCCGAGGCCACCGCCTCCGAAGGTCCGCTCACCAAAGTCCTGCCCTGATGCAGGATGTACGCCCGGTCCGTAATGGCCAGGGTGTCGCGGACATTGTGATCGGTGATCAGAATACCCATCCCCTCCTGGCGCAAGGAAGCGATGATCTCCTGCAGTTCCCCGATGGCAATGGGATCTACGCCCGCGAAGGGCTCGTCCAGGAGCAGAAAGCGCGGCTCTCCCGCCAGGCAGCGGGCCACCTCCGTCCGGCGCCGTTCACCACCGGAGAGCACCTGCCCGGCCAGGTGCCGTACAGCCTCCAGATGAAACCGCTGAATCAGTTCCTCCAGGCGTTCTTTTTGCTGCTCCTTCGGCAATCCCCGCACCTGGAGAATGGCCCGGATGTTGTCTTCCACGGAGAGCTGGCGGAACACCGAAGGCTCCTGGGAAAGGTACGCCAATCCCAGGCGGGCCCGGCGGTAAATGGGCCAATGGGTGACGTCCGTGCCGCGGATGAACACCCGGCCTGCATCCGCCCGCTCCAGGCCCAGAACCATGTAAAACGTCGTGGTCTTCCCGGCGCCGTTGGGCCCCAAAAGGCCCACCACCTCTCCAGGGTTCACCGTGAAGCTGACGCCGTCCACCACCCGGCGGGCCCGGTAGGCCTTCACCAGACCTTCAGCCACGATCCCCTGCCCGTCAGGCGCCGGCATCCCAGAGGGCGGCGGCTCTACTGCTGCACTGCCCAAATCTGCACATTCCCCTTCGCCTGTACCCGCTGATCCTGCAGGTACACGGTAATCTGGCTGGCTGCCAGGAAGGACCCGCTACGCTGGATCAAGGCCCGCAGGTCTCCGGCCGGCAGGGGGGAGCCCGCAATCTGCATCTGGGGCCACGATCCGCCCTTGCCCGCCTGGGTCCCGGAACCGCCCGCAGCCCCGCCGCTCAAGGTCAGCTGCTGAGTCTTGCGGTCGAAGACAGCCTGGGCCGCCAGCCCTTTCATGCTGGCCTCGCCGGCGCCTTCCAGCCAGAAAGCCACGCCGCCGCTGGCCTGGGCTTTGTCGGCGGCCAGGTCGAACACGATCCTGCCAGCCTGCAGTTCCACGGCCTGGCGGCTGGCCGGAGCCTTTGCTTCCTCCCCCTGGGCCGGCTTTTCCGGGGCGGAAGCCGGGGCGCCGGACCGGCCCGCCTCACCGGCGGTGTCCTGGCGCAGGATCACATGGCCTTGGAGCTCCACCTGCTGGGCTTGGCGGTCGTAGGCGATCTGGTCCGCCTGGGCCCAAAGGTCCTGGTAATACAGGGTGGCGGGCTTCCCCGGCGCGCCCTGGCAACGGAAACGCCCGGCCGGGTCCCACTCCACCACCTCCGCCTGGAGCTGCACATCCGGCCCGGTCTTCACCGCCGCCGCAGCCCGGGCTGCGGTGCCCGCCAGGCCGGCTACCCCGGTCCCTCCGGCGCCGGTGCCCCCCGCTCCCGAAAGAGCCAGGACCCCTGCCCAGGCCACGGCAAAAGCGGCAACCCACTGCCACCTGGCCGCCTTTTCCGGTTGATCCCTCACGGCTGCCATCCTCCCCGATCCTCCGGCTCTGCCCGCCACGCCGGTCCTCGCAGCGGAAAAAACGTGGGCACAGGCAGCGCCTACGGTGCCGCCCGGACCTCCACCCGGCCCCGCAATTCCACCCGGCCGCTCTCCGGGAACAGAACGGCTTCCTGGCTCCGGGCCGTCCCGTCGGGGCCGCTCATCTGCACCGGGCCCGAAAGTACCAGCCGGCCCTGGCCCGCCAGCCAGCGCAACGTCCGTCCCCGGATGCTCCAGGCCGCGGGCCGCGGTCCCGGAGGCCCGGAAGCAGGCGCCGGAGAAGAGTCCTTCGCCAGCCATTGAACCTCCACCTTCTGCAGTTCCAGGACCTGCGGGCTACCCTGCAGGGTGCCACCCTGGGCGGCTAGGCGAGCCACCAGGCGCCCGTTTTGGTAATAGCGGGCCTCCAGAGGCTCCAACCAGGCCTGGCTCCCGTCTGCTGCGGCGTGCACCCCTTTGACGGTGAGGACCCAGCGCTGGCCGGTTCCATCCTCCACTTGCAACGTCCCCTGCTCCAGGCCCAAGGGGCTCGGCAGCGGGCGCGGGGCGGCGGCAGATCCGGGTTGCGCCTGCGGCGGCTCAACCGGCGCCCGCCCCGGCAGGCCGCGGACCCAAACCGCCAGGGCAACGGCCAGCAGGACGACGGCCACCCACCCCCCCGCCTTGGCCCGCTGCCCCTTCAGCTGTTTCATGGTCATGCGCTGCTCATTCCTTGCCCGGGGGACCCTGCTCCTGCCTGGAGTGCCTTCCTTACGATTATAACATAGGCCCACCTGCCCTGCCGGTGCGGCGGGCGGCCCCCGACCCGGGCTGCGCTGTCAACATTTGTCACGCCGGCGCTTTGCGCACGTATAGCCCCCATGTTACAATGGCAGCATGGACATCAGCGTCATCATCCCCAGCTACAACCGGCGCGAGATCCTGCGGCACTGCCTGCAAGCCCTGTTGCAGCAGACTCTGGCGGCCGATGCCTATGAGATCATCGTAGTGGACGACGGATCCACCGATGGAACGCCAGACATGGTGGAAGCTCTGCAATCCGGGGCCCGCTGCCGCCTGGTACTGGCCCGGCAGAGCCACCGGGGGCCTGCGGCAGCCCGCAACCACGGGCTGCGCCTGAGCCAGGGTTGGCTCACGGTGTTCATCGACAGCGATATCCTGGTGCGCCCCGACTTTCTGGCAGCGCACCGGGCGGCCCATGACCGGCCCCTGCTCATCGCCCATGGCCCGGTGATCCACACGGAGGATCTGGAGCACGCCACGGAGACCCCCATGCGTTGGACCGACCACTCCCGCGCCTTTTTCGCCACCGGCAATGTGTCGGTGGAGCGAAGGTGGCTTTTCGAGGCCGGGCTTTTCGACGAAACCTTCCGGGAGTACGGATGGGAAGATCTGGAACTGGGCCGCCGCCTGCGCCGGCTGGGACTGAAAGGAATCCCCTGCCCCCAGGCACCCGGATACCATTACCATCCCCCCTTCCGCCTGGAGCAGCTGCCTGCCCAGCTGGAGAAAGAGCGCCAGCGTGGCCACACAGCTCTCTATTACTACCGCAAACACCCCGTGGCCGAGGTGCGCTACGCCACCCTGGTGACGCCGGCCGCCCTCTTTTTGGACCGGCTGCTGTTTGCGGCAGATTGGCCCTGCCGGCCAGGTACCCAGGCGCTTCTGCGCCGGTGCAGCGCCAAGGGTTGGAGCCTGCCGCTGCGCTTTCTGACCCGCCTGGCCCTGGCCCACGCCTACATGGCCGGGGTGCGCGAGGCCCTGGCGGAGGAAGCCCGCCAGCAGGCGGCGGCAAACTGAACTACCCGGCGGGAGGCAGCCCCGCCAGGATTTCCAGCAGGGCTCGGCTGATGCGGGCGGCAGCCCCGGGGGGGCCCATGCGGGCTTGGCCTGCCGCGGCCATCCGGCGCCGGCGCCCCGGGTCTTTCCAAAGCTCCCAGACTGCCCGGGCCACGGCGTCCGGGTCCGCCGGCACCGGCAGCAGCGCTTCTCCCAGAAGCCTTTTCTGTGCGGCCAGGAATCTGGCCGTAAACTGCCTGCCCGGCGCCGGGAAAGCCACCACCGGCTTGCCGAGGCCCGCAGCCTGCTCGTTGGCGGTGCCGGCCAGGCCGAGGACCAGGTCGGCAGCGTGCAGGATAGGGGCGAAACTGCCGGGGCACACCCACAGCGTCAGTCCGGAGTTCTGCCGCAGGGCCGTCCAGCCGGGCTGAGGGGAAAGGCCTGCCGGCGGCGGCACAGACCAGCCATCCCCCCGCAACTGCTCGATCAGGGCGGCCAGCGCCGGGGAGCCTGCCGGCGCAGCCACGGCCATGAGGAAAACCGGTTCCGGTTCCCCGCGGGCCCTTCCCAGCGCCGCCACGGCCCGGGCCGCCCGCCCCAGGGCTACGGCGTTCAGGGCCGCATCCTGGTGGCTGCCGGGCAGCAGGGCCAGCCACGGCCTGCCGGCGGAGCCGCCGCACCCCGGGCGGCGCAGCCCTGCTGCCGCACCGCCCGGCAGGGAGACCAGATCCATCATGACGTTGCCTGCGCAGACCGCCGGCACTCCCCGGGAGCGCAGGGAGGCGGCGGTGGGTTCATCCCGGGCGAATACCCGCAGGGCCAGGTGCCGCATGAGGAACGTTTCGGACCGCCAGTGAGGGGCGATATAGTCCGATTTGGCCGTGGCCACGAAGACCGCAGGCCTGCCGGAAGCCCAGCGGCCGAAAGCCAGCATGAACACATCCCCCACCGCCACCAGCAGCCTGGGCCGGGCCTGGCGCAAGGCCCGCCCCTGCCGGCGAAGGAGGCCCAGCAGCCCAGCCTGCAGGTCCGCCTGCAAATTCCGCCAGCCCAAGCGGGCAAAGCCGCCGCTGGGCAGCAACGCCTGCGGCCCCAGGCGCTGCAGGCCGACCCGTTCGTACGCGGCGCCTTCTCCCACCAGGGGCAGGCCCGCCACCCGAAGGCCGGGGGCCTGCCGCTGCAGCTCCCGGCCGATGGCGGCTGCGATGGCATCTTCGCCATGGCCATTGCTGGCCAGCAGAATGTCGGGAGGGGTCCCGACGCCGCCGCTCATGGTTCCGCCTCCCCCTGCTCCGCGGGTGATCCCCACTGAGCCTCGTACAACCGCCGGTACGGCCCTTCTTCCGCCAGCAGGGCGGCGTGGGTTCCCTGCTGCACCACGCGGCCGTGATCCAAAACCACGATGACGTGGGCTCGCTGGATGGTGCTCAGCCGGTGGGCAATGATCAACGTGGTCCTGCCGGCCAGAAGGCGTTCCAAAGCCTCCTGTACCAGACGCTCGGACTCTGTGTCCAGGCTGGAGGTGGCCTCATCCAGGATCAGGATGCGCGGATTGCGCAACAGCGCCCGGGCGATGGCCAATCTCTGCCGTTGCCCGCCGGAGAGCGTCTGTCCCCGGTCGCTCAGCACCGTGTCCCACCCCTGTGGGAGCTGGGAGACGAAATCCCAGGCATTGGCCGCCCGCAGGGCTGCCTCCACCTGGGCGTCGGTGGCCTGCGGACAACCGTACGTTACATTTTCCCGGACGCTCATGGCGAAAAGGACGGTTTCCTGCGGCACCACACCCACTTGCCGCCGAAGCGAGGCAATCTGCACCTGGCGCAGGTCATGCCCGTCCACCAGAACCTGCCCCTCGTCCGGGTCGTACAGGCGCAGCACCAAATTGGCCAAGCTGGTCTTGCCGGCGCCGCTGGGCCCCACCAGAGCCACCACCTGGCCGGGTTTCACCTCCAGATTGACATCCTCCAGCACCGGCTGCCCCGGCGTATAGGAAAAACGTACGTGGCAAAAGCGGATTTCCCCGCGCACAGGCGGCAAGGGCTGCGCCCCGGGCCGGTCCGTGACAGTGGGCGTCTCGGCCAACACAGCGAAGATACGGTCGCTGGCTGCCAATGCGCGGGCCAGGCCCGGCAAATACCGGCCCACAGAGGCCACAGTGCCGCCCAGATATCCCAGATAGGCGAAGAATGCCAGAAGCTGGCCGGTAGTGAGGTTCCCGCGCACCACCTGGACGCCGCCGTACCAGACCACCACGGACATGACCAAAGCCGCCAGGAAATCCATGGCCGGGTTCATCAAGGCTGCCAGCTGTTCCGAACGCATGGAAGCCTGGAAAGCCGCCTCATTGTGCCAGGCGAACCGCTCGCGTTCCTGCTCTTCCGCCTGGCTGACCTTCACCACCCGGATGGCACCCAGGGTTTGCTCCAAGAGTCCGGTCAGCCGGGCCACCTGCTCCTGCACGCCTCTGGCCAGTCCGCGGGCTTCCTGGCCGAAACGCCCCACGGCGTAAGTCCCCACGGGGATGACCAGAAGCCCCAGCAGGGCCAGGCGCCAGTTCAGGATGAAAATAAACGCCAGAGTGCCGGCGGCTACCACCACGGCTTCCAGCAGCTGCATCAGGTCAGTGTTGATGCCGCTGTAGACCAGATAGACATCGTTGGTCAGGCGGGAGAGCAGCTCGCCGCTGTGCTGGCGCTCATGAAACGACAGAGACAGATCAAGAAGCTTGTCAAACAAGCGGGCCCGTAGGTCCGCCTGCACTCTTTGACCCACGAATGACGCAAGATAGCGTTCAAAATAGGAAAAAGTATCCCGCAACAATAATAAAAAGAGAGCCAGGACCAGCAGAAGGTTCAGGGTCGCCAGGTTTTTGTCCTGCAGCAGAACCTGGTCGATGAGTTTTTCGCCAAACAGGATGGGAAGTACCAGCATCAGGCCTGTGCTGAGCAACATGGCCACAAAGGCCAGCACCAGGCGGCCCCAGTACGGCCGGATGGCCCCGGCCAGCCGCCGCACGGAGCGCCATTCTTCCCGGCTCGAGCGGACGCGGCTGGCCTCTTGCAGAGCGCGCTGCCAAAGCGCCCCTATCCACCGGCGTACGCCGGGCCAAATCCCCCGGGGCCCATCGCTCGCCGTCCTGCCAGGGCCGCTGCGCGGGTCCCGCCGTGGAAAACTCACCTGCTGTCTGCCTCCTCTTGGTCCCGGGCCAGCTGCCACAGTTCATCCACCACCCGCCCCGCTGCCCCGGGTTTCCCGGCCAGAGAACGAAGGCGCCGGGACAGCGCCTCCCGCGCCGCCGGATCCTCCAGGTCCCGCCAAAGATCACAGGCAGCCTGCGCCACCCGATCTGCAGTCACCTCGCCGCGCAGCTCGGGCACCACCTCCTCTTGGGCCAGGCGGTTGGGCCAGGCGGCAAAGCGGAGACGGCGGGACATTTTCTGTACGCCCCGGCGCACCACGGCAGGCCCCAACCAGGGGATGCGCCGCAGCAAGCCGGCGGGCCCCTCCAGAGGGATCTCTTCCGGCCTCTGCAGGGGCAGGACCACCACCATGGGGCAGCCCAGAGCGCTCAGCTCCAGCGTGTTGGTGCCCGGCAGGGTGATGGCCAGGTCCGCCTGGAGCATCAGGTCGTACTGCAGCCCCTGGGCGGCCAGGAGCCTGGTTCCGGCGGCGGTCTCGATCTCCCACAGGCTCGGAGCCGGCTGCGCGGACAAACTCCCGGAGGCCGGCCCCCACGCCCCCTCCGGGTTTCCTGAACCCAGGCGAGCCGCCTCGGGGCAAGGCCGCAGCTTTCCCGTGGTGGCCTCCAGCCCCGAAAGAGGATGGGTCAGGGCCTGCTGAAGCTGCTCCAGGCGCGCAAAAGGCGAAACGCTGAGGGCAAAGCGGGCGCCTGCCACCCACCGGGACAAAAGGTCCGCCACCCGCAGGAAAAACGGCGCCAGATGCCGCATCTCCGCCGGGCGGCTGCCCGGGAGGAAGAGCACCTTGGGGCCAGAACCCGGCGCAGGAAACAGGGCCTGCCGCGCCGCCGGGTCCAGCCGGGGGTGAAGGGCGTCCAGCATCAGATTCCCCACCACGCGCAGGGAGGATGGCGGCGCGCCCCGCTGGATGGCCTTCTCCCGGGCCCAGGCGTAAGGGACCAGCCAACGCCGGAAGCTGCGGGGGCGCCAAGCACGGCCTTCGGTGTAGGCCAGAGCCGGATAGCCCAGGCGCCGCGACAAGAGCCAGGCGTGCAGCAGGTCTCCGCCCAAAAACAGGACCAACCCCCGGCGGCCGGGGGTAAAACCCGGCGGTTTGCGGCCTCCCAGCATATAACCGAGGTACGCCCGGGGGCCCGCCACCATGGACACCCCCGGAAGCTGCCGCACCACTTCCGCCTCTGTACCGGCTGCGAAGGGGCAGGGCGGCAAAAAGACGCTGATCCGCCAGCGCTGCGACAGCCCGCGCCGCTCCAATTCTGCCAAAACCGGGCGCAGCCAACCGGCCACCTCCCCCGGGCTGTTGGCGGTCAATACCAGATCGAAGCCTCTGTTCCCGTCGCAGTTCACCGGGGACGCCGCCTCTCTCACAACTTTTCGCGCGCCACCTTCAGAATGAGGCCAGCGGCCCGTTCCACCGCTCCTTCACCCTGCAGGCGGGATACCGTCTCCAGGAGAGCCGCCCGCATCTGCGCGCGCCGGCTCTGATCCTGCCAGAGCGCCAGGGCCTGGGCGGCAATACGCTGCGGCGTGCAGGCATCCTGCAGCAGCTCCGGCACGATCTGCCGGCCGGCCGCGATGTTCGGCAGGCCCACATAAGGGAGATGCAGCAGCAGGCGGCTCAACCAGTACGTGGAAAGGGAGGTCCGGTAGACGATGAGCATGGGGACACCCAAGCAGGCTGCCTCCAGGGTGGCGGTGCCGGAACAGATCAGCCCTAGATCCGCAGCGGCCAACAACTCGTAGGTGGCATCCTCCACGATCCGCACAGGCACCTGGGGGTATCGGGCCAGGTGCTCCTCCACCCGGTCCCGGGGGATGGTGACGGCCAGTGGCAGCCCCCACTGCAGGCCGGGGATGGCGGAGCCCAGCCCGGCGGCGGCGGCCAGCAGAGGCGGCAGAAGAAGGCGGATCTCTTGCTGGCGGCTGCCGGGCATCAGCACGAAAAGGGGCGCGTCCTCCCGGAAACCCAGCCTTCGCCGGGCTTCGGCGCCGCTCCAGCGCGGCTTGACCATCGCCGGCAGAGGATGACCCACGAATTCCACCTTGGCCCCCGCTTGACGATAGAATTCCGCCTCGAAGGGAAACACCGCCGCCACCCAGGCGCCCATGGCTGCCACCCGGGCGGCGCGGCCGGCACCCCAGGCCCAGGCGCCCGGGCTGAAGTAAAAGACAACGGGGATGCCCTGTTTGCGCACCAGCTCCGCCAAAGGCAGGTTGAACCCGGGGTAGTCGATGACCACTAAGGCATCGGGCCGCTGGTGGGCGGCCACTTCCGAGAGGCGGGTGAGCAGCCGGCGCAAGAGCGTGTAATTGCGCACAACTTCCAAAAAGCCGATGGTGCTTAACTCCGTGGGGTTGAAAAGCAAGCGGACGCCGGCGGCCTTCATCCGGGCGCCGCCCATGCCGAAGAGGCGGAGACCAGGCTGGAGTCGCCGCAAGGCCTGCGCCAGATGGGCTCCGCTCAAATCGCCGGACGCCTCGCCGGCGGAAAGCATGATCTTCACAGCCCCGCCTCCCCCGCCGTTACGACACCC
This sequence comes from Bacillota bacterium, assembly GCA_014896355.1. Taxonomy (GTDB): domain Bacteria; phylum Bacillota; class UBA5301; order Bu52; family Bu52; genus Bu52. Next base: position 28,827 of record JADBKO010000022.1, read on the forward strand.
CCGGATTCCATGCCCTCCACGGCCACCACGGCGATTCCCTGCTGGTCCGCCAGGGCCAGGGCCTCCGCCCGGCCCAGAAAGAGGGTCCGGCCGGCTTCCATGGCCAGAACCCGGGCGCCGGCCTGCACCATGGAGCGGATGGTCTGGGGTCCCACGGTGGGCATGTCGAAACGCAAGTCCTGATGCGGCTTGGCCACCTTTGCCACCACGGCGCCGCCGCCGGCCAGGGAGCCTCCCCGCAGAATGCAGGCGTCCGTGCCCTCGATGGCCTCCACAGCCATCACCGCCTGGCGGCAGACGACCACCGTTTGCCCGATATCCAGGCCAGCGATCTGGCGGGCGATCCACAGCCCGAAGGCGACGTCTGCCCACTCGGCGCGGGTGGGCTGCCGGCGGGTGTAGCACCCGCTTTGCGCCAAGAGATCCGGCATGAGCTGCGCCTGTCCCCACACCCGCAGCCCCTGGCTTTCCAGCCACTGCACCGCTGCCCCCAAAAGGCTGTCGTCTCTGCGGTCCCGCGCTGCAGCCAAAAGCTGCCGCCCCGCGGCATCCATGTCCGCACCCGGCTGATAGAGCCAAGCTTTCTCCACCTTGCCCAGCATCAGGACATCCCGGACGCCTTCGGCCTGCAGGCTGTCCAACGCCGCCTGCAGCCGGCCGAAAGGCAGGGAATAGACCCGGTCTGCAACGGCGCTGAAATCGGCGGCCGGCCGCCCCGTGACGGCCACCACCACCACCTGCCACTGCCTGCGGCGCGCCTCCTGGGCTGCCAGCACCGGCAGATCTCCGCTGCCTGCCAGAATGCCGAGCCTGTTCATCGGCAGATCCCGCGGTCCGCGCTCCGCAAAAAACGGATGAAATGGTCAATCTCGGGGCTGGACGCCAGCTCCTGCTCCATCTGCTCGATGGCCTGGGCCACGTTCAGATTGCTGCGATAGAGGATCCGGTAAGCTTTCTTGATTTCGGCCCGGATCTCCGGTGGGACGTTGTTGCGGCGCAACCCCACCACGTTGATCCCGTAGACATGGGCCGGATTCCCGTCCACCATCACGTAGGGCGGGACATCCTTGACCACCATGCTGTGGGCCCCGATCATGGCCATGCGTCCCAGCTTGCAAAACTGGTGCACTCCCACCAGCCCGCCGATGACCACCCGGTCCTCCACCACCACATGACCGGCCAGAGCTGCGCTGTTGGCCATGACCACATAGTTGCCCACCTGGCAATCGTGAGCCACATGGGTGTAGGCCATGAACAGGTTGTGGCTGCCGATGCGGGTTTCCCCGCCGCCGCCCTCTGTTCCCCGGCTGATGGTCACGTACTCCCGGATGATGTTGTAGTCGCCGATGGTCAGATAGCTCTTCTCGCCGCGGAATTTCAGGTCCTGCGGCTCCGCCCCGATGCAGGCCCCGGCGTAGATCTTGTTATAGCCGCCGATCTTCGTCCAGCCGTCGATGAGCACGTGAGGCCCGATCTCCGTGTGCGGTCCGATCTCCACGTCCGGACCGATGATGGAATACGGCCCCACCACCACATCCGGGGCCAGCCGGGCACCCGGATGGACGATGGCAGTTTCGTGAATGGTGCGGCTTAGGGGGCGCACATTCTCGTACACACGCGTTCCTCCCAGGCAGCGGGGATCCTTGCTTCGCCGCCGTTCTCTGACCGCTGTGTCCAGCGATTGGCCGGCACCACAGCTTGCTGCCGATCGGGCGCCCAGCTCAGTTCAGCTTGGAGACATCGGAGAGCACGAAAATCAGCTCGGCCTCGGCAGCCAGGTCCGATCCCACATACGCCTTCCCGGACAGTTTCGCCGTGCCGGAGCGGGCGTGCTTGACTTCTACTTCGATGCGCAACTGGTCCCCGGGCACCACGGTGCGGCGGAAGCGGGCATGGTCCACGCCGGCGAAGAGCGGCAGACGGTCGCGGAAGTCCATGGTGGCCAGCATGGCCAGACCGCCTGCCTGGGCCATGGCTTCGAGAATCATCACCCCGGGCATCACCGGAGCGCTGGGAAAATGCCCATTGAAATACTCCTCGTTTACCGTGACGTTCTTGATGGCCACCACCCGGGTTCCTTCCTGCAATTCGACCACGCGGTCGATCATCAGCAGGGGATAACGGTGGGGCAGAATCTCGCGGATCTCCCGTATGTTCAAGTTTGATCCCCCCCAACTAGAATGGGCGTTCCGGCGGCTGGTCTCTTCCGGCCGACTTTCATCCAGCTGGCGTGGAGTAACCCCATTCTACCCGATCGCCGGGCTGTCGTCCACGCCGGTGCCAGCAGCCGCTATCTTGCGGGCCAGTTCCACATCCAGCGTGTGCCCGGACCGGAGGGCGATGATATGCGCCGCCAGCGGGCCCACCAAAGCCAAATCCCCCATGACATCGAGGATCTTGTGGCGGACGATCTCATCGGGAAAGCGGCGGGCATTGACGTAGCCGCCGGGCCCTACCACCACCGCCATGTCTTCGCTGCCCCCGTTGGCCAATCCTTGGCGGCGCAAAGCCTCCAGTTCTTCCAAAAAGGCCACGGTGCGCGCAGGCGCCAGCTCGCGCCGGAAAACCTCCGGCACCGGCGTGTACTCCGCGTAAAGATTCCCCACCGCTGGATTGGGGTTCGTGAAAAGGAAGGAGATCTTCAAGACCGGTGCCGGCAAGGCCACGATGTAGGCCGATCCGTTGCTGGCCCAGACCGGCTGCAAAAGCCGCCGCACGCGGCGGGCAACCCCCTGCCCCTGCAGCCCCGCTTGGTCCAACAGATCCACGAAGGCCTGGGCACTGCCGTCCCCGGCCGGGATCTCCGGCCCCCACAGCTCCACGCGGACATTGTCTACGCCCAGCCCCGCCAGGGCGGCCAGCAGGTGTTCCACGGTGCGGACGGTCGTGCTCTCTTCCCACCCCAGCGTAGTGCAACGCATCGTGCTGAGCACGGCCTCAGGCCGGGCCGGAATAGAAGGTCTTCCTGCCAGATCCATGCGGTAGAAGGTGATCCCTTCCCCGGGAGAGGCAGGCAAGAGCCGGAGCCTGGCCGGCTGGCCGGTATGCAGGCCCCGGCCTGTATATTCCACCTTTTGGCGCAACGTGTGCTGCTCTTCCACGCGGCAAACGCTCCTTGCAGCCGCACATTCCGGGGATCGTTCCGTGCGTCCCGGGCAATCCTTTCGCCTGCCACCCGCCGGTTCCTCTATTCCCGTTCCGCAGGTGCCCACAATCCATCACATTCTATCACACTCTGGCGCCAACTGCGGAACCCACCTGCTCCGGCCGGCGCCTGCCGCGGAACCTACCTGCCCACCCCGCCTGCTTCTGCAGGTCCGGCACCGGAGGAAAACAGGCGCAGCCGGGCGATCTCTTCCAGCTGCCCCTGGATCAGCTCCTGGTAGCGCCGTCCCACCAACGAGCGGGGGCGCAGGAATACCTCCCGGGGCGGCCCGCATTCCACCACGCGCCCGCGGTCCATCAGAAGAACCTGGTCTGCGGCCCGCAGAGCGAACAGCACCTCGTGGGTGACGATGATCATGGTGGAACGGCTTTGCTGGATGAGCCGCTCCATGACGGAGAGAACTTCCTGGACCATGATGGGGTCCAGGGAGGCGGTGGGCTCATCCCAGAGCATCAAAGCCGGTTGCCCGGCCAGGGCCCGGGCGATGCCCACCCTCTGCCTCTGGCCGCCGCTCAGGGACGCCGGGCGCCGGTACGCCATGGCCTCCAGCCCCACCTGCTGCAATGCCTGCAATGCCTCTTCCCGGGCCTGGTTCCGGGGCATCCCCGCCATCACCAGCCCCAGCATGACGTTTTCCAGCACCGTCAGCCGCTCGATGAGGTTGAAATGCTGAAAGACGAATCCCATCTTCTGGCGCACCTGCAGCAGCCGGCGGTGGTCCAGCGCGTGCACAGGCTGGCCCAGAAGATAGATCTCACCGGAATCCGGTTCCGTCAGCCGGTTCAGACAGCGGATGGTGGTGGATTTGCCACAGCCACTGGGCCCCATGATCACCAGCGTCTCCCCGGGCTGCACGGAAAAGCTCACGTCCTCCACGGCCCGGTTGGAGCCGTAGCTCTTGCAAAGGTGGCGCACCTCCAGCAGGGGCTGGCCTGAGACCTGTTCATCCGGCATGGGCTTCACCTGCTCCCGCTGCCGGCCGCAAGGCCTGGGGTTTGCGCGCCCTCCGGCCGGCGAAAATCATGTGGCGGCGGTTCAGCCACTGCAAAAGGCCGGGCCGCCCTTCCGGGATAATGATCTCCGTCAGCACCTGGCAAAAGGAGAGCCCATAGGCCTCGCCTGCCTCCATCTCCTCCAGGTGCACCGGGCTGAGACGCTCGCTTCCCCAGGCCGCCATCAGGCCCATCCCTGCACCCAGCAGGACGATGCGCCCTGGGTCCAGCCAAGGCAGCGCCGCCTGGGTCAGCCGGAATGTTCCGCTGAGAAGCAGGGACCCCACCGTGATTCCATAGATCTTATCGGCCAAAATCAGCCACACATTACGCCCCCGCCAGGTGGAGCCGCGTCGCTCCCGGCGGCTCAGGACCCGCATGGCCGCCATCAGGGTGGAATGATCCAGGATCAGCAGCAAAAGGACCACCGCAATGGCCACGATACCGGCGATGCTGGCCCGGACCTCCTGCAGAATCTGGTAGATCTGCCCGCGGACATCCGGCTGCACGCTGCCGGCGGGGCTGGCAAACGCTGTCAGGTCCTTGACGCCGGTGACGGCGGCCGCCGCCTGTGCCGCCTGCCCGGGGGACAAGCTGGCGTCGGTGAGCAGCTGCAGGCGCTGGCCCGGGATCACCTGGCCGCCCAGATAGCGGTCCAGAAGGCGCACGGATCTGCCGATATCCTCGTCCTGCAGGCGGGGGAGCGCCTCCTTCACCTTTTCCATCTGGGTGATGATGGCGTCCACGTTGATTTGATTGAGCTTGTCCAGGCGGGCGGCGATGATCTGCACATCCCGCTGCATGGCGGGGGCATCGATCTTCTGCAGCACCCCCAGCGCCGCCGACGTGACGGAACCCAGATTCTCAAACAGGCTGTTCACGGCCTGGGAATCGGAGGCCAACGCGTCGAAATGGTCCAGCTGGTCCGCCATGCTGTCCATCTGGGCCTGCCAGCGCCAAAGCTGGGCAGTGACAGGGTTCAGCTGGGCCACCATCTGGTCCAGGTTTTGAGCCCTGCCGGCCACATCGGCCTTCTGGCTCAACAGCTGATCATAGACCTGCTTGAGGCGGGCGTATTCCGGCGTGTTGGGAGTGGCCGCCTGCAGCTGGGCCTCCAGCTGCTTCTGGCGCTGGTCCAGTTCCTGCAGGAGCGGCGCCGCCTGCTGGACGCCCAGGTTGGCCTGCCCGGACTGCTCCACCGCCTGGCGGATGCTGGCGCTGGCCTGGCGCAGGGAGCTGGCCAGGGAAGCCAGATTGATCTGTTTCAGATCTCCCAGGGGCCCTTGCAGGCTCTGATTCACCTTGGCCAAGACGTCCCGCACCTTGCCCATATAGGTCAGGGTATCCGCCACCGCAGCCAGGGTGTTGTCCACGTGCACGGCGGTGGCGGAGGCATCCCGGGACAAGGCCGACAGCTGCCGCAACAGGAGCACGCTTTCGTCGATGGCCAGCATCAGCTGGTAGCGGTCGTTGTAGACCTGCACCATCCCCACCCTGGGCCCTACGCGGTTGTCCCCGGTGACCTTATAGCCGGTATGGGAGAAGCGGAAGGCCTGGCTGTCCACGAAGGTCCAGCCCGGCAAGGACGTGTCCGGGCGGTTGCCGGGGTTGGCCTCCGGGACCAGAGGCCGGGCGTCCCCCTGGATGATGAGCCCTTGGGCTTTGCCTGCCTCCACGGAGAGAACCTGGATCAGCAGGTTCCGGCTGTTGATCGGCGCCCCTTCGACCAGAGGGCCCTTTTGCAGGCCGGGCAGGGCCACCTGGTCTCCCGGTTGCAGCCGGACACCGGGATCCACCTGGATATTGATCTGCGAGGCGTACGAAATTAAGAACCGTCGCATCTCCATGAGAGTCGTGGTGAGACTGGTCAGATCATCGCCGGATCGGGAGGAGGTCACATCCACCACGGAAGCGCCCGGATGCTGGCGCTGCAGCGCCGCCGCCACCTGACGGGCCGTCAACATGGCATCCTGAGAAGAGTAGCTCATGGGAAAGCGGACTTCCACCACATGGTAGCGGGAGAGGATACTCCGGGCCGCCTTCTGCACGGCAGCAGCATCCTGGCTGGAGTGCAGCACCAGCACCAGGCTGTCGCCGTTGGAGAAGGCGAAGCGAACGCCGGGGATGCGCTCCAGCTCCGGCTGAAGCGCCGCCTGGGCCCCGCCGGACATTCCGCCCAGCACCAGGCTGGGTTCGATCATCAGCGTGTGGCCCACATACCCGGGAACCCGGGCGAAAATGTCGTCGATGTTACCCAAAACCTCGGGCCGGCGGTAACGGTCCGCCAGGGAAACAAAGAGGTTGGCGCGGCCCGCCAGATAAGGGCCTGTTTTGACCTGGGAG
>JADBKO010000023.1 GCA_014896355.1 Bacillota bacterium
CCAGCTGTGCAACACAGCCAACAGCGGCTCTGCCAACACCGTGCCCTGCCATTGCAGCACGGGCAGCGAGGCATCTCCCACCGCGTAGAACGGGCTTCGCTGGCCGCACCCGGACGTCAGCAAGCGCCGCCCCGCCAGCCGCGTCGCCAGTTGGGCGGCGGGCTCAGCAATCTGCGCGTAAGCCGCTCCCTTCCGCCGGTCCACCCTCAGGGAGTGGACTTCCGCGAGGCTGGAAATGAGGCCCTCGTCGAAAAGGAGGCCCAGAACCAACTCTTCCAGCAGACTAGGCGAGCACAGGGTGGTCAGCATCTCTTGCCCGTTGACAAAAAGCGTCAAAGGGAACTCTTCGGCAAGCCAGTCGGTATCGGGGTCCAAAGCGGCGCCGGCAGCGGGACCCGGCGGGGAGGCCGCGGCCCCGCCGGCGGCCTCGCTTACGGCCTGACCCTGGACAGAGGCGGCAGAGGCGTCGGTTTCGGCCGCGCGGGGGCTGGGCACGCGATAACGCCAAATCCGCCTTGCGGTGGCTCCCGCGCCTGCTGCTCCCGTAGCTGAGCTGCCGCTCACACCCTGGCCTCCGGGCGCATGCACCGCGCGTACTCCTCCGGCACTGCCGGGGCCTGCTCCGGCGCCACCTTTTCCACTTGCACGGCGCTGACCTTGAACTCCGGGATGCGGGCCACCGGGTCCAGAGCGGCGGCAGTCAGCAGATTGGCTGCCGATTCGCGGTAATGGAAAGTCATAAAGACAACGCCGGGCGGCACCCGGTCCGTGACCTCCACGCGCGCCAAGACGCTGCCGCGGCGCGAACGGATGCGCGCCACGTCCCCGTCTTTCAGCCCCAGGCGGGCGGCATCCTGGCGGTTGATCTCGCTGCGCTCCCAAGGCCGGTGGGTCGTGAGTTCCGGTGAACGCCGGGACATGGTGCCGGTGTGGAAGTGGAACAACAGCCGGCCGGTGGACAGGATGAACGGGTATTCTTCATCCGGGAGCTCGTGGGCCCGCCGGTACGTCACCGGATAAAACAGCCCTTTGCCCCGGCTGAACTGCTGAGTGTGCAGGATGGGGGTACCCGGATGGTCCGGCGTGGGGCACGGCCACTGCAGGCCGGCTGGGCCCAGCCGGCGGTGGCGGATGCCGCCATAAATAGGAGTGAGCGACGCTGCCTCGTCCAGAATGGCTGCCGGGGTACGGGTATCCCAGCGATGGCCCAGGCGCTCCGCCACGTCCAGCAAAATCTGCCAATCTGGCCGCGCCGCTCCCACCGGCTCGATGACCGGCATGAATTTCTGAACCCTCCGCTCGGTGTTGGTGAAGGTCCCCTCTTTTTCGGCGAACGTCGTTCCCGGCAACACCACATCCGCCAGAGCGGCACTTTCCGTCAGGAAAATGTCTTGCACCACCAGGAAATCCAGCCGCTGCAGGGCTTGCTGCACATGCCCGGCGTCGGGGTCGCTGAGCACCGGGTTTTCGCCCATCAGATAGAGCCCTTTGATCTGGCCCCGGGCGGCGGCGTCCATGATCTCGGTCACGGTGAGCCCCGGGCGCTCGGGCAGCCGCACTCCCCAGGCCCGGCCGAATTTCTCGCGCACGGCCGGGTCCTCTATCTTTTGATACCCGGGCAGCACGTCGGGCAAGGCCCCCATGTCGCAGGCGCCTTGCACGTTGTTCTGTCCGCGCAAGGGATTGACACCGGTGCCGGGGCGGCCCAGATTCCCCGTGAGCATGGCCAGATTGGCCACCGCCAGGACTCCGTCGGTGCCGGACGTGTGCTGCGTGACGCCCATGGAGTAGACAATGGCTGCCCGCTCCGCCTGGGCATAGAAGCGCGCTGCCTCTTCCAGGGCCTGCACCGGCACGCCTGTGAGTTTGCTGACATATTCGGGGTTGTAAGGCTCCACGGCCCGGCTCCACCCTTCAAACCCTTCGGTCCGGGCGGCCACGAACTCCGCGTCGTACCAGCCCCGCTTCCAAATGATCCAGGCCAGGCCGTTCAGCAGCGCCACGTTGGTGCCGGGAAGCAGCTGCAAATGCAAATCCGCATAGCGGGTCAGGGGGATGCGCCGGGGGTCTGCCACGATGAGCTTGGCGCCGCGCCGCACGGCCTCTTTGATGCGCAGGCCGATGACCGGATGGGCCTCGGTGGTGTTGGACCCGATCACCAAGAGGACCTGGGCCTGCGCCAGGTCCCCGATGGAGTTGGTCATGGCGCCGCTGCCGAAAGCCGTGGCCAAGCCGGCCACGGTGGACGCATGGCAGAGGCGGGCGCAGTGGTCGACATTATTGGTTCCCAGAGCCGCCCGGGCCAATTTTTGCATGAGATAGTTTTCTTCATTGGTACATTTGGCGGAGCTAAGCACCGCCAGGGCATCCGGCCCATACTGTTCGCGGATCTCCGCCAGGCCGCGGGCCACCCGGTGCAAGGCTTCCTCCCAGCTGGCAGGCTCCAGAGGGCCGTCCTTGCCGCCGCGCCGGACCAGCGGCGTCGTGAGGCGGTCAGGGCTTTGCACGAAATCCCAACCAAAATGCCCTTTCACGCAGATCTTGCCGGCGTTGGCCGGGCTGTCGTGCGCCGCCCGCGCTCCGACGATGCGGCCGCCCTTCACCGCCAGCTCGATGGCACACCCCACCCCGCAGTAGGGGCAAATGGTCCGCCTCCATGTCTTTTCCCAGCTGCGCCCCGCTCCCAGGGCATACTTGGGGACCAACGCCCCGACCGGACAGACATCCACGCACATGCCGCAAAAGACACAGCCTGCTTCCTCCAGGCCCTGGCCGTAGGCGGACGTGATCTGGGTATTGAAGCCGCGCCGGGTATAATCGATGGCGCCGATGGCCTGGATTTCGTCACACACCCGCACGCACTGGCCGCACAAAATACATTTGTCGTAATCGCGGACAAAAAACGGATTTCTATCATCCGGCGCAAAATGCCGCACTGCACCGGGACGTCGGGGCGCCTCCACCTGGTACCGGTAGGCGTAATCCTGCAGGCGGCAATCGCCGTTGCGCTCGCAGCGATAGCATTCGAGGGGGTGGTTTTGCAGCAAAAGTTCCAGCACCGTGCGGCGGGCCTCCACCACCTGGGGGCTTTCGGTATGGACCACCATGTCCTGCTGCACCGGTGTGGCACAGGCGGCGGCCAGATTGCGTGCCCCTTCCACCTCCACCAGGCAGAGGCGGCAGGCCCCGGCCACCGTCAGTTCGGGATGGTAACAAAGCGTGGGGATCTCCACCCCTGCCCGGCGGGCGGCTTCCAGAATGCTGGTGCCCGGGGGCACCGCCAGCTCCCGCCCGTCCACACTCAGCCTCACCCAATCTTGCGGCGCCGCAGCCGTACGGAAACCCGCCTTCGCTGCCTCGTCTGCAGCCATGGCCATCGCCTCCCCCGAAGCGTCCACTGCCTTGGGACCCGGCTCTGCACGCTCACGTGCGTGCGCCTGCGCCCGCACCTGCCCCTGGGCGCGCGGCGGAGCCCGCCCCTGCTGCCGGCCGCAGCTGGATCATGGCCCGCAGCCGCCCGTAGATGGCCCGGATATCCTCCACCGCTGCGGCCCCCACATCCAACAGAGACAGCCCCTGCCGGTCCGCCTCCGCCACCGCCGGATCCATGCGGATGTAGCCGATCACCGGGATCTCCTGCCCCAAATGGGCGGCGATGAACTCCTCATCGGCGGGACCCGTAATCTTGTTTCCCACGGCCAGGACCTGTCCCACACCCAGATCGCCGGCCATCTTGCGGGTCAGAAGTGCCGTCTGGAAACTGCGGCTGCCGGGCTCCACCACCACGATGAAGGCATCCACGGAACCGGCGGTACCGCGGCTGAGATGCTCGATGCCTGCCTCCATGTCCAGGATGACCACTTCATCGGGGCGCAACAGCAGATGATTGACCAAATTCTTCAAAAGAACGTTTTCCGGGCAGACACACCCGGACCCTCCGGGCTTGACCCCGCCCATCACCAGGAGCTTGACGCCCCGATGTTCGGTACAAAAACGCTCCGGGATGTCGCTGACCCGGGGGTTCAGGCGGAAATAGGCCCCGTAGGAACCCGGTTCCGCCCCGGTGCGCTCCCGGATCAAATCCTTCATCTGCGCCAGAGGTACGATGGCTGCAGCCTTCTCCGCCGGGATCCCCAGGGCGCTGGCCAAATTGGCGTCCGGGTCGGCATCCACGGCGATGACCTGGCTCCCATCCTGCTGAAACAGCAGCGCCAGCGTGGCCGCCAACGTGGTTTTTCCGACGCCACCTTTGCCGGATATGGCGATTTTCATCGGGTTTCCGCCTCGCTTTGTCAGAGTACGTGCAGCCGCGCCACCCTATTCCGCGCGCCCCGCCGCTGCCCTACGCCGTCCGCACTGCGTCAAAGGCGCAGGCATCTACGCAGCCGCCGCAGCGGACGCATTTCTCCGGATCAATCTGATAGGGGTGCTTCGGCTCCCCCGTGATGGCGCCGGCAGGACACTGGCGGGCACACTTGCCGCACCCGCGGCACAGATCCGCCTCGATGTAATAGGCCAGCAGGGCCTTGCACACCCCTGCCGGGCAGCGGTGCTCCAGGATGTGGGCCTCGTATTCGGCCCGGAAGTAGCGCAGAGTGCTGAGAACCGGGTTGGGCGCGGTCTGGCCCAGGCCGCACAGCGAAGCCCTCTTCATGACCTGGCCCGTCTTTTCCAGATAGGACAGGTCGTCCAGGGTGCCTTGCCCGCCGCAGATGCGCTCCAGGGTCTCCAGCATGCGCTGGGTGCCCTCCCGGCAGGGAGTACACTTGCCGCAGGATTCGTTTCGCATGAAATTCATGAAAAAGCGGGCCAAGTCCACCATGCAGGTGGTCTCATCCAACGTGACCAGCCCGCCGGATCCCATCATGGCCCCGGCAGCCGTCAGGGAATCATAATCGATGGGCAGATCCAGATGTTGCGCGGAAAGGCAGCCGCCCGAGGGGCCGCCGATCTGCACGGCCTTGAATTTCCTGCCTCCCCGGATGCCGCCGCCTACGTCATAGATGATCTCCCGCAGCGTGATGCCCATGGGCACTTCCACCAGGCCCGTGTGGTTGATCCTGCCCGTGAGGGCGAAGACTTTGGTGCCCTTGGACCGCTCCGTGCCCAGCGCCGCATACCAATCTGCGCCCCGCGTGATGATCATGGGCACGTTGGCATACGTTTCCACGTTATTGATGTTGGTGGGCTTTCCCCAAAGCCCCGACTGAGCCGGAAACGGCGGCCTGGGCCTGGGCATGCCGCGGCGCCCCTCGATGGAGGCCATGAGCGCAGTTTCTTCCCCGCAGACAAAGGCGCCGGCCCCCTCTTTGATGTGCAGTTCGAAGTCCATCCCACTGCCCAGGATGTTCCGCCCCAAAAAACCCCGTTCCCGCGCCTGGGCGATGGCCCGGCGCAGGGTCTTCACGGCCATGGGATACTCCGCCCGCACATAGATGAACCCTTCGCTGGCTCCCACCGCATAGGCGCAGAGGATCAGGCCTTCCACCACGGAATGGGGATCGCCTTCCAGCACGCTGCGGTCCATGAAGGCGCCGGGGTCGCCCTCGTCGGCGTTGCAGATGACATATTTGGGGCTGCCTTGGGCCTGCCGGGTGAGTTGCCACTTCAGGCCGGTGGGAAAACCGCCTCCGCCTCTCCCCCGCAGGCCGGAGCGCTTCACTTCCTCGATGACCTGCTCCGGGGTCATCTGGTGCAGAGCCTTCGCCAGAGCCTGATAGCCTCCGGCGGCCAGGTAGTCCCCGATTTCCTCCGGGTCGATGCGCCCGCAACGGGCCAGCACCCGCTTGACCTGCTTTTGATAAAAGGGAATGTCCTCTGGATGAACAACAGGGGGAGCCTGGGGATCCGGCCGGTACAAGAGCCGCTCCAGGACCTCGCCCCGGCGGGCCGCTGCCACCATATCGGCGGCATCCGACTCGTTCACCCGGCAATAGAAGGCGTGGACCGGTTCCACCAAAACCACCGGGCCGGCCTCGCAGAAGCCATGGCAGCCCGTGCGCACCAGCTGAATCTGGCCTTCGGCGCCGGCACGGCGAACGGCCTCCTGCAACGCCGCCAGCACCGCGTCTCCGCCCGACGAACGGCAGCCGCTGTCGCCGCAGACCAGAAGCTGGGTCATGCCGGTCTGCAAAGCGCCGGGAGCAGACTGCGGCGGCGCCGCGTCAAGGTGTTCCAGGCTCATGGGCCTCGTCCCTTCTACGCTGGAAAGTGAGCATCGCAGGCTGCACCGGCATCCGCAGCCTGCGCGCCGGCAACCGGATCGCGCCCCTGCCGGGCCATGGCCTCGCGCCGGTAGCGCCGTAGTACCTGTTGGGCCCGCTCGGGGGTCAGCTTGCCGTAAGGAGTCTCATCCACCATCATGACCGGCGCCAGGCCGCAGCAGCCCAGACAGGCCACAGGCTCCAGGCTGAAGATGCCGTCGGCGGTGGTCTCCCCGGCGCCCACGCCCAGCTCCTCTTGCACCCGCTGCATGATGCGGGCGCTGCCGCGCACGTGGCAGGCGGTGCCTACGCAGACCCGCACCACATGCAGCCCTCGGGGCTGCAGGCGGAACTGAGCATAAAACGTGGCCACGCCATAGATCCGGTTCAGGGAGAGCCTGGATTCGTCCGCCAGCCGCTCCAAAGCCGGCCTGGGCAGATAGCCGAACAGTCCCTGGATTTCCTGCAGCAGCGGGATGAGCTGGCCCGGCTGCCGCGCCCGCCCGGCCAAGAGTTCCTCCAACCGCTGCCACCGCGCGTCGCTCGCAGGATCTGCCGCTTCTTGGGGCTGCCCGCCCCTCCTGACCGGGAATGCCGCCCCGGTTGCCTCCCCTTCGGCCACCGGCCTCTCCTCCCCCCCTGCCGCCTGCGCCGGTTGAGCTGGCGTTACTCCAGCCCGTGGGCTCTCTTGGCCGCCTGCACGGTGTTTTTCATGAGCATGGCGATGGTCATGGGACCCACCCCGCCCGGTACCGGCGTGATATAACCCGCCACCTGGCTGGCGCTGGCAAACTCCACGTCCCCGTAGAGCTTATGGTCCCCGCCGCGGTTGACGCCCACGTCGATGACGACCGCCCCGGGTTTGATCCAATCGCCCTTGACCATCTCCGCCCGCCCCACGGCGGCCACCAGAACATCGGCTTCACGGCAGATAGCCGGCAGATCGCGGGTCTTGGAGTGGCAGACGGTCACCGTGGCGTTTTGCTGCAAAAGCAAGATAGCCACGGGCTTGCCCACGATGTTGCTGCGTCCGATGACCACCGCCCGTTTGCCGGTCAAATCGATTCCTGTGCGCCGGATCAGCTCCAGGACCCCATGGGGCGTGCACGGCAGGAAGCAGGGCTCGCCTACCACCATGCGGCCGACATTCACCGGATGGAAGCCATCCACGTCCTTGTCCGGATCGATGGTGTTCAGGACCGCCTTCTCATCCAGATGATCCGGCAGGGGCAGCTGCACCAGAATGCCGTGGATGGCGGGGTCCTGGTTCAGCCGCCGGACCAGCTCCAGCAGTTCTTCCTGGCGGGTGCCGGCAGGGAGGGCGTGCTCTTCCGAGTAGATCCCCACCTCGGCGCAGGCCCTTTTCTTGTTGTTCACATAGACCCGGGAAGCGGGGTCATCCCCCACGATCACCACCGCCAAGCCTGGTGTGATGCCCCTTCCCTTCAGCGCTGCAACTTCGGTCCGCAGCTCCTCCCGGATGGACTGGGATACGGCCTTCCCATCGATGATCTTCGCGGACACGCTTTCTCTCCCCCTTGCAGCCCGTCATGCCCGGCATGCCCGTCCAGCCCGGCACGGCAGCCGGTGATGCCCTTCACGTTCACGCCGTTTTGCGGCGCCCCACCGCCCTAATCCCAGGCAGGCGCCTGGCGGAAGCCGAAGAAGCGCTCCATCTCCTCCGCGGCTGTTTCCGGCGAATCGGAGGCATGAACCATGTTGAAAGGCAGCTCTTCGCCGAAATCGCCCCGGATGGTCCCCGGCGCGGCCTTGGCCGGGTCTGTGGCTCCCACCAGATTGCGGACCACGGCCACCGCCGCGGGCCCCTCCAGCACCGCCATGACCACCGGCCCGGCGGTGATGGCGTCCAGAAGCCCCGGGAAGAACGGCTTGTCCGCGTGATGTTTGTAGTGCTCCCGGGCCAGATCCCGGCTGACCTTGGTCATCTGCAGATGCAGAATCTTGAGCCCCCGCCGCTCGAGGCGGTGCAGGATCTCCCCCACCAGGCCCCGCTTCACCGCTTCCGGCTTGATAATGATGAACGTCTGCTCCATCCACGACCCCACTCCTCTTCTCAGAACAACCCCACGATGTGGCCGTTGTCATCGATGTCCACGGCCTCCGCCGCCGGATGGCGCGGCAGCCCGGGCATGGTCATGATCTCACCGGTGAGCACCACCACAAAGCCGGCGCCTGCCGAAACCCGGGCTTCGCGCACGGTCAATTTCCAGCCGCGCGGCGCCCCCAGCTTGGTGGGATCGTCGCTCAAGGAGAACTGGGTCTTTGCCACGCACAGCGGTAGATTGCCGAAGCCCAGCTCCTCCAAGGCGGCTAGGTTCTTTTCGCCCTGGGCGGTATAGACCACGCCGTCGGCGCCGTAGATTTCCGTGGCCAGCTTCTCGATTTTCTCTTTCAGGCTCAGCCCGTTCTCATACAGAGGATGGAAATGGGCGGGCTCGGACTCCAGCGTCTGCAGCACGGCCTGGGCCAGCTCGATGCCGCCTTTGCCCCCGTCCACCACCACCGTGGAGACAGCCGCCCGCACACCCATCTCCGCACAATGCCGGCGCAGAAACTCGATCTCGGCATCGGTGTCGGTGGGGAAGCGGTTGATGGCCACCACCATGGGCAGTCCGAATTTGCGGATGTTTTCGATGTGTTTGTCCAGGTTGGACACGCCCGCCGCCAGCGCCCGCAAATCCTCCCGGCCGATGTCCTTTTTCGGCACGCCGCCGTGCATCTTCAGCGCCCTGGCCGTGGCCACCAGCACCACCACATCGGGCTGGAGGCCGCTTTGAGGCGCCACGATGTCGAAGAATTTCTCCGCTCCCAGATCAGCGGCGAAGCCGCCTTCCGTGATCACATAGTCCGCCAGTTTCAGAGCCAACCGCGTGGCCTGGATGCTATTATTGCCATGGGCGATGTTCGCAAACGGCCCCCCGTGCACAAAGGCCGGCTGCCCTTCGAGGGTCTGCACGAGGTTCGGCTTGAGAGCGTCCTTCAGAAGCACGGCCATGGCGCCCACAGCCTTCAGATCACCGGCAGTCACAGGCTTGCCGTCGCGGGTGTAGGCCACAATCATGCGGCTCAGGCGGGCCTTGAGGTCCGACATGCTGTCCGCCAGGCACAGCACCGCCATGACCTCCGACGCCACCGTGATGTCGTAGCCGCTCTCCCGGGTCACGCCGTTTCCCTGCAGGCCCAGCACGATATCCCGCAGGGACCGGTCGTTCATATCCACCACCCGCCGCCAGACGATGCGCCGCGGGTCGATGTTCAGCGGATTGCCCCAATACAAGTGGTTGTCGATCATGGCCGCCAGCAGGTTGTGGGCCGCGCCCACTGCATGGATGTCGCCGGTAAAGTGCAGGTTGATCTCATCCATGGGCACCACCTGCGAATAACCGCCCCCGGCGGCGCCGCCTTTCACACCGAACGTGGGGCCCAGCGCCGGCTCGCGCAGGCACAACGCCACCCGCTTATCCAGCTGGCCGAACGCCTGAGTCAACCCCACGGCAGTGGTGGTTTTCCCTTCTCCGGCCGGAGTGGCGGTGATGGCGGTGGTAAAAATCAGTTTCCCATTGGGACGGCCCTTCACTTTTTCCCAGAGGTCCAGGCTGACCTTGGCCTTGTAACGGCCAAAGGGCTCCAGGCTCCCATCGGGGATTCCCAACTGGGCAGCGATCTCTGGGATGGGCCGCAGCTTCGCCTGCTGGGCGATTTCGATGTCCGAAAGCACGGCAGCGTGTCCTCCTCTCGACAGTTCTTGTATGAGGCAGATGCGTTTGTACGCCAAGGTGCCCTGGCCCCGCCTCAGGGGCTAGCCCCGCCCCTCCGACACTCCGGCTCTTTGGCCTGCCAGAACGGTGGAGCACAGATAGGCGTCCATGGCCCGGGCCGCCCGTTTGCCGGCGCCCATGGCTGCGATGACGGTGGCCGCGCCGGTGACGATGTCGCCCCCCGCCCAGACATAAGGCAGACTGGTGCGGCCGTCGGCGTCAGTGACGATGCAGCCGTGCCGGTCCAGCTGAAGCCCCGGCGTATGTCTGGTCAAAATGGGGTTCGGCCCCTGGCCGATGGCAACGATGACCAAATCCACATCCAGCGTGAATTCCGAACCCGGCACTGGCACCGGCCGCCGCCGGCCGCTGGCGTCGGGCTCGCCCAGCTCCATCCGCTGGCAAACCATGCCCTGCACCCAGCCGTCGCTGCCGGCCAAAATGCGTACGGGATTGCTCAGAAGATGAAAACGAATGCCCTCCTCCTCGGCGTTGACAATCTCTTCGTGGCGGGCAGGCATCTCCTGGCGGGAACGGCGGTAAACGATGCAGACGTCGTCGGCGCCCAGCCGCAACGCCGTACGGGCTGCGTCCATGGCCACGTTGCCGGCGCCCACCACGGCCACTTTGTGCCCGATCCGCACCGGGGTGGCGTACTCCGGAAACCGGTACGCCTTCATCAGATTCACCCGGGTCAGATACTCATTGGCCGAATAGACCCCGTTGGCATTCTCTCCGGGGATGTTGAGCAGGGAAGGCAACCCGGCGCCGGTGCCCACGAAGATCGCCTGGTATCCTTCCCGGTGGTGCAGCTCATCCAGGCCCACCGTGAGGCCTACGGCCACGTCGGTCTCAATGGCCACACCCAGGGATTTCAGATACTCAATCTCATGGTCCAGAATGCCCTTGGGCAGGCGGAACTCCGGGATTCCGTAGCGCAGCACTCCACCGGGCGCGTGCAGGGTCTCGAAGACGGTCACCGAATATCCCAGCCGCGCCAAATCCGCCGCCGCCGTGAGGCCGGCAGGGCCGGAGCCCACCACCGCCACCCGCACGCCGCGGCGGGGGGATTCGCACGCCGCCGGCACGGAAGGCGGAGCCTGCGGGGCATGCTCCCGCTCCCAGTCCGCCACAAACCGCTCCAGCCCCCCGATGGCGATGGGCTTGCCTTTTTTGCCCCACACACAGCGCGCCTCGCACTGGCTCTCCTGCGGGCAAACGCGGCCGCAGATTGCCGGCAGGCTGTTTTTCTCCTTGATTTTCTGTGCCGCCCCCAGAAAATCCCCCTGGACAATGAGAGCGATGAACTCCGGAATCGGGACGTTCACCGGACAGCCGTCTACGCAGGGGTGGTTACGGCAATTCAGGCAACGCCCGGCCTCGGTCTGAGCCAGCTCGGGAGTAAAGCCCAGGGCCACCTCGCTGAAGTTGCGGGCCCGCTGGCGCGGATCCTGCTTCGGCATCTCTACCCGCGGAAGCTTGGCGCGGTCAGCTGCTCCAGGCATCGGCAGGCCTCCTTCCGCTGGGCGGGGTCCGCTGCCAGTTTCTCCTGGCTACGGTATTGCTGCAGCCGTTGCTGCAACTCCGCAAAATCCACCTGTAATCCGTCGAACTCAGGCCCGTCCACGCAGGTAAAGCGGGTCACACCGCCCACGCTCACCCGGCATCCGCCACACATGCCGGTACCGTCCACCATCAGGGCATTCAGGCTCACCGTGGTGGGAATGCCCCTGGGCCGGGTCACCTCCACCACCGCCCGCATCATGGGCACCGGACCGATGGCCAGCACCTCCGCCGGACGCACGCCGCTGTCCAGCAGCTTCTCCAGGACCTGGCTGACGAAGCCGTGGTGCCCCACCGAGCCGTCATCGGTGGCCAGATGCAATTCATCGCTGCACTCCCGCAGGCGGTCCACCATGATGAGCAGATCCCTGCTCCGGGCGCCGGCGATGGCCACCACCCGGTTGCCGGCCTGCTTATACCCGCGGATGCGCGGGTAAAGGGGCGCCACGCCCACTCCCCCGCCGACGCCGATGATGGTGCCCACTTTCTCAATAGGCGGCGCCGTGCCCAGGGGCCCTAGCACGTCCTGCAGTGCGTCCCCTGCGGCCAGCTGCCCCATGAGCCGCGTGGAGTACCCCACTTCCTGGACCACCAGGGTAATCGTGCCGGCCTCTGCGTCCCAATCTGCCAGCGTCAGGGGGATCCGCTCCCCCTTCTCGTCCACCCGGATCACCACAAAATGCCCAGGCCGCGCCTTGCGGGCCACGCGGGGCGCCTGCACCACGAACTCGTGGATGCCCGGAGCCAGCAGGCGGGCGGCCAGTATGGGAAACATCGGTCTTTTGCACCTCCGCCGAGGACTTCTTCATGGCCCCCTGCTCACCCTGCCGCCAGATCCGGCAGGCAGTGGGTCCGCCCCCGACCGGACAGCGGGACTACTGTGCTACCGGCCATGCACGCCGGGTCCTGACCCGGACGCCTTTTATTGAATTCGCTTACCCGACCCGTCCTACCTTCAAGAAGGAATCGCTATAGACCTCTTGGTTCAATAGAATGCGGGCTGTCACCATGGCATCCATCAGATCCTTGTCTTCCACGTCCAGAATGGCCGCATCCAGCCCCGCAGCCATGGCCATCACCAGATAGACCCGATTGATCAGCGAGCGGTGCAACGTCTTCTGGGACACGTTGCTCAAGCCCACCACGGTCTTCGGCGCCGGGTCGGCCAGGAGTTTGACCTGGCGGATGGTCTCGATGACCTGGGGGGCATGCTCCTGCGCCACATTCACCGGCATGATGATGGGATCAATGAACAGATCGCTCATGGGAATCCCGTATTCGTCTGCGGCGGCCACGATCTCCATGGCAATGGCCGTGCGGTCGTTGGCGTCCTTCGGCACGCCTTTCTCGTTCATGGCCAGCCCGATGACGCTGCAGCCGTAGTCCTTCGCCAGCGGCAGAATCCGCTCCAGGCGTTTGCGCTCCGCCGTGGTGGAGTTGATGAGCGGCGGCTTCTTGGTGACGGCTTTGACCCCCGCCTCCAGGGCCTTGAACTTCATGGTGTCGATGGACAGCGGCGTATCCACCACTTCCTCGATGGTGTGCACCAGCCAGGCCATGACGTTTTCCGGATCGTCCACCGCCGGGCCCGTGTTGACGTCCAGATAGTGGGCGCCGGCTTTGGTCTGGGAGATGGCCAGGCGCTGAATGGGCTCCGGATCCCGGTTGCGGATGGCATTGCCCACATCGTTGAACATCCCGTTGATGCGCTCGCCGATGAGAATCATGGGTCCGCCTCCTTCGAATAACCTCTTTAGCCCCGGCCTACGGACGCCCCGGGCTTCCGGACGTCAGGCCTCCACCCCGGCCGGGGCCATCATGGCCTCGATGTAGCGCTCGGTCTGGCGCCGGGCTTCCGGATGCCGAAAGACCAGAACGTCGGCGCCGGCCTGCAAAAGGGCCACGGCCGTGGTCAGCTCCCAGCTGATGGCCCGGGTATACTGTTCGCCCCACTGCGGCGCGGCGCTCTCCGGCTCCTTGGCTTCCTTGAAGCGCCAGGACTCCTGGCCCGGAAAGACGATGAGGGGCATGGCCAGCATTTTGTCCCCTTGCAAAGCCCCCAGACGGATACGCTCCATGATGGAATAGCAATATTCCAGCCCATAGCCCAGGCCACCGGTGGTCGGGTCCATGAGAATCCGCTCCGGCGGCATGCCCATCTCAGTAATGAGGATATTCATCTGCTTCTGGATATTGATGTCGATGGGCGCCTGTGAGAGAATGACGTGGTTGTTCATCATACACGAAGCCACCAGGGACTTGTAATTGTTCTGCTCGGCGATGCCGATGGCTACCCTTTCACCGGCGGCGGCATCGCTGACTTTCGGGAAGACTTGGTTGTCCTTGTCGAAATCGCCGCAGCCCAGAACGATCAGGGGAACATCCACGGCTTTCAGCACGGCGCGCACCGTATCCGCCGCAGCTTCGGGCGGCGCGTTCTGGCCGTCCGGGGCGGTGCTGGCCAGGCGCAGGCACAGCAGGCGGGCACCGTATTCGTCCACGCACTTTTTCGCCCACGACACCGGGTCCTGTACTGCGTCGCCAAAGGCGTCCAGAAGCAGCGGCGGCCAATCTGCCGGCGGCATATCCCAGATCTCCAGCGCCGTGACCGGCGCATGCGGCATCTGCCCCTCGAAATGCAGAAACGGCAGCGTGGTTTCTCCCCCGACGGTGATGGTATGGCCGCGGGTGCCGCCCTCAGCCGCCGTGGCGCCCAGGGTTACGGGGGTGACTCTCCCCACCCATTTTTCTCTCTGCAGTTCCACGCCCACGATCTTCCCCTTCTTTCCTGGATCGTTCGTCTATTTCTGAACCGCTCGTTCAAAAAACCACTCGTTCAGACCGCCGCCATGACCCGGGCGAACAGCTCTTCGGCCGCCTGGACCGACACCGCCGCCGCAGGGAGATCCACCAGGGGCCGGGCCTGCACATCGAATTCCGCCACCAGCGGGTCATAAGGAATCACACCGGCCAGTTCCAGCCCGGTGGCCGCCACCTGCTCCTGCAGGATACCGGCCAGCGGCTGCCCCGCCGGAGCTTTGGTGACCACCAGGTAGCGGCGCTTCACCGCCAGCCCCAGCTCGTCGATGAGCTCCCGCACCCGGGCGGCGGAGCGCAGGCCCCGCACAGTGGCATCGCTGGTCACGAAAAAGAAGTCCACATTGTTCGTGGTGCGCCGGCTCAGGTGCTCCAGGCCTGCTTCGTTGTCCATGACCACCAGGGGGTAATTCTGAGCCTTGGAGGCCAGATGTCCGCGCAAGACATTATTGGCGAAGCAGTAGCATCCGGGCCCCTCCGGGCGGCCCATGACCAGGAGATCCACGTCCTGGCCTTCCGCCAGCGCCGCGCTGAGCCGGTATTCGATGTAGGCGTCCTTACTCATGCCTCCCGGCAGAGGCTCCGGCTGATGCAATGTCTCGTCGAGAATGTCGCCGATGGTGGCAGGGACCGCCAACCCCAGGACCTCGGCCAGATTGGCGTTGGGATCCGCATCCACGGCCAGGATGGGCTTGCGCCCCCGGGCCAGCAGATGGCGGATCACCAGGGCGCAGAGCGTGGTTTTTCCAGTGCCCCCTTTTCCCGCCACGGCAATGGTCAGACTCATGCGATCGATCCTTTCCTCCCAGGCCAGCTTCTCAAGGCGGCTGGTCAGGCCAGCTTGCCCAGAACGCGCGGGAACTGGCTGAAATCCGTATGGGGCAGAAACAGGGCAGAGACGAACTCCTCCATATAGGACGGAGCGCTGCTCAAATCCACATAGGTGATGCGCCGCGCGATCTCCAGGGCCTCCTGCCGGGCCTGCCGCGATAGCAGCGCCAGCCGGGCTCCGGCCAGAGAACTGTTGCCCACGTATTGGTAGCGCTCCGGAGGCAGATCCGGGAGCAGCCCGATGGCCATGGCATCGTGGATGTTTAGATAGTTTCCAAAGCCTCCGGCAATGAGGGCCTGCTCTAGTGCTTCCGGCGGCAACTCCACCATGGCCAGCAGCGTGCGGATGCCGGCGTAGATGGCGCCCTTGGCCCGGAGCAGGTTTTTCACATCCGCCTGGGTCAGGGTGATATCCTGGCCCGTGCCGCTTTCGTGAGCCCAGGCCAGGACATATTCCATGCCCGCATCCGGCGAGGGCCGCAGGCGGCGGCTGCCGCCGGCTACCAGGTTGCCGGAACGGTCGATGATGCCGCTTTCGCGCAAGGTGGCCAGGGCGTCGATGAGCCCGGAGCCGCAAATGCCCTGCGGAGCCTGGCCGCCGACGGTCTGGTAGGCCACCTCGTCCCGCTCCGGCTGCACGCGGATGCGCTCGATGGCGCCGGTCATGGCCCGCATGCCGTGCTTGATGCCGCCGCCTTCAAAGGCCGGGCCAGCGGAGCAGGCACAAGCCATGAGCCATTCCTGGTTGCCCACCACGATTTCCCCGTTGGTGCCGATGTCCACGAACAGCGTCAGAGCCGGGGTTTTGTGGACGCCCGTGGCCAGGACGCCGGCCACGATATCTCCGCCCACGTAGCTGCCGACGGCCGGGTGGCCCCAGAGCGGCACCTGGGGGGCCAGCTTCAGCCCCAGCTCACCGGCGCGCGCCAGCGGAGGCACCGCGAAGGCCGGCACATAGGGATCCCGCCGCAGGTAGGCCGCAGGCACGCCCAGAAAGAGATGGGTCATGGTGGTATTGCCTGCGTAGGCCACAGCTTGGATGTCCTGCCGCTCTGCGCCGCTTTCCTGCAGGACCGCGTCGATCAGGCCGTTCAGCGTCTGCACCACCGCCCTTTGCAGGTGCTGCAGGCCGTCGGGATCCTCCTCGCTGTGGACGATGCGGGAGATGACGTCGTCCCCGAAGTGGGCCTGGAGATTATAGGTTCCCTGGGAGGCCAGCGTGCGGCCATCCAGCAGGTCCACCAGCTGAACCACCACCGTGGTGGTGCCGATGTCTACCGCCAGACCCAGATTGGGCGCCGCCGCTGCCGCCGGTAGCACCCGGGCCACTTCCCAGCGGTCAGGTCCGACCTCCACCAGGCCTACCCGCACCCGCCAGTCTGCGCTCCGCAAAGCTGCAGGGATCTGCCGCAGCAGCGCAGGCGGCAGCACGAACTCCGCCTGTGGCCGCCGCCGCTGCAGAGCATCCAAAAGCCGCGTGGCATCGGCCGACGGGTCGGCGGCATTGGGCGGGGGCAGCTGCAGCTCCTCCTCTTGATACAGCGGTTCCAGATCCGCCACCGCTTCCTCTTCTCTTTCCTGCAGGTCCCCCGCCTTTTCCCAGCGGCGGCCCACCAGGATCTGGTGGCGGGTGAGGCGGCTGGTGGCCGGAATCTCCACCACCACGTCCCACAGGACGCGGGCCTGGCAGGCCAAGCGCCAGCCCTGCTCCCGCTCCGCCGCCGTCAATTTGCCTGTGTGGCCTTCCTGCACCTCGCCGCTGCGCAGGCGGAAACGGCAGCGACCGCAGGTGCCGTCTCCCCCGCAGCTGCTTTTCAATTCTATGCCGGCAGCCAGCGCCGCCTGGCGCACGGTGCTGCATGCCGGCACCTGCACGACCCGTTCTTCCGGCAGGATCTTCACCTGCACGGGCAGCCCGGCCGGTGCCGATTCGTTGTGGCTCATGGCCATCTCCTTCCCCCGGCGTCGCCCGCGGGCCTCCCGCGGGGCCTGGCGCGACTGCGGGGCTGCTCAGGCGCTGAGCCGTGCCCGCAGAAAATTAGGCAGCCCCGCGGATTCCCTGGGTCCCACCACGACTTCCCAGTTGGTGAGAGACTGCAGTTTGCCACTCAGTACCGCCACGAACCCCGGCAGGATCAGGCGCCGGTGGTTCACCTTCTCGGCCAGCTTGAATTTATCCATGGTCTCGGCGATGCTCTCCGCCGAGAATTTGCCGGCAGCCCAGGCCGTCAGCACCGATGTGCCGTCTGTGTCGCAAATGAGCATGTAGGCCGGAATCTTGCTGGCCTCCACATCACTCATGACGGTGAAGTACGTGAGGGAGAAGTTGGTGGTCACCAGCACCGGCGCATCGGGTCCAGGCTCGCCCACCGGGTAGATCCCCGGCTGCACCTGGATGGGTTTTTGCGGGTCCGTGTAGATGTTCTGCCGCAGGGTGACCAACGGCAGCACGTTGGGAATGCCCACCTCCGCCGGCAGCAGCAGCACTCCACCGTACTTGGCGATGAGGGTGGCGGCGTAGGCCGTGGCCTGCCACGCGTCGCCCTGGGGCACCCGGACCAAGGTGGGATAGCCGAGAGGACGGAATTTCTTGCGGATGGCCAAGCGGCGTATCTGGGTCTGGTCCGTCAGAGCCTGCACCAGAGTGGCGGGCCGGCTGTCCAGCACCAGATCCTTGACTCCGGCAGCGGCCACCTTCTCAGCCAGCTCCGCCAGGGCGTCCAGGCCTTCAGCGCTCACCACCAGCGGGCAGCCGTATTTCTTGGCCAGCTCCACCCAGGCCTGCCAGTTCTCGGGCGTAGCCGCGGCGATCAAGGGCTTGCCAGCCCCGACGGCCTGGAGCGCCGCCTCCACGGCTCCGGCCTCGGCGCTTTCCAGATATAGCGGATATGGCAGCGCCGCCTGGACCATCTGGGCCGCCGCCGCCAGCCGCCCGGGCTCCTCCGCCCGGTGCACGACGGCCACCATGTCGACGCGCAGGACCAAGCCCACCCGCTCCCACGAGAAGGCCTTCAGCTCCGCCAGGCGCGCCTGGATCCGCGCATCCTCCCAATCGTCATAAACGGTCACGGCCAGCGGCGGCTGGTGGAAGAAGGTTTTGTCGTGGCGGAACAGCACCGTCTCATCGCCCACTTGCAACGCATGCTCGCCGGTGCCGATGGTGACCAGGCGGATGGGAGGCTGCGAGGCGGCCCCCAGCTTCTCCTTGGCCTCCTCGCTGACATAGGGGCAGGCATCCAGGCTTCCCTTGCCCTGGGCCAGCTGCATGGCGAAGGCCAGGCAGGTGGGGCTGCCGCATTCCCGGCAGTTTTTCTTGGGCAACAGTTTGTAGATCTCCAGTCCGGTCAGTGCCATTCTGCGCTCCCCTTTCCCTCGTTACATAATCGGATCCATGGTGAGGGCGGGATGCCCCTTCTCCTCCAGGAACGGCAGGATCTCCTCCGGCGTGGTCCCCACCGTTTCGTCGGCGATTTTATCGTACAGATCCGGGATGCCCAATTCCTTTGCCCGCTCCTCGATGCCGGCGCGCAGGAACTCCTTTAGCTCCTTGGGCATCCAGACCACCCGCGGCAGGCCCCCATCGGCGCGGATGAACTTCTTGCTGATGATGTAGCTCTTGCCGATCCCCATGAAGCCCGGCGTCTGTTGGCCGCCGCCCACCATGCCGGCCAGGGTGGAGAATTTCATGCCGCAGGGCGTCATCCCGGTGAATTCGCGGTTCACGATCATGATCCCGTTGGCTTCCGGAACCACCACCATGATGGCCTCGAAGCAGCCGCAGGAGGTCATGGGGTTCTCCATGAGAGTGTAGAGATTCACGGACTCCAGATGGCCCCGGGATGCCGTGTAAGTGAACTGATCGACGCCGGTGTAGCGGCCTTTGACCTCGTCCAGGCACTCCCCCTTGGGGATGGGCTGATTCGGCCCCGTGGGCGTAATCTCGTAGGCGGCCTTGGCATCCAGCCAGCTGACGGCGCCGCAGAGCCCCACCCGTTCCGGTGTCACGGTGCAGACGTGGTTGGGCGCAAACGACTGGCACAAGGTACAGGAGTAGAAGGTATCCACCGCTTCATCCGTGAGTCCGGCCAAGCGGGCATCGCGGGCGGCGTACCGCTGGCGGGCCTGGGTCAAAAGCTCGCGCACCCGGGCTTCCTCGGTGATGAGGGTGACCTCCACCTTGTCCACCACGGACAGGAATTCCGATTTGAACTGGGTGTACAGAATGTCGCCGAAATGTCTGATGCGCAGGCCCCGCTGCTGCGATTTCTTGCTGATGCGCACCCACACCAGATCCCGCTGGGCCGTATGCCAGGCGCCCTCGGCGTAGTTGATGAAGTAGTGGATGCGCCGCTCCAGCACCGGCTCGAAATCCTCCTGCATCTTGCGGCCTGCCACCCTCACCAGAATCCCCAGCGGCAGGACGGACCCCTCGGGCACCTGGTCCAGATCGGGCCCGATCAGCGTGATGCGGCCGTCCTCCACCTCCTCCATGGGCGCGGATTCCACCAGCTCGAAAGCAGGGGAGCGCCCCCCACCGGCCTCGAAGTAGGCGTCCACCTTGCGCACGGTCTCGCCTTCAAAGGCAGGACCGAAGGCCACGGGGATGGGCACCTCGGTGATCTTGATCTTCAGGCCGCGCACCTCAATGGCCTTGTTGACGATTTTGTCGTGGGGCACGTTGGAGACCACGTGCTCGTACGTACACACGCCGGTGGGCAAAATCTGGGGAATGTCGCTGTCCGCGATGGTGGGGAAGCCGTAGCTGATGGCCCCGGCCGCCGTGGCATACCATTCGTCGGTGACTTCTCCCAAGGCGATGACGAAGGCGAAGATGCGGTTTTTGTTGTAGCGTAGAATGCGCTGGTAATCCCCGGGAGCAATGCCGCCGAACGCCATGGCCGCCCGGGTGGCGAAACCCATGGAGTAGATCTGGCTGTATACCTCTTCGCCAAACGGAACCAGGCGGCTTTCCCATCCCAGCTGCACGCCTTCGTCCGCCAGTTGCTGGGCAAAGCTGCGGCCGCGGTCATGCCCGGCCATGAACACGTAGAGGCTTTTCTGCTGCATCTCGCGGGCCAGCTTCACAGCGGTCTCGTTGTCCGGGGCGGCCCCCACCACGGCGGCAAAGCCCGGGGCGCGGCCATCCACGAATTCCACGCCCCGCTCGCGCATGATGACATCGGTGGCTGCGCCCAGCCAGATACCCTCCGCCGGAGGCGGACCCACGACGTAGCGGCAGGCTTCGTGGATCTCTTCGGCAAACAGCGTGGCAATGCCGGCGTCCAGCAGAGGGCCCAGGTAGGGCAGCCAGACCCGCTCCCTGGGCGGCTCCGGCAAGAGCTCCCGTGCTAGTTTCAACACGGGCTCCATGTCTGCCAGCTTCTCCACCTTCATGCCCGTCAGGCCATAGATGACAGGCAGATAATACCCGGTGTTGGGGAACTCCACCGGCTCGTTCGGCCCTTTGGCGTCCATGGCCTCATGCAGCTTGGCTTCGGCTTTGTTTACAATGGAATGTGCACCCAAAATCCCCCGGGTGGCAATGAGCTTAGACAACCAACTCCCTCCTCTTCTCCATGTCGAAGAGTTCGCGCTCCTTGGCCTGGTGGATGCCCAGAGCCTCGCGCTTGGCCTGAATATGGTCCAGAGCTTTACGCACGATGGCCTCGGGATCGGGCTCGAATTCCATCCTGCCGCCGAATTTCTTTTCCCAGCCGCGGGTCATGATCTCCGTCACTTCCGAGCTGGCCTTCACCGGCGACTCGCTGCCCATGAGCACGTACACCCCGCTGGCTGCCACGTAGGTACCGATAGAAAGGGCTTTTTCCGACATCCATTCCGGCGCGATGCCCACCGCCGGCAGGTCACTGAGGTCGTCGCCCAGACCCCCTTCAGCCACCACCGCCGAGAGCACCGTCAGGATGCGGGAGTTGTCCACGCAGGAGCCCATGTGCAGCACCGGCGGGATGCCCACCGCCTCCAGCACCTCGCGCAGGCCGGAGCCGCAGGCCTCCATCAGCTCGGGCTGCAAATAGCCGTATTTGCCGGCTCCGATGGCGCCGCAGCCGGTGGCCACCACCAGCACGTTATGAGCCAGCAGCTCCTTGATGATGTAAAGGGTGGCCTCATCCTGGGTGCGGCGTGGGTTGTTACATCCTACCACTGCGGCAGCGCCGAAGATGCGGCCGTTGATGATGTTGTCGTTCAGGGGGCGGAAGGAAGCTCGGAAACGGCCCCCCAACATGTACTCGATGTATTCGTGGGAGAAACCCGCCACCAGGTCTTTCTTGTAGCCAGGGATGTGTACTTCCCGGCGGCGGTTGGGGAAATTGTCGATGGCGATGCGCACAATCTGGCGGGCGATCTCCCGGGCGTGCTGCTCATCGAACTCGATGTGGCGGGCGCCCCGGATCTGCGCCTTGGGTGAGGTGGTGATGAACTCCGTGTGGAACTTGGGCGCCAGCTCGCCCAGGCCGGCGAAGACACACTGCACATCCACCACCATGGCATCCACGGCGCCGGTGAGGAGAGCCAGTTCCTGGTGCAGGAAATTGCCGGCGGAGGGGATGCCCTGGCGCATCAGGACCTCGTTGGCCGTGCAGCAGATGCCGGCCAGATTGATCCCCGTGGCGCCTTTGGAAACGGCGTAGGCCTGCAGCTCCGGCTCCTGGCAGACGGCCACGATCATCTCGGAGAGCGTAGGCTCGTGCCCGTGCAGCACGATGTTGACCTCATCGGCCTTCAGTACGCCCAAATTGGCGGCGCTGGTGCGAGCCCCCGGTGTGCCAAAGAGCACGTCGCTCAAATCCGTGGCCAGCATGCTGCCGCCCCAGCCGTCGCTCAGAGCGGTGCGCACCGCGTGGTCCAGCAGATGTTCCGGCTCCTGGTCCACGCCGATGTGGGTGCGGTGCAGGCCTTCCACCACCTCGCGGTCCACGGCCCGGGGGGTGACGCCGTAACGCGCCCAGATCTCCTGGCGTTTCTTCGGTGCCCGCGAGACATAAGACACAAAGCCGGGCTCCTGTCGCCCAAAGTCATTGAGCAGGCGCAGGGCCACCTCTTCCGCCACCTGTTCTTTGGGCCGGCCCTCGGAGGGGATGCCCAGATACCCGGCCACGCGCCGCAGCTTGGCTTCGTCGCGGATCTGGTAGCCATCGGTCTCGCCCCGGGCCACGGCCAGGAGCGTCAAGGCCAGGTCACGACCATGGTCGGAGTGGGCCGCCGCCCCGGCAGCCACGGCCCGGACGAAATTGCGGGCCGCGATGACGTGCACGTCCGCGCCGCAGACGCCCCGCTTCTCGTCCGCGTCCTTGCCCACCAGGCGGCAAGGGCCCATGTAGCAGTTGCGGCAGCAAGCCCCCTCCGCTCCGATGGGACACGGCTTCATCTGCTCGGCCCGGGAGAAGGCGGTGCTATACCCCTCCGCATCCGCGCGGGCCAGCATCTCCAGAGCCGCCGGGTCCACACTTCGGTTCGCCATCATGATCCCCCTTTTTGTGCGGAGCACAGATATTGTGAAGTCCATCACAATAGAAAACCCCGGCACCGCCGGGGTTCAGTACTCGCTGTTCAGCCGGCGGCCTACGTTGGGGAACGGCCACGGCCACCGGCACAGCAACACAGCCATAGCCTGGTTATATACATCCTCCGGCCCGGATCCTCGCACGGCCTCCACCTCACGGGGATGGCATCCTGGCCATCAGGCTCGGGAAGGAACCGAACATTCACGGATCAGACAGAACTCTGGCTATACCGAATGAACTTACTCTTGCGCACTTCGTGAGCTTCGCCACCACTTACACCAATCCCTTCCCTCCTGGCCACTGTTGCTCTAGAAAGAATTTTCCGCAAAATATAGCTGCAAGAAAGCCCCCGCCCCCCCGGATCAGGAAAAAACGCCAGGCGGAGCAACGGGGCAACCGTCTGTTGCCTCTGCCGCTTCCGCCTGGCGCGGCGTAACCGTTCCCTTGCCGCCCGATCCCTCAGCAGCCGCAGCAGCCGACAGGCAGCGCTGCCGGCTGGTCCGAGACCGGCAGGTGAGCTGGGCGCTCCGCAGCTGTGGGGCCGCCTTCCAGGGCCGGCACAGGATCCGCCGCAGGCTGTACCGGGTTGACCAGCGCTGCATTGAGCACCTCGTCCATGTGGTCCACGGTGACGAAGTGCAGCTTGCGTCGGATGTTGACCGGGACCTCCTCCAGGTCTTTCTCGTTCTCGCTGGGGATGAGAATCGTTCGGATGCCCGCCCGGTGCGCCGCCAGCACCTTCTCCTTCAACCCGCCGATGGGCAACACCCGCCCACGCAGGGTGATCTCGCCGGTCATGGCCACATCCCGCCGCACCGGATTTCCGGTGAGAGCCGAGGCCAGCGCCGTGGCGATGGTGATGCCCGCCGAGGGGCCATCCTTGGGAATGGCACCTTCCGGCACATGAATGTGCACGTCGCATTTCTCATGAAAGTCGGGAGCAATGCCCAACGACTCGGCCCGGGAGCGCACGTAGCTGAAGGCTGCCTGGGCCGATTCCTTCATGACATCGCCCAGCTGGCCCGTGAGGGTCAGCTGCCCCTTGCCCTTCAGCACCGTGACCTCAATGGCCAGCAGATCGCCGCCCATTTCGGTCCACGCCAGGCCCGTGGCCACGCCCACCCGGTCCTCGGCCTGGGCCACGCCGTAATGATAGCGCGGCACTCCCAGATAGGTCTGCAGGCTGCGGGCCGTGACATGCACGGATTTCCTGCTTTTCTCCACGACCTCTTTTGCGATTTTGCGGCAAATGGTGGCAATCTCGCGTTCCAGATTGCGCACCCCCGCTTCCCGGGTGTAACGCCGGATAATGGCTAGCAGGGCCCCGTCGGCAATTTGGGCCTGCTCCGGCTTCAGGCCGTTGGCCTTGATCTGCTTCGGTACCAGATGCCGCCGGGCGATCTCCAACTTCTCCTGCTCGGTGTAGCCGGGGATCGTGATGACTTCCATACGGTCCAGCAGCGGCCTGGGGATCGCCTGCATCACGTTGGCCGTGGTGATGAACATCACATCGCTCAGATCGTAGGGGACCTCCAGGTAATGGTCGCCGAAAGCGTTGTTCTGCTCCGGATCGAGCACTTCCAACAGGGCCGACGACGGGTCGCCGCGGAAGTCGGAACTCATCTTGTCCACTTCATCCAGCAGGATCACCGGGTTACGGGTTCCTGCCTGGCGCATGGCCTGGATGATCTTGCCCGGCATGGCCCCTACGTACGTGCGGCGATGTCCACGGATCTCCGCCTCGTCCCGCACGCCGCCCAGGGAAAACCGCACGAACTTGCGATCCAGGGCCTTAGCCACGGCCTGGGCCAGGGAGGTCTTGCCCACGCCCGGCGGGCCCACCAGGCAAAGAATCGGCCCCTTGGTCTTCCCCGCCAGATGGCGCACAGCCAGGAACTCCAAAATGCGCTCCTTGACCTTGTCCAGCCCATAGTGGTCTGCGTTCAGGATCTCCTGGGCCCGGGCCAGATCCATGCGGTCCTTGGTCTTTTTCGACCAGGGCAGTTCGATGAGCCAGTCCAAATAGGTGCGGACCACCACGGATTCGGCGGCCATGGGGGGCATCTTTTCCAGCCGGTCCAGCTCCTTCATGGCCTTCTCGTGGACAGGCTTGGGCATCTTGGCCGCCACGATCCTCTCCCGCAGCTCATCCACCTCGGCCTGGCGCTCATCGCGCTCGCCCAGTTCTTTCTGGATGGCCTTGATCTGTTCGCGCAAGTAGTATTCGCGCTGGGTTTTCTCCATCTGCTTGCGCACCCGCATTTGGATGCGCCGCTCCATCTCCAGGATCTCCCGCTCTTTTCCCAGCAGAGCCGCCAGTTTCTCCAGCCGCTCCTTGGGGTCGATGGCTTCCAAGATCTGCTGCTTGTCCTCCACACGGAGCAACAGCTGGGCCGCGATGCTATCCGCCAGGCGCCCCGGCTCCTCGATGCCGCTGACGGAGATCAGAATTTCCGCTGGGATCTTCTTGCTCAGCTTGACATATTCTTCGAACTGTTCCAGCGTCGTGCGCATCAAAGCCTCGATCTCGGGAGTTTTCTCCTCCAAGACCGGCAGGCGGTCCACCTTGGCCTTGAAATATGGATCCACCTGCACAAACTCCGCGATGCGAACACGTTCCAAGCCCTCTACCAGGATGCGGATGGCGCCGTCGGGCATCTTCAGGAGCTGCTTGATCTCCGCCACCGTACCCACGGGGTAAATCTCGTCCGGAGCGGGCTCGTTGGCCCGGGCCTGTTTCTGCGCAGCCAGGAGGATCATGCGATCCTGCAGCATGGCCTCTTCCAGCGCCTGAACCGACTTCTCTCTGCCCACGTCCAAAGGAGCAACCATGTAGGGAAAAACGATTACACCGCGGAGGGGCAGGAGAGGAAGCACGTCAACCGGAGTGGTGAGCACGTGTGCCGTGCCCGTGCCCTGCTCCTCCGAATCGGCCTGCAACCGTTCTTCGGCCATTCTCCTGACCTCCTCCCCCATCCAACCCTGAGCCCACAGGGCCGATGTGCCTCTTCGTAGTCTTGATTATACTATTCTCGCCGCATTGCGCAATTCCTGTCCAACGCTGCTGGCAAAAGGCACCCTGGCAAAAGGCGCCCAGAATAAAAGGCCCTTCCATGCTTGGAAGGGCCCTTTGGGGAAACGGAACGCTTTGCGCGGGCAACCTGCCCTATCCCGGTGTGGTTTGCGCGGCGGCGCTGTTCCCCACAGACAGGGCCGGCCGCATCCCTACCGCAAGCGGAACCGCAGGGCTGCGGGCCTGGAGGCCACCCGCCAGGGCCTGATCCAGCACCTCCTCGATGCGCTCCACAGCCACGACCTGAATATCCGTCCACTCGGCGAAGGTATCCTGCCAGTTTTCCCGCGGGATCACCACCTTATGCGCACCAGCGCGGCGGGCGGCCTGGACCTTGGCCATCACGCCTCCCACAGGGCGGACCAACCCCCGGATGGACACCTCGCCGGTGATGGCCACCAGATTGTCCACCGGTTGGCCCGTGATGGCAGAATAAAGGGCCGTCACCAGGGCGGCGCCGGCGGAAGGTCCATCCACCGGCATTCCGCCCGGGAAGTTGATATGGATGTCGTAGTCCGCAGGCTCCAACCGGAGCACCTGCCGCAGGACCGTGAGAACGTTTTCCACGGAATTGCGGGCCAGGCTTTTGCGCCGCACGGTATGCCCCAGGCCGGCCCCCATCTCCTCTTCCTCGATGACGCCGGTCACGGAGACGCGCCCGCGCCGGGGTTTGTCTGCCCTGGTGGCCGCCACTTCGATTTCCAGCAGGCTGCCCAGATTGGGGCCGTAAACCGCCAGGCCGTTGACGTAGCCCACCTGCGGTGCAGACGGCACCCGCCTGTCCGGCCGTGGAGAATACTGGCCGGACTGAATGACCCATTCCATGTCCGGCCGGGAGATCGCGTGGCGCTTCTCTGTCTGGGCCAGCCCCGCCGCCAGCTGCACCATATTGACGGCTTCCCGCCCATTGGTGGCGTACTGAGCCACCAGCTCATCGACCCCCGGGGCCAGCGGCAAGCCGATGCGTTTGGCGGCGTTGACTGCGATGAGGCGGCACTCCTCGGGCAGCAGGGCACGGAAATAGATCTCCATGCAACGGGAGCGCAACGCCGGCGGCAGTTCGTGGGGCTGCCGGGTGGTGGCGCCCACCAGGCGGAAATCGGCAGGCAATCCCTTCTGGAAGATTTCGTGTATGTGGGGAGGGATATTGGTATCCTCCGAGCTGTAATACGCGCTCTCCAGGAAAACCTTCCGGTCCTCCAGGACTTTCAGGAGCTTGTTCATCTGGATGGGATGCAACTCGCCGATTTCATCGATGAACAGAATGCCGCCATGGGCCTTGGTCACGGCGCCGGGCTTGGGCTGCGGAATCCCGGCGATGCCCAGCGGGCCGGCCCCCTGGTAGATGGGGTCATGCACGGAACCCATCAAGGGATCGGCGATGCCCCGGTCATCGAACCGGGCCGTGGTGGCATCAATCTCCACGAAGCGGGCCTGGGCTTTAAAGGGCGAATCGGGGTTCCGCTTGGCTTCCTCCAGCACCGCCCGGGCGGCGGCGGTTTTGCCCACGCCGGGAGGGCCATAGAGCAGCACATGCTGGGGATTGGGGCCGCAGAGGGCCGCCCGCAGGGCACGGATGCCCTCCTCCTGGCCGATGACCTCGTCCAGGGTGGTGGGCCGTGTCCTTTCCGCCAGAGGCTCGCTGAGCGAAATGGCCTTCAGTCTCTGCAGGCGCTCCATTTCCTTGCGCGATTCCCGCTCAATGGCAGAGCGATTCGTCTGCTGGGCGCGCAGCAGGTTCCAGAAATAGACACCGATCACAATGGTAAAAAAAAGGCTGATCAGGCTTAAAAGGTTAGCCACATTCCTGCCTCCCTTTCACCTGCAGCCTCTATTATGCCCGCCCCATACAGGCGTATCCGGCTTTGTGCCTAGGCCGTGACCTCTTTCTTCTTCAGGCGCTTCTCGGCGCGGATCAATTGCGGCGCTGCCTTCCGCTCCACCACTTCCGGCGTGACGATGCACTTGCGCACATCCTCGGAGGATGGCACATCATACATCACGTCCAGCATGAACTCCTCGATGATGGAACGCAGGCCCCGGGCACCGGTACGGCGCTGCAACGCCTTCTTGGCGATGGTCTGCAGAGCCTCCGGCGTGAATTCCAGCTCCACGCCGTCCATCTCCAGGAAACGCTGGTACTGCTTGGCCAACGCATTCTTGGGCTCCGTCAGGATGCGCACCAGCGCCGCCTCGTCCAGCGGGTCGAGGGTCACCACCACCGGCAGCCGCCCGATGAACTCCGGAATCAGGCCGAATTTCAGCAAATCCTCCGGCATCACCTGACGCAGGATGTCGCCCAGCGGCTTCTCCATTTTGGTGCGGATCTCAGCGCCGAAGCCGACACTTTTGTGGCCCACGCGGTTCTCGATGATCTTCTCCAGGCCGTCAAAAGCCCCGCCGCAGATGAACAAAATGTTGGTGGTGTCAATCTGGATGAACTCCTGATGCGGGTGCTTGCGGCCTCCTTGGGGTGGAACGCTGGCGATGGTGCCTTCCAGGATTTTTAAGAGAGCCTGCTGCACACCTTCTCCGGAGACGTCCCGGGTGATAGACGGATTTTCCGACTTCCGGGCGATCTTATCCACCTCATCGATGTAGACGATGCCTTTTTCGGCCTTTTCCACGTCATAATCGGCGTTCTGAATGAGCTTCAGCAGGATGTTCTCCACGTCCTCGCCGACATAGCCCGCCTCCGTCAGCGAAGTGGCATCGGCGATGGCAAAGGGGACCTTGAGGAAACGAGCCAGGGTCTGGGCCAGCAAAGTCTTGCCGCTGCCGGTGGGCCCCAACATCAGAATATTGCTCTTCTGAAGCTCCACATCGTCCATGCGGGCGGCATGGTTGATCCGCTTGTAATGGTTGTAGACTGCCACGGCCAGGGATTTCTTGGCCTCCTCCTGGCCGATGACGTATTGATCCAGGTACTGCTTGATGTCGTGCGGCTTGGGCACGTGCCCCAATTCCACATCTGCTTCTTCGTTGAACTCTTCTTCGATGATTTCGTTGCAGAGTTCAATGCATTCGTCGCAGATATATACACCGGGGCCGGCGATGAGCTTTTTCACCTGCTCCTGAGTTTTGCCGCAGAACGAACACTTCAGCTGCCCTTTTTCATCCCCAAATTTAAACATCGGACCACCCCTGCTTCCTCCCCGCGGTATGGGAAGCTTGCCGAACAGCTATGCCGGCCTCCCGGCAGCGAACACTCCCTGCCTTCAGTTGCATCCTCCCTGTTCGCCGCAGCCCGTGGTATGTGGTACTGGGTGCGCCGAGCACCCGTCCGCGGGCTGCAACCATCATTTCTTCTTGTCGGAGAAGACGTTTTTCTCGAAAATGCCGTCGATCAGGCCATACGCCTTGGCCTCTTCGGGCGACATGAAGTGGTCTCGCTCCGTGTCGCGCACGATGGTCTCCATATCCTGCCCGGTGTGCTTCTGCAAAATGCGGTTCATTTCTTCCCGCAGATACAGAATCTCCCTGGCGTGGATCTCGATTTCCGTAGCCTGCCCCTGCGCACCGCCGCTGGGCTGGTGAATCATGATCCGGGAATGGGGCAGCGAGTAACGCTTACCCTTGGTGCCGGCAGCCAGCAGCCAGGCAGCCATACTGGCCGCCATCCCGATGCAGATGGTATATACCGGGGGCCGGATATACTGCATGGTATCGTAAATGGCCAGCCCGGCATAGATGGAACCCCCGGGGCTGTTGATGTATAGATAGATATCTTTTTCGGGGTCCTCGCTCTCCAGGTGGAGCATCTGGGCGATGATCAGGTTGGCCGTCTGATCGGTGATGGGGCCTCCCAGAAAAATGATGCGCTCCTTCAGCAGCCGCGAATAGATGTCATACGCCCGCTCGCCGCGGTTTGTCTGCTCCACCACCATCGGGACTAGATAGCTCATCATTGACCCTCCCCGAACGGTCTTATTCCCCTACTTCTCCACCGCCGCCTGGGATTCCTCCGCTTTCTCCGCCGCCGGTTGAGCAGAGGCCAGTTCCGCTGGATCCACCTCTTGGACGTCCGCCCGGTCCACCACATAATCCAGCGCTTTGCTCAGCCGCAGCTCATTCCGCAGGCGTTCCCGGTCCAGCACCGGCGCCTGGCCTTCCGCCTGGCGTTCCCCGCTCCGGCCTGTGCCGCGACGGTGAGCCTTGCCGCGGTGGCTGTGCCTGCGGGTCCGGGCTTCGCCGGGTTCCGCCGCCGCGCCATCCGGCTGGGTCTGGGAGTCCTGCTGGCGGCCCCGGGCCAAGGCTTCCTCCAGAGGCTTGGCTTTCTCTTCCAGCTCCGTATCGTCCACCTGGATGTTCGCCTGCCGCGCCACCGCTTCCAAAGCTAGACGGTTGCGCACCCAGATCTCCGAACTGTTGCGGATGGACTTCAGCAAATCCTCCTGGGACTGCCGGGTAATGGCCTCATACTGCTCCACGCTGAGCCCCTGGCGGGCCAGATCCCGTTCCAGCTCCGCCCATTCCGTGTGCATGCGCTCCAGTATCATGGCCTCCGGGATGGCCAGGTCCTGGATCTGACCGCGTAATTGCTCCAGTACCTGGCTTTCCACGTACTTCCGGGCGGCCCGCTCCTTGCGCGCCCGGAGTTGTTTCTCGTATTCCGCCCGCAGCTCGGCCAGGGTTGAATACGGCCCCACCTGTTTGGCCAACTCATCGTCGGCCTCAGGAACCCGCCGGGTCTTGAGCTCCCGCAGGGTCACCCGGAAGGTGACATCCTTCCCGGCCAGCTCCTTGCGGCCGTAGTCTTCCGGGAATTTCACGGTGAAGGTTTTTTCTTCACCGGTCTTCATGCCCACAATCTGCTCTTCGAAGCCGGCGACCATCCGCCCACTTCCCAGCTGCAGCAGGGATCCCTTGCCCGCTCCGCCGGCAAATGGCTTGCCATCCAAAAACCCGGCATAATCGATCTCGGCGAAATCGCCGGGCTGGGCCGTGTCGTGGTCCGCCACTTCCAGGACCGCCAGATCCTGCCGGGTGCGCTCCACCAGGGCATCGATCTCCTCCGGCTTCACTTCCACCCGGGGCTTCTTCACGGGCAAACCTTCGTAGTGCGCCACCTGGGCCTCGGGCTTCACGTCCACCCGGGCCTTGAATACGAATGGCTTTCCGGGTTCCAGCTGGACGGTCTCCACCTCCGGCTGCCCCACGGGTTCCAACTTGCGTTCCCGGACCGCCCATTCAAACCCCTCGCCTGCCAAAGCCTGGGCCGCCTCCTGGCGCAGAACCTCCGGCCCCACCTGGCGTTCCAGGACGCTGCGGGGTGCCTTGCCCTTGCGGAAGCCGGGAACGTTGACCTGCTGCACCAGCTTGCGATAGGCCCGGTCCAGGGCCTGATCCAGCTGCTGCGGGTCCATCTCGACCTCGATCTCAACCCGATTCTCGCCAATCCGTGCTACTTCGGCGCGCATCTAGTCTGCTTCCCCCTGATCACGTCAATTCTATGTAAGTACCCCGGTGCCGGTGTTCTTCTACCCCGGCCTCCGGCCGGATCCGCTGAACGGCTTGGCGCAATTTGCCGGTCTTGGCTATTTTTCCCGCCCCGGCCCAAAATAACATACGGCAAAAGCCGTAAAAAAGCAATAAAAATGGAGCGGAAGACGGGATTCGAACCCGCGACCCTCGCCATGGCAAGGCGATGCTCTACCGCTGAGCCACTTCCGCTCGTGACATCTGCCCATATCCCGGCTTCCCGTTGGAAGCCGGCGATTGGTTTAGTTGGTGCCGAGGGCGGGATTTGAACCCGCACGGGTTGCCCCACAGGTTCCTAAGACCTGCGTGTCTGCCAGTTCCACCACCTCGGCCAACGTTCGCCCGCCGCTCGCCCGCATTCCGGCTGGATGCGCCTTTGGCGCGCCCGGAGGGATTTGAACCCCCGACACCCAGATCCGAAGTCTGGTGCTCTATCCAGCTGAGCTACGGGCGCCCGGGCCAAGAAAGTGGGGTGAACGATGGGGCTCGAACCCATGACCTCCAGAGCCACAATCTGGCGCTCTAGCCAGCTGAGCTACGCTCACCACAAAGCCCGTACACCGCCGGGTGAAGACGCTGAACCGAGCCCTGCTCAAGTCCCGGCTTTATGGAAGTATAGCACACGTTCGCTCAGCTGGCAATACCCCGCAATCACTCTGCCGCCGGACTGTGATATTGTCACCCTGTAAGCGGACTGAGAAAATGTCACCCATGGGAGGAAACATTTTCTTGAGTCCCAAGGAGTCTATGAGGGTGTACGTCCTGCGCCAGGTGGTGGAAGGGCAGGTGACCATCCGGCAGGCTGCGGTGGTGTTGGGCCTCAGTGAGCGCCAGGTCAAACCCAGAGCCCCGTAAACGTCAAGCGGTGACCACCTAGGCTTGCCCGCCGTTCTGGGCGATAATCTTCTCAGAATCATTGTGGAGGAGGTTATCGTCGAATGACGAGCACGGAGCAAAGAGAGCAGCTACGCGAACAGTGGCGGGAGCGAGTGGCAACCTTTCGGGCCAGCGGGCAGAGCGTGTCCGCCTGGTGCGCGGCCCAGGGGATCAAGGCGCACCAGCTCCGGTATTGGCTGAGCCGGCTGGCGCCAGCAAAACCAGCCGAATCCGTCCCATCCCGATGGCTGCCCGTTGCGGTGCACGCAGAGCGCGGGCAGGAGCAGCCTGCCTCAGGCACGAGCCTGGCAGTACGGGTGGGCCCTGCTGTGGTGGAGGTGCAACCCGGATTTGACGCCAGGCTGCTCGCTGCCGTGGTGCGGACGCTGATGGAGCTGTGCTGAGCGAACCCACCCCTCGCGAAGTCTATCTGGCCTGCGGGACTACGGACCTGCGCAAGTCCATCGATGGACTGGCGGCCATCGTGAGCCAGGCGTTTGCGCTAGACCCGTTCTCCCCCTGCCTATTCGTTTTCTGCAATCGGCGGCGGGACAAGCTGAAGATCCTCCAATGGGATCACAATGGCTTTTGGCTGCACTACCGCCGTTTGGAACGCGGCCGCTTTCAATGGCCGCAGACGCCCCAGGCCGGTCCCCTGGCCATCACCCGCCGCCAACTGCGATGGTTGTTGGATGGGCTACCCCTTGAGCAATGTCAGGCTCACCCAGAAGTGACAGCGCGGACAGTGCTGTAGGGGTGGCGTAGATCGAAGAACAAGTGTAACAAAAAAGGTCGCTGTAGGCAGGAAAAAAGGCCCTCGGTGGCAAATTACACAGACGTGATGCAAACCGCCGAGACCATCGAAAGCCTTCGCCAGAGATGCGAGGTATTGGAACAACAGAATGCTGAACTCACCGCGAAACTGCGCTGGTTCGAGGAGCAGTTTCACCTGGCGAGGCATCGCCAGTTCGGCGCGTCCAGTGAACGCACTGTACTAGGCGAGCAGCCGTTGCTTTTCAATGAAGCAGAGGCTGAGGTGGCACAGGCCCCGGCCACGCCGGAGCCTACGTTGGAAACCATCACCTATCGCCGTCGTAAGGCTCGCAGCCGCCGCGAGGCCCTACTGCAGAATCTCCCTGTGGAGACCCTCCACCATCGTCTTCCCGAGGCAGAGCAGATCTGCCCGGTTTGTGGTGGCCCGTTCCTGGAGGAACGCCGTCAGTTTGCTCCATTGGTTGAGACAGTACTGGACCGCCTGCCCAAAGGCGCTTTCGGTAGAGTACAGGCCGCCTGGCACTCAGAAGCCAGTATGAAACTCATGGCACCAGCCCGACGCGTTCCAGACGGGCGGCCTGGCGCTTCTGCCAGCGTGACATCAGCCAGCTCTCGCTCGAGCGCAAACAGGCGGTTACAAATTCCAGCCCTTCTTGCGCCTTACTTCACTCGTTTGCCAGCTTGGGCAGATGGAGAGAAGCGCTTTGAAGCACGTTGAACTTGCGCCGTGCATGCGCCCAACAACCCACCAGGGTAACGTTGGGCAACCCGTCGTGAACCCGGAATGAGCCGTCCCACATGCAGGTAACCCGAAAAGCCCGACAGGAATTTGCGGGCGTGCTCCGCACGAGTCTGCTGATACTCGAAGAGAACGATGGGTGGTCCATCGTCCCGTGCGATCCGTCCTCCTTTTCGAGTATCAACCGACCCGCAGCGGCGAGCATCCCCGGAAGTTTGTGTCCGGCTTCGCGGGCTATCTGCACGTGGACGGGTATTCCGGCTACGACGGGCTGCCGGATGTTACGCTGGTCGGCTGCCTGGCTCACGCGCGGGGCAAATTCGATGAGGCGCTCAAGGCGCTCCCGCCGTCTGCCCGCACCACCCAGCCGGTGGCCCAAGAAGGGCTGGAGTTATGCAACCGTCGCTTCGCCATTGAGCGGGACTTGTGTGACGCTACGCCGGAGGAGCGCCGAGCCGCACGGCTGGAGCACAACCGGCCGGTTCTGGACGCTTTTCAAGCCTGGCTGGAGCGCCAGGCGGCCTACACGTTGCCGAAAAGCGCCCTTGGGCGGGCGATTCAATACTGTCGCAACTAGTGGGGGAAGCTGACGGCTTTTCTCCAGGACGACCGCTTGGAACTCGACAACATCCGCGGTGAACGGTCGATAAAGCCGTTCGCCATCGGGCGCAAGAACTGGCTGTTTGCCAACACGCCCCGTGGGGGTCCGCTCCAGCGCCATCATCTACAGCGTGGTGGGAACCGCCAAGGAGAACGGGCTGGATCCCTTCCCCTACTTGACGTACCTGTTCGAACAGCTGCCCAACATCGACACTGCGAACCCGGCGATGCTGGACGCCCTTCTGCCCTGGTCCGCCTACGTGCCCGCCACCTCACGGGTGCCTGCTCGATCCAACTGCTGATCGAGTTTACATGCATAGGTGCGCAGCTGCATCAAGCCTCTACGCGCATGGGCGGGGCGGGGTTATTTCACGCTTACTTTGCTGCAGCTTACGTTGCCGCTGCAGCAGGTGCGCCGCCGGTCGGGACATTGGAGGGTGTTCCTCAGCTCAGGTCGAAGGATTGGATCGTGATGGCGTCAGAGGAGGAGCATTGTGCCAAATGGCCGTCGCCTTTCGCGCCAAGAGAGTGCGTGAGACACGCTTGGTTTACTCGCGCCTGCAACGCCTCCACCAGCTGTTGAGCAGCGGCCGCTGCCCGACGCTAGCCGATCTGGCGCGGGAGCTGGAGGTGTCAACGCGGACGGTCGAGCGAGACCTGCAGCAGTTGCGGGGTTACTGCGCGCCGGTCATCTATGATCGCGCCCGGCGCGGTTACCGCTACGAGCGCCCGTTTCAGCTTCCCCAGTTCAACATCAGCGCCGGCGAACTCGCAATCCTGCTGATTGGCCAGCGGCTGCTCGCCGAGATGGCCGGCACTCCTTTCGCCGATGCCGCGCGGACGGTTATCGCCAAGCTGCCCGCAATGCTCGGCGAACAGGTCAGTTTTGACCCCAACACGTTCATCAGCGATGAGATTTCTTTCGGCGTACCTGCGGTCCGAGGTGATGAGGGCCGGTTGGCGCGCCATTTCAACCGTCTGGCGGAGGCCATTGCCCACCAGCGAACCGTCAGGCTGCGCTACTACGCGGCGAGCAAAGACACTACCAGCGAGCGGGAAGTTGACCCATACCATTTGCGCCTGACGGACGGCGCATGGTATCTGATCGGTCACTGCCACCTGCGCAACGAACTCAGGATCTTCGCCGTTGATCGCATTTTGGAGCTCACTGTCACCGATCGCACTTTCAAAAGGCCCGCTGACTTCAGCATTGACACTTACCTCAGCCTGAGCTGGGGCATTGAGCGCGGGCCTGAACGCACCGTGCGCGTAGCGTTCGATGCGGAACAGGCGCGCTGGATTCGTGAGCGGGTCTGGCATCAGGGACAGCGCCTGACGGAGACGGGCGATGGCGGCGTGATCCTGGAAGTGCGAGTGAGCGGCTTGGAATCGATCAAACGATGGATACTCAGCTTCGGTAGCCACGCGAGGGTGCTCGAGCCGGCGGAGCTGGCAGAAGCCGTGCGGCGGGAGGCGGAGGGGATCCTGAGCAGGGGTCACCCGAGGGGCATCGCTAAGGGACAGGAGGATTAGGATGGGCAGTCCGACACTCCATGACGGAGCAGTATGCTACACTAATCATGAAGTGTGATTCTTCGGTAAAGCATAGCCGGCTGTCTCAAAGGAGGTACCGACTCTGTATTACGCTCATTCTGTGGGTGAGGACAAAAAGGCATGGCAGACGTTGCCGGATCACCTGACAGCGGTAGCGCAGTTGGCCGCTAGTTT
Source organism: Bacillota bacterium (assembly GCA_014896355.1). GTDB lineage: Bacteria > Bacillota > UBA5301 > Bu52 > Bu52 > Bu52. The sequence goes on from JADBKO010000023.1 coordinate 35,988, forward strand.
CGCTAGTCGATTCAGCGCTGCCGACTTCGGTCAGGCAGCAGGGCTCCTCCATGACTTGGGAAAGTTCTCAACGGAATTCCAGAGGCGTCTTGAAGGCGCCTCCGTGCGGGTCGATCACTCAACGGCTGGGGCACAGGAAGCCGTCCGGAAGTACGGCCGCGCGGTCGGTACGGTTTTGGCCTACGTAGCAGCAGGCCACCACAGCGGTCTCCCAGATTACGGTTCCCTGGCCGACGGGTCTTCGCTCGCCGCTCGTCTGGCCCGCCAAGAGTTGCCGGATTACAGTGCTTATCGCGCTGCAGATCTTCCTTTCCCGACCTCGGAGCAGCTTCGGCTGCGACTTTCGTTGCTGAAAGAACAACGCGAGTTTGGGGTCCATTTCTTCATCCGCATGCTCTACTCGTGCCTCGTGGATGCTGATTTCCTCGATACAGAGCGGGTTCTCTCTCCGAATAGCGCGGTGCAACGCGGCGGCTACCCCACGCTGCTGGAACTGCGCGGTAAACTGGCGACGTACATGTCGACCAAATACGCTGACGCCCCCGATACCCCAATCAATCGTGAGCGAGCTGCGATTCTACGAGCCTGCCGAGATAAGGCAGACGAGCCCCCTGGCTTGTTTACTCTTACTGTCCCTACCGGTGGAGGGAAAACGCTTTCCTCGCTGACGTTTGCTCTGGACCACGCTGTACGGTACGGTTTGGAACGGATCATCTATGTCATCCCGTTTACTAGCATCATCGAGCAGAACGCGGCCATTTTTCGCCAAGCTCTCGGCGATGACGCGGTCTTGGAGCATCATAGCAATTTCCGTTACCCTGATGAGGCCGATGATGATTGGAACGAAGATCTGAGTCGGCTGCGTCTGTCAACAGAGAACTGGGACGTGCCGATCATCGTCACCACGAATGTCCAGTTTTTCGAGTCGCTTTTCTCGAACCGCAGCTCCCAATGCCGCAAACTGCACAACCTCGCCCACAGCGTGATCATCCTTGATGAAGCCCAAATGCTTCCGACCAACCTCCTCAAGCCCTGCTTAGCGGCGCTATGGGAATTGGTTGTAAACTACGGCGCGACGGTGGTGCTCTGCACGGCCACGCAGCCAGCCTTGCGCGGGCTTCTGCCCGCCGAACTGCGCCCGCGCGAGATCGCGCCCGATCCGACCCGTCTGTTCACGGTCTTTCGCCGCGTCACTGTGGAGCGGCTAGGTGCTCTTGAGGACAGCGCCGTCGCAAGCGAGCTTGCCCGCCACCGGCAGGTGCTCTGCATTGTCAACACGCGGACTCACGCCCGCGAGCTATACAATCTCATCCGCGGTGAAGAAGGGGCGGTTCACCTTAGCGCACGAATGTGCCCGCGCCACAGGGCGGAGGTGCTCACAGGCGTGAGACAAGCGCTGCGCGAGTGTGCGCCCTGCCGGGTCGTTGCGACGCAATTGATAGAAGCCGGTGTTGATGTCGACTTTCCTGTGGTGCTCCGCGCCGCTGCGGGGCTGGATTCTGTGGCCCAGGCAGCGGGCCGCTGCAACCGCGAGGGCCGGTTGAAAAGCGGGCAGGTCTATTTGTTTGAGCCGGTTGGGCATCCGTTGCGCGGCTGGTTTCAACGGACAGCCGCAGTGGCCGGTATGGTTTTGCGTTCTGTTGATGATCCTCTTGCACCCCAGGCAATTGAAAGTTACTTCGAACAGCTTTACGGCATCGAGGGCGAAGGTCTCGATCGCGACGGGATCATGCGCTCAATTGCCGAGGAAGGCGCCAGACTTCACTTTCCATTCGCGACCGTCGGCCAGCGTTTCCGGCTGATCGAGAACGATTTGATGCCCATCGTCATCCCCTGGGACGATAAGGCGCGCGAGCTGCTGCAAGCGGCACACTTTGCGCCGTCCTATAGGTTGCTGCGGCAACTCCAGCCGTACGTCGTCCAGGTCTACCCGCATGAGTTCAGCGACCTTAAGCGGATCGGTGCGGTGCGCATGGAAGGGGGCATCATCCCGGTCTTGACCGACACCACGCTCTACAGCAAGGAGGTGGGGCTGCAGCCGGCGACCGGAAGCGATGGAGCAGAAGAATTGCTGATCTACTAAACAACGTCGCTGCAGGGCGGCGGGAAAGGAGGAACGGATGGGATACGGAGTGGCTATCAAAGTCTGGGGCGAATATGCTTGCTTCACCCGGCCCGAGATGAAGACTGAACGGGTCAGCTACGACGTCATGACGCCATCGGCGGCGCGCGGGATCCTCGAGGCGATCCATTGGAAGCCCGCGATCCGCTGGGTGGTCGACCGGATTCACGTGCTGAACGAAATTCAGTTCGACAATATCCGGCGCAACGAGGTGGGCAGCAAGATCCCGGCGGACAGTGTCCGGTCAGCGATGCGTGGAGGCTCGGTTGTGCTGTACCAGAATGCGGCAGCCGACCGGCAGCAGCGGGCGTCGCTGGTTCTGAGACATGTGGCGTATGTCATCGAGGCCCATTTTGAGCTGACTGACCGCGCCGGTCCGGAAGACACAGCGGAGAAGCATTACAACATCATGCTACGACGGGTAAGGCAGGGTCAGTGCTTTCACCGACCGTATTTGGGCTGTCGCGAGTTTCCGGCTCATTTTGAGCTCATCGAGGGCCCACTGCCGCCCTCGCGCTGCAAAGGCGAGCGGGACCTCGGCTGGATGCTGCTGGACATCGATTATGACGACGGCATGGCGCCGCGTTTCTTCCGTGCCGTCATGCGCGATGGCATCGTTGAAGTGCCGCCGCTGCCAAAGCGAGGTGGGGCCGCGTGATTCTTCAGGCGCTGTACGAGCTCTACCAGCGTTTACTCGATGACCCGGCTTCTGGCGTCGCCCCGCCGAACTACAGCAAGGCAAGAGTTTCGTTTGCCCTGAACATTTCACCGTCAGGAGAACTGCTGGACGTCATCGACTTGAGAGATCAAGGCAAGAAGGCACTCCCAAAAGACATGGACGTGCCGCGACAGGTCAAGCGGGCATCCGGCATCAAGTCCAATTTTCTTTGCGACAACAGCGGTTACGTGTTGGGCGTCGATGCCAAGGGGAAGCCGGAGCGGTCGCGCGAGACTTTCGCGGCGTTTCGGGAGCTGCATCGCGAGATCCTCGCCGGCGTCGCGGATGCCGGGGCAGCGGCCGTGCTGAAGTTCCTCGAGCAGTGGCAGCCGGAAGAGGCCCAAGCGCATCCGCGGCTGAAGCCGGTCTGGGACGACTTGCTGGCCGGCGGCAACATCATCTTCAAGCTCGACGGAACGCCCGGCTACATCCATGACCGGCCGGCGGTGCGAGACGCCTGGGAGCAGTATTCGGGTCGGCAAAGCTCGGATCGCGTCGGTCAATGTCTGGTGACCGGCGAGGTGGCGCCGGTGGCTCGCCTCCACGACAGCATCAAGGGGGTACCCGGGGCGCAGCCGACCGGGGCGGCGTTGGTTTCGTTCAACTTGAAAGCATTCACCTCTTACGGCAAGGATCAGAGCTTTAATGCGCCGGTCAGCGAGCAAGCCGCTTTCGGCTACGTGACTGCGCTAAACTATCTGCTGCGCAGCGAGCGACACCGGCTGCGCATCTCGGACATGACTACGGTCTTCTGGGCCGACCGCTCGGCAGCGTTGGAGGAGTCCATCCTTTCGGAACTGCTGGACCCCAGTGGCCCAGAGCAGGACACAGAGAGCGCTGCGAATGAGTCCGCTGAAGGTGAGGGCGCCGGCGAGCGCGCGCCGGCAAGCGCAGGGGATGGTCGGCAGCGCGATCCTGAGACGACGCGTCTCGTGCGGGATGTGCTGAAACGTCTTGCAGCCGGCCAAACCGTCGACGCGCGCGCGACCGCGGTCGATCCCGACGTCAGATTCTACATTCTCGGTCTGTCGCCCAACGCGGCCCGCCTGGCCGTGCGCCTGTGGCATGTCGCGAGCTTCGGATCATTGCTCGAACGCGTCGGGCGCCACTACGCCGATACGGCCATCGACTTGCCCGGCAAGGAGCCTGAGCAGTTCTCGGTCCGGCGAATCATCGAGGAGACAGCGCCCCCGAGCCGAAGGGGCTCAGGCAACGAAAACGCTTCGCAGGTGCTCGCGGGCGCCGTGGCGCGGGCTGTCCTGCAAGCCAGCGAGTACCCGCAGGGCCTGTACACGGCGATGCTGTCGAGAATCCGCGCGGACCATCGGATCAACGGCGTGCGCGCCGGCGTCATCAAGGCTTGCCTGCTCAGGCGGGCGCGGATCCAAGGTAACCGAGAGAGGGAGGGGATGATTACCGTGAGCCTCAACGAACAGTGCAAAGACACGGCGTACTTGTTGGGACGGCTGTTCGCCCTGCTGGAGAAGGCCCAGCAGGACGCCGGCCAGGTGAACGCCACCATTCGCGACAGGTACTTCGGGGCGGCCTCTGCGACACCGCGAACGGTATTCCCAGTCTTGTTGCGCCTTGCCCAGCATCACATGGCCAAAGCGGAATACGGCGGGCTCTCGGACAAGCGCATCGAGTCTGTGCTGGGTGAGATCGACTCCTTCCCGGCCCATCTCAGCTTGGAGGAGCAGGGGATGTTCGTCCTTGGCTACTACCATCAGCGGCAGGCCCTTTTCCAGAAGAAGCCGGCGGAAAGCGCCGAAGTGAAGGAGGACTGAACCATGAGCAAAGCCATCGACAAGCGGTATGAGTTTGTATTGTTCTTTGACGTGGAGA
>JADBKO010000024.1 GCA_014896355.1 Bacillota bacterium
CCCGGGGCTCTTGACCTGAGCGGCCGTGGGTTTGGACGGGGCGGCCGCGGCCCGGGGCCCGTGGGTTTGGACGGGGCGGCCGCGGCCCGGGGCCAATGCCACAATGCTACGCGTGCTTTCCCTGGTCGAGGCAGACCATGAGGCGTTGAACCCGTTGCGCCACTTCCTGCAAAGCCGCCGGGCTGGGGTAGGGCCAGCCGGTGGCAGCCACCACCAGGGCGTGCAACGCCTCCGGGGGCAGGGCCGCGCTCACGCGCCGGCATTGGACCAGGAGATTGGCCAGGGCCGGCGGGGCCTTTCCCGGCTGGCCGCATCTGCCCTGCGCACCCCGGCCCGCCGTTCCACCCGGGCTGCCGGCTTCACCCGGCTGCGCGGCAGGGGCTTCCGGCGGCGAAAGCCACGGCTCTGCCGGGATGGCGCCGCTGCAAAGGCCTTCCACAAGCGATAGCAGGCGGGCCGGATCTGCCGCCCGGGTCTCTGCCCGGCCGGCCAGCACCGCTGCTGCGGCGCGAGCCACGCCCAGGGCATCCGCGCCGTAAAGATCGCAGAGGAAAGCCATCCGCAGGAGGTCCGCCCGGTCGACCCGCCCCAGACTGGCCCCCAGGGCGGCGAATACGGTGCTGCTGGGCTCGCTCAGGCCGGTGCCGGCGTAGGGATTTCGCTGTGGCGCCGTGTCCTCCGGGATGCGGCCCCCTTCCCGGCAAAGCCCCGGGCAGCCCAGGCAGGAGGGATCAACCCGGCCCTGACGGCGGCCCCCAGGACGCTGCCCCTGGCGGGAAGGGTCCCCCGTGGCCTGGCCGCGGGCGCCCGGGAAAACGCCTCCCCTCTCCAGCCCCGCCCGTAGCGCCCGGTTGGCCAGGCGGCAGGCCTGCAGAAAGGCGGCGCTGTCCCAGACGCGCACAGGACGGTGCCCCCGTACCAGCACGGCCTTCAGGTTCTTGCTGCCCAAGACCGCGCCCAGTCCTCCCCGGCCTGCCGCCAGACCGCCGGCGCACACCACGCCGGCCAAGGGGGATCGCCGCTCCCCTGCCGGGCCGATGATGATGGCGGCGAAATGCGGGTAGCGGCCGGCCAGCGCCCGGCTGCTGCTCGCCACATCCTGGCCCCAGAGGTCTCCCGCCTCTTCCAGGCGCATGGCCACCGGAGAGGCGTCCCCGTCCAGGACCAGCACGACCGGCCGCGGCGCCCGGCCCCGCAGCGCCACAAAATCCAGGCCTGCGGCTTTGAGGGCTGTCCCGAAGCCCCCGCCTGCGTAGGCGTCCGTATATCCTCTGCGGCGGGGGCCTTGGGCGGCCATCCCCCAGCGCCCGCAGGCGGGTGCCAGGGTCCCCGTGAGAGGCCCGGTGAAGAGGACCAGGATATTCTCCGGCGCCAGAGGCTCCACCCCGGCCGGAAGATTGCGCCACAAATACCAGGCTGCGAGTCCGTTGCCGCCGAGAACGCGTTCCGCTGCCTCTGCCGGCGTAGGCAGCACACGGGCCGTCCCCTCCGCCAAGTCCACTTCCGCATAGAGGCCGGCGTATCCCCGCCGGATCAAATCGTCCACGCCAAACCCTCCGCACGGTTTTTTGGCCGGTTTCTTCTTTCACCCTACCACTCCCCGTTGGAACGCTCAACAGAATGTGGTAACCTAGAAGTGCTGCTCACACGATCTGCTGCCTGCCTCCGCCTGCGCGGCCCCCAACGCCTTCCGGGGCGGGGTGCAGGGCTGAAAGGACTGGGTTGATGCAAACGAATGCACTATTCCATCAGCCCTTCGGGGCCTACGCCTTCCCTGTGGCGCCCCACACTTTGTGCGTACGGCTGCGGGCGGCCCGCGGCGACCTGCAATCCGCCCATGTCCTGTATGCGGACCGCTATTCCCCCCTGGGCCAGGACCGTGTCGCAGCCATGGATCTCCTGGACTATGACAGCGAATTCGACTACTTCCAGGCTTTTCTGACCCTGCCGCAGCCGCGCTTCCGCTACCTCTTCCACCTGGACGACGGCCGCAGCCAGGTTTGGTACAGCCAGGGCGGCGTTCTCTCCAACCCCCCCAACACCTGGCACCGGCATTTCGAGTATGCCTTCATCATGCCTGCCAACCTCTACTCCGTGCCGGAATGGGCCAAACACGCCGTCTTCTATTCCATCTTTCCCGATCGCTTCGCCAACGGCGACCCGGCCAACGACCCGCCCGGCTGCCATCCCTGGCGGGTGGAACCCGGGGAGGACGAGCCCGCTGTCTACCGCTCTTTCTTCGGCGGGGATCTGGAAGGGATCATCCAGCGCCTGCCCTACCTACAGGAACTGGGTGTAACCGCCCTTTACCTGACCCCCATCTTCCTGTCGCCATCGGTGCATAAATATGACACCACAGACTATTACCAGATTGACCGCCACTTCGGCGACCTGGAAACGGCACGGCGGCTGGTGGACCGCTGCCACGCCGCCGGTATGCGCGTAGTGCTGGATGCGGTATTCAACCATTGCGGACAGGAGTTTTTTGCCTTTCAGGATGTGCTGAAGCGCGGCGCTCGTTCTCTGTATCTGCGCTGGTTTGAGCTGCACGGTCTGCCGGTGCAGACGGACCCGCCCAACTACACCACGTTCGCCAACGGCGTATCCCGTATGCCCAAGCTGATGACGGCCAACCCGGAGGTACGCCTGTACCTCCTCCAGGTGGCCCGCTACTGGACGCAGACCCTGGGGATCGACGGCTGGCGCCTGGATGTGGCCAACGAAGTGGATCCCCAGTTCTGGCGGGAATTCCGCCAGACTGTGCGCAGCGTGAACCCGGAGGCCCTCATCGTCGGGGAAGTCATGACCCGGGCCGATGCCTGGTTGCAGGGGGATCAGTTCGATTCCGTCATGAACTATCCGTTCCGCCAGGCATGCCTGGACTTCTTCGCCACCGATACCATCCGGGCCGACGAATTCGCCGCCCGCCTGGCCCGGCTGCGGGCCGCTTATGCCAGCCCAGTCCACCAAGTCCTCTGGAACCTTCTGGACAGCCACGACACCCCGCGCTTTCGCACCGAATGCCGGGAGGCCGCGGAGCGGCAGGGCGGGGCCGCCGTGGGACATTCCCGCGACCGGCAGGCTCTGGCCGCCATCCTGCAGCTCACCTATGAAGGCGCGCCCCTGATCTACTACGGAGACGAAGTGGGCATGGAAGGCGGCGGTGATCCGGACTGCCGCCGGCCCATGATCTGGGAGGAAAGCCGGCAGGACCAGGAGCTCCTGACGCTTTACCGGCGCCTGGTAGCCCTGCGAAAAGAGCTGCCGCCCCTGCGCTGCGGATGCTACCGCGCGCTGGTGCGGGACGGGTTGAGAAACGTCTTCGCTTTCTGGCGGGGACCTGCGGCGGAGGGCGGGGAGCCGCGCCCTGCTGCCGGACCCCCGGTCGTCGTGGTGCTGAACAACCACCCGCTGGCCCAGCAGGTGGAGGTGCCGCTGCCGCAGGAGGCCGGCTGTGCCGCCGCCTCCGGGCAGTGGCAGGTGGAGGTCTCCTGGCCCCTGGCGGCCAGGGAGGCCATCATGCTGCCGGAGGCCGGTGCTGCCGCCAGCGGGCGGGAAGCTGGCGAACACCAGGGAGCCCGGATGGACCGGCTGAAACCGGGCGGGTCCATCCTTTCCCTTCAGATGCCAGCCTACGGCGGGGCGGTCCTGGTGCGGCGCCCGTAGGGCACCGGGGTGAGCGGGTAACGACTCCCGGCCGAGGGGATCAGGGCTGGGCGGGCGCCCTGCCGGCACACCCTGGCGCCAGGCTCTGCGCAATCGATGCTCAGCGGCGGCCGGGATCCGGCGTCCGGCCCACGCCCCAGCCGGGCCAACCCGGGGGGCCGAAGCGGCGGCGGGCCGGAGCTGTAGGCAGCGGTCCCGCCGGGTTCGCGGGACCTGGGCCCAGCCCGGGGGCTCCTCCGCCGAAACCGCCCGGGCTGCGGCCCGGGCCGGAGCGGTGGCCGCGGCGGGCATCGCCGGCGCCGTCTTTCACCCCGCTTTCCTTCCTCCGGTCCGTAACGCCTTTGGCCCCGTCCGGGGCTTTGCGGGCTGCCTCAGACTCGGGCCCGGGTGCTTCAGACGCCCCCGCTTCACCGCTAGATGGTTGAACCGCCCCCGGGCCAGCCCCCACAGGGCCTCCTTCAGGCGCAGGCTCCGCAGGTTGTTGCGGGCTGGCCACCACCCAATCAGCAGGGGGCGGTAGCGCGGGCTCCGGCGCCTGTGGCTCCGGCCCTCCCGGGCCCACCGTTCCCTCGTAGCCCGCCACGCCCCCGACCAGGGCCGGAGGGAGCTGCAAAGGCGCGCGGCCGGCCATCGCTTCCCGCAGCCGCCAGTCCACCCAGTCCCAACGCACGGTGTCCCACCAGGCCCGGATGTAGTCTTCGCGCCGGTTCTCATATTCCAGATAGTACGCATGCTCCCAGACATCCAAAACCAGCACCGGGATGACGCCCCACTGGGCCACATTCTCGTGCTGGCGGGCCATCAGGATATCGGTGCGGCCGAAGGCCGGCTGCCAGGCCCAGATGGCCCAGCCGCTGCCGCGGACCTGAGCGGCCACGGCGGTGAACTGGGCCCGGAAGGCTTCCCCTCCGCCGAAATCCCGGGCCATGGCCCGTGCTGCCTCGGGTCCGGGCTGACCGCCGCCCCCGGGGCCCATGTTGGTCCAGTAGATGCTGTGCAAGATGTGTCCGGACCCGTGGAAGGCCAGCTCTGTCTCCCAGAAATGGGCATCGGAAAGATCCCCGCTGCGGCGGGCTTCCTGCAGCCGTAACTCCGCCTGGTTCAGGCCGTTCACGTAGCTTTGGTGGTGCAGGTCATGATGCAAGCGCAGGATGGTGGCGGAGATGTAGGGCTCCAAGGCATCATAAGGATAGGGAAGGGGCGGCAGCACGTGGCCGCCGATGGGCACCGGCCCCGGCCGATCCGCGCCATCGGGAAGCGGTGGCGTCCAAAGGCCCGAATCTTCGGCCTTGGCTCCGGGTGGCCCCCACGATCCCCAGGGGCCTGCGGGCGCGCCCGGACCTGTCAACCTGCCCGGGGCTGTGGGTTTTCCCGTTCCACCGCCGGGCACGGGCGGCAGGGGAGCCCACGTCCCAGGCCGCCACCCTGCCGGCCGGCGGCCCGCTGTCCCGGCTGGCGGCCTAAAGCCCGGGATCGGCACATTGCTGACGCGCTTATCCTCCATGCGGCATTCCCCCGACTCCGTACTGGATGCCATTCCAGCATATGACCGGGGTGCAGCGCCAGCCACATGCCGCTTGTCTCAGGCCTCCCAGGCGCCTCCGGGAGACAACAGCGAAAAATCCTCTCCCACTTCGATGACATCCGTGGGGTACCCGCCGCACTCCTGCGGCACCAGCTGCCCCGGCGCCAGCTGCTCGGGGGGGACCTTGCGCCAGACGAAGACCAAAATGGCCCAGGTGGGCGTAGTCCTGCCGCCGGTTTCCTTGTACCCGGCGCCCACGGCGATGACGTTGTCCAGCTTCAGGAGGCGCTCCCGTTCCGCTTCCAGCGTGGCGCGAAGCCGTTCCGGAACATCGGGGCTGAGCATGGGTCTCCACCTTCCCCCGTGCTGTGGCGTCCTTTTGTACGGTGCGCTCCCGCCCTCACCTGGACGCCGTCCGCAACTGGTTCAACAAGATCTGGGCTCCGTCGAAGCCGGGATCGATCTGGACGACCTTCTCCAGATTTTGCTTGGCCTGCTCGGGCTGCCCAAGCTTCAAGTAGGCCATGGCCTGATTATAATACGCCAGGCAGTAGCCGGAGGGCAAATCCGGCCGCTGATCCAGGGCAGACTGATAGGCCTTTGCCGCCGCAGCGTAGCGCCCTTGCACGTAAAGCCGGTTCCCGCGCTGTAAATCCCCATACCAACCATGGGGATGGAGGGCCGCAGCCGCCACCGCCGCTGCCAAGGCCAGGGCCACCACCGCCCGCCACAGCCATCCCACGCGCCGGGCCCGGCGGGCTTCGCCGGCAGACCCGCTCCACAGCTGGACCACCACCGCCGGCGGCGACGCCACATAAGCCATGGCGGCTCCTCCCGCCAAGCCCCCCAAATGGGCATACATGTCAATGACCGGGTTAAAGAGCCCGTAGGCCAGATTGATGATCAGGGGCAGCAGCAACTGCCCCCAAAGCTGCCGGCCAGCCTGGCCGCCCACCCGGCGGGCCACATACAACAGCGCGCCGAAGAGGCCGAAGATGGCGCCGCTGGCGCCGATGGAGAGACCTTGATTGAACGCCAGGCTGGCAGCATTACCGGCAATGCCGGCCGCAAGGTAAATCAAAAGGAAGCGGGCCTTGCCGTAAAGTTGCTCCACCGGCGGCCCTAGGGCCAGGAGGGCATACATGTTGAAGGCCAGATGCAGAATGCCGCCGTGCAGAAACATGGCCGCAGCCAGGCGCCAGTACTCCCCCTCCCAGATCAAGGGACCATATTTCGCACCCCAATGCAGCAGGGTGAGGGAGTCCATGTTCTCCAGCGCCGCCATGAACCCCTGCGGGCTGGACGCCGCGGTGGCCAGGAATATCAGGGTGTTGGCGGCGATGAGCGCATAGGTGACCGGCGCCCTGGTCCGCCACGCCCGCTCCTCCTGCTGGCTCATGGGGACCCTCCCGCCTCTGGTCCGCGGCGGCTGCGGAGGTACCCGTCCGCAGTCTCCGTCCCAACCCCCGGCCGTTGCCATCCGTATGTCTGGCTCAACCGGGGCTGGGCCGAGTAGGGCTGAAACGACGGCCCCGGAACGCCCAGGAGCTGATAGGCCACAGCCGCCGCAATGAGCAGCAGGCTCAGGAGGAGCCACAGCCAGGGCTGCCGGTGCAAAACCAGGCCCAGGCCCAGGACCACCAGGGCCAACGGCCACAGTTCAAGCAGGCGGCCGATCAGAAACCAGTTCAGCCAACCCAAATTGGCGGCCAGCAGGGCTACGCCCAGAAGGATCAAGACCAAGCCCAGCACGGCGTTGGACGCCCGGAATTCCCCGCCCCGCTCTTTCTTGGGATCGTTTGCAGACATCGGGTTCCCCCCTTTCTACTCGAGGCCGCCGGAAGACCCGGGAGACGCCTGCTGGTGCAGCCAGCCGTTCACCCGCATCAAAGAGATGCTGGAAGTCAAGACCTTGCCCAGAAGCTGTTCCCTGCGCACCAAGCCCCCGCCGTAGAGCACCGGCGGCAAGGCCCGATTATCCCCCAGCACCAGGTACGTACCAGGCGCCAGACGAACGAGACCAATCTGCCAATCGGCGGCCGGGCGCTGCCCTTTGGCACGCTCCCCGCCCGTCAGATAGGGTTCCCTTAGCTTGTGGCCGTTGACCCAGATTCCCCGCGGCGTAGCCAACACCTGGTCCCCCGGCAGAGCCAACACCCGGGCCAAGAAAACGCCGTCACCTTGCACAGCCACGAGATCCCCGCGATGCCACCACGACCCCCACACCGGCAGGCGGGAAACGACAGTCTCCTGGTTCCAGTCGGGGCCCAATGCGGAAGCCCCCGGCGGCAGCCGCAGGGTGGGCTCCATGATGGCGAAGGCGGCCGGGCTCACCGGATAACTGGGCAGCGCGGCTTGTGTGACGGCTCCTGCGCCGGCCCAGACCAGCAAAACCACCAGCACCACGGCCCAGGGATTGCGGCCGAACCCATACACGGTGCGCACAGCCTTCAAAAACAAGAGCACGCTCCAGACCAGAGTCCCCAGCGTTACCACGGCGGTGACGGCCAGGGCAGCCATGGCCAGATACCACGACGAGCTGAGGCTCAGCACCACCATGAAGGCCAACGCCACCAGGCTGGCCAGGACACCGGGAAGAAAGGTCAGGGCGTACAAACGGAGCAGTTCCTGCCATGAGCCCCGCCCCCCAAAGGCCCGGGCCACTCCGTGGACCAGCGAGGCTTCCAGCAAGTATAAGACCAGGCTCCCGGCCACGGTTCCCAGGACCAGGAGCCCGGGTGGCACCGGCCCGGGCAGGGCTTCTGCAGCCTTCAGCCCGGAGGAACCGTAACTCGCCAGCACCAGCAAAAAAACCAGCAGCCAGTCAGGCTGCCAAACTACCCGCTCTAGCGCTGTTTGCGGAGAGGTCAGCGTGTCTTTGAGGTTTAGCCAGGATCGGGCCAGTGCATGCAATTGCCTTACCTCCGCTGCGTATCCGGGCGGATTCAAAACGCCAGCAGCAGCTTGGCCGCTGCCTGTAACCCCTGTGCCACAAACCCACCCACCAGCGGATTCTGGATCAGAGCCATCAGGGCCCAGGCCGCCACGCCCATGGCCGGCCCCAGAATCTGCAACGGATGATCCCACAGCACCTCACCCAGGGCGGACAGCCTGGCTCCGGATTTCCCGGAGAAGAGCCCAGCCACCCAGGACCACCGGCCGATGCCGCTGCGCGCCGCCTCCTTCTGCCAGATGGCCGCCGCCATCTGCTCAGACCGGGCCTGCCAGTACGACACGGCCTCCGGCGTCCGCTCCTGCCCCAAGCGCCACCGGCGTAAGGCGGCGGCTTCCTCCGCCAGGAGCGCCTCCACCTGAGCTTCCCCTCTGTCTTCCATGCCTCTGCGCCCCCGTTCAGTTAGACTCCACTCGCAGGCGATTTATTCGCGGCTTTATCCCGCGCTGCCGGGGCCTGGGGACTCTCCGCCGGCTTCGAGCCCCTGCTCTTTCCCGGGCCCCTGGCCTTGGCAGTTTCTCCTGTGCCGGGCTGCGCCGGCAGCTCCAAAGCCCGTGCCAGCAACAGCCGGGCTTTGTGCAAGCGGGACATCACGGTGCCCAGCGGGCACGCCAGTGTATCGGCAATCTCCTGATAGGACAAATCTGCGTAATACCGCAGAAGGATGACCGAACGGTAATGGTCCGGCAGTCTCTGGACCGCCTGGCGCAACTCCTGCTTGAGCTCAGCATCCTCCGCCACTTCCCCTGGAAGCGGATCCAAGGAAGGCCAGCCTTCGTCCAGGATGGAATTGCGGCCTTCCCCGTCGCTCTCCGCCGCGGGCCGCCACAGCTCGCCCCGGAGACGCGCCAACGGCCCCCGGTATTTCAGGCAGAGGTTGGTCACGATGCGCAGGAGCCAGGTTTTGAAGCTGGCTTCCTGCCGAAAGCCCGCCAAGCCCCGGAAGACCCGTAAGAACACTTCCTGCGCCAGATCGTCGGCGGACTGCGGATCGGAGGTCATCTCCCGGATTACCGAATAGACCAGCCGGATGTAGCGGTTGACCAGCAGGGTGAAAGCCTGGCTGTCACCCGCCTGCGCGCGCTTCACCAACGCCTCGTCCGACGGGCCCGCAGCCGGCTCAGCGCCAGGCTGCGGCGGCCCCACAGGCCCCGCCCGGCTGCCCCCGCCGGCCCCCGGAAGCGGCAGATCACTATTGCAGGAAGCGCTTGCCTTTTTTGACCTTGCGGGCAACCTTCACACCTCCGGCCGAGGGAGCCAGAGCAGGCAAGAGTTCCCGCCCTTCCAGCAACAGTTGCGGGTTTTCCCGCACCAGCCGCAACGCCCCCGCCTGGCCAACGACGGCAGCAGCGGCCTCCACTGCCTCCGCCAACCGGACGGAGCGCGTCTGTGGATGGTGGGCGTCACTGGCCAGGAGATGGATCTTTCCTGCAGCCAGCCAGTCAATGGCCAAGGCTTGCGCCTGCGGTCCGCCATGCCCCAAGAGGCTGCCCGCGTTGATCTGCAGAACCGCCCCTTTTTCCAACCATTGATCCACGCGGCCCGGGTGCCGTCGCACTGCTGCATACCGTTCGGGATGGGCGATAACTGGCACCACCCCGGAGACTGAGAGCTCAAAAAGAACCTCGTCGAGGAATGCCGGAGGCTCTTCCTGATAAAGATCAAATTCCACCAGAAGGTAAGAAAGGCCTGCCGCACCCGGGGCAGGTGACAGCGGGCCCCCGGAGCCACGGCCGAGATAAATCCGCTCTGGGCCGGAGGGCCGCAGGAACGCCGGCGTCAACCAGACCTCGGAGCCTGGGAGCACGGTCAAGGGAATCGCCGCTCTGTTCAATTCTTCCTGCAGATACTGCCGCTTCCCGGCGATCTGGTCCGGCGTGAAGCCCTGCGGCGTCCGGCCGTCCAGCAGATGGACCGTAGCCGCCACCCGGTCCACGCCCTGGTCCACCAGCTGCCTGGCCAGTTCCAGGGCGCTGGGCAGATCCGGTGCTCCGTCGTCTACCCCGGGAAGGAGGTGGCAGTGCAAATCAATCCAACCCTGCGTCACCGGTCAATACCTGTAGTAATAGTAATAGCGCGAATGGGTGATCTCCACATTGTTCAAGACGGCCCCCAAAATCCGTGCTTTCGCCCTCAACAAGGTGTCCTTGGCCTGAAGTGCCGCATCCCGGGGATCACTGCCGGCGGAAAGCACCAGCAGGCACCCGTCGGCTGCGCGTCCGATCAGGGCCGCGTCCGTGAGGGTGATCACCGGCGGGGTGTCATACAAGACCATGTCGAAGCGCTCTGCGGCAGCGGCCATCAGGTTGCGCATGGCCTGGGAGGCCAACAGTTCCGCCGGATTCGGCGGCAGTGGCCCGGATGCCAGCAGGAACAGATTCTCTTCTTCCGTGGGTTGCACGGCCTGCTCCAGCGGGGTCTTGCCCAGCAACACCGTGGTGACTCCGATCCGCCGGCTCCGTTCCCAGATGGCGTGCTGCACAGGCCTACGCAGGTCTGCATCCACCAGCAGGCAACGTAAGCCGGCCTGGGCCATGGCCGCCCCCAGGTTGGCCACCACCGTGGATTTGCCCGCGCCCGGCCCGGCGCTGGTCACGACCACGCTTTGAACGGGGTGATCCAACCCGGCAAACTGAATGTTGGTCCGGAGTGTTCGGTATGCCTCTGCCGCCGGCGAGCGCGGATCCTGATACACCACCAGATTGGCTCGCCGCAGGGCGTTTTCCCGGTCATGCTCCCTCTCTTCAGCGTGGTGCCGGTTATGCGCTAAAGCCATGGCGTCCGCTCCTCCCCGCAACCATCCTTAGGCCTCGCCCGGCCTGCTCCCGGATCGCCCACGCTCGGTCGGCACAGTGCGAGGGATTGCGGCCAGGACCGGGATTCCCAACACGGTCTCCACGTCTTCCCGGGTCTTGAGGGTGGTATCCAGCATTTCCATCAGGAACGCCAGGCCCACGCCCACAAAAAGCGCCAGGAACGCAGCGATGGCCATGTTGAGGACCTTCCGGGGTCGCACCGGAGCCGTAGGCAGTATGGCTGGGTCCACCACCTGCACATCCGAGGTTTTCATGGCTTCGGTGATCTGCATCTCCTCGTACTTCTGCTTCAGCATCACGTAGATGCCTTCGGTGACCTGCTGGTCCCGCTCCAGCCGGGCCAGCTCCAGCTCTTTCTGAGGCAAGGATTTAAAGGAACTCTCGGTCTTTTGGATCAACCCGCTGAGGGCGGTGGCCCGCGCCTGATTACCCAGGACGTCGCTCTGGACTGCCACAATCTGCTCCAGCAGCCCCTGGTACAGGGGGTTGACGGTCTCCGTCTCGGCGCTGACGATTTTGGCCACCTGTTGCTGGATCTGCCGGTGCAGCTCGTCAATCTGCGCCTGCACGGCCCGGGTTTGCGGATAGTTGTCGCCGTAGGTGTGGCGCAACCCGGCCAGCTGCGCCTCCAGATCCGCCAATTTGCCTTGCAGCGCCTGGATGTTCGGGTTGCTGGAGACCGTGGTGGACGTGATCTGTGTGCGGCTCTGCTTGGCCAGCTGATTCCTCAGCTCATCCAGACGCATCTGCGCCTCTTGGCTGGCCACCAGGGCAGCGGCCTGCTGGGTCTGGAGGTCCGCCAGGACCTTGAGCGTGTTCTCCACCTCGGCGCTGGGCTCGTAGATATGGGCGCGCTCCTTGTAGTTGCGCAGGGCTTCTTCCGCCCGGCGCAGGTTTTTCTCCACCTGGCCCAGCTGGTCGGCGATCCAATTCACAGCACTGCGCGCCTCACTGCTGTTGAAGCTCTGGTTCATCTCACCGAAAGCCGCCACCAGGCTGTTGGCCAGGTCCATGGCCTGGCGGGGATCCGAAGACTCCACGGCGATGCGGATGATGTCCGTTCCCTGGACCGGCTGGACGCTGACACCTGCCTGCAGCCTGGCAAACTGCGGCGACTCCGGGTCCGCCGGCTGCCCCAGGCGTTCCAGGGCCTTGACCAGCAGGCTTCTGCTCTTGAGGATCTCCACGTAATTCTGAGTCTGGCTGGAGGTCCCGGTCCCTGTCAGCCCTTGCAGAAAAGGATTCTGCATGCTGTTGCTGTCGCGGATCAGCACGGTGGTGCTGGCCTGGTAGATGGGCGTCATGAAGCTCCCGGCCACATACGCCGCCACCACTGCCGTCAAAAGCAACAAAAGGATCAGCCATTTTCGCCTGAACAACACCTGCAGATACTGCCGGAGATCCACTTCAGTACTGTCCGGCGCGGCCCCGACACCCTGAGAATCTGCCATACTCCTCCGCACCCACCCGTCCCTAGCGGCCCAGAATCAGATCCCGGGCCAGCTTGATGACGGTCAGATAAGTCACCACCTGGGCCCAGTCGACCTGCCACTTTTCCGGCACGACCACCACGTCCCCCGGCGCCAGTTCCGGGTTCTCCGTCACCTGGCCGCTGAACCGCAGGTCTCCCTGGCCCAGATCAGCGGTGCGGGCTCCTTGCACGTTCCCGCCCTGATAGATGCGAATCTGGTCCAACGCCGCCTTGTCCGTGGTCCCCCCGGCCCGGGCCAGGACGTCCAGCAGGCGGTCACCGGGGCGATAGGGATAGCTGCCCGGCGCACGGACCTGGCCCATGACCGCCACCTGCATGCGGGCTTCCGGAACCACCAGCGTATCCCCGGGCTGCAAGGGAAGGTTGAGGCTGGAGTCGGGGTTCGCCATCACCTGGTCTAAGCGTACGGGCAGAGTCTGCACCTGTGGGCCGGGGCCCGTGCGCTGCAGCTTGGCCGCCGCCAGGTCCGCCGTGTCCTTCAGGCCTCCGGCCGCCGCCACCAGATCCAGCAGGCGGTCGCCTTCCTGCAGGGGGAACGAGCCCGGGCGGTTCACACTGCCCAGGGCCAGCACCCGGTTCCGGGACGGCGGCACGTACAAGCCATCGCCACTCACCAGATCGGGGCCCACAGCCTGTCCCGGGTGGCTCAGCACGGCCTGTAGGTCCACGGGCTGGGCGGGTTGCCCCGGCCGCCGGATCTCGGCAGCCCGCAGGTCTGCCTCCCCCGTTTTGGGACCGCCCGCCATGGCCAACAATTCAGGAATGCCGTCCCCCGCCCGCAGGTAGAACACACCCGGGGACTGAACTGCGCCCAGGACCGTCACCCGGCGTCCCTCCGGGACGAACAGGCGGTCGCCAGGATGGACCGGCCGGTTGATGGCCGTGGACCCGCCCGAAGCAGGCGCGGAGAGGTCCAGGATTTGCGGGCTCCCGCCGGAGGCGGGGGTCAAGGCCACCTGGGTGGGGTCCGCTGCGGCGGTCATGCCCCCGGCCGCCGCCAGGGCATCCGCCACCGTGGCGCCGGGCGGCAGGGGGTAACTCCCGGCCCGGGCCACCTGGCCCAAGACCACCACCGGCTGGATCTGGGGAACCCAAAGACGATCGCCCCCCTGTACCGGCACATCCAGATCCGGCGCCCGCCCTGCGCTCCCTGCGCTGCCGCCGGGCCCGGCCAGGTTCAGCGTCTGGGCTTGTCCGTCCGCAGCCCGCGTGAGCACCACCCCGGTGGGGTCCGCGGAGGCCGAAAGCCCTCCTGCCGCCGCCAGGGCATCCGCCACCGTGGCGCCGGGCGGCAATTGGTAACTTCCGGCCCGGTTCACCTGGCCTAGAACCAGGACCAGCGCGGCTTTGGGCACAAACAGCTTGTCTCCTGGGGCCACGGGCAGATTCTCGGCGCTTTGCGGGTTTTCCTGGAGCTTCGCCAGGTCCACGGCCACGGTCCGGCCCAGGTGGGTGAAGGCGGCATGAGCCGGGTCCGCGTCTGGCGCCAGCCCCCCGCTTTTGGCCAACAGGTCCAGAATCCGGTCATCGGGAGAGGGCAGATACGCGCCCGGCGCCTGTACCTGACCCAACGCCAGGGCCGGCACCAGCCGCGGGATATACAGCGTGTCCCCATCCTGCAGAATGGGGTTGGCGGAGTTCCCGCCTTGGCCCCCCGGCCCGGCGCCCTCCGTGGGTCCCGGCTGGGATTCAGGCCCATTCTGCCCGGACCCATTCTGCCCGGGCGCGCCTTCCAGCAGCGCCCGCAGGTCCACCCGCCTCCCCTGGGCCGTTCCCAGGGCCAGGCCCGTTCCCTGCGTCAGGGTGGCCCGGGTCAGATCCGCATCGGGCGCAGCTCCGCCGGCAGCGGCCACCAGATCCTTCAACGTCGCCGCCGGAGGCAGCTCATAGATCCCCGGCCTCACCACCGCCCCCAGTGCCTGCACGTGCAGAGTGCGGAACCCTACGACCATGACGCTGACTTCGGGCTTGGGAAAGTGCTTGCTGAACGCGACGGTCAAAGCGGACCGCAGCTGGCCCACGCTCTTGCCTGCAGCGGCGACGTCACCAACCAGCGGGAGGGAGATCAATCCATCGGGTCGCACGGTGACAGTCCAATTCAGCTCCGGATAGCCCCACACGGATATGGCCAGCGCATCGCCGGGCCCCAGAAGGTACGCTTGGCCGGCCGGCGTGCCCCAGGCGGCAGGGCTCTGGGAGCCGCCGCCCGCAAGATTCCCGTATGCTGCCGGCCCGGCGTTGGAGGGGGCCGCCACCCCCGCCGGCGCCTTCGCGCCGCCGCTGTCTGCCGCCTGGGCGGCACTGCCCGGCATGAGGGCGGCGGACCCGTACCAGAAGCTCAGAAATACGACCAGCAAACCCAGCAAGGTCAGGGCAGGCGCCCCACGGCCCTGCCCGGAAGCCCTTCCCCGGGCCCCGGATGCCGGCGGATCCTCGGACTGCCTCGCCTGGCCACAGCCTCGCCGCAGGCAGCCATGGAAAAGAGACACCTTGTGTCACCCTCTCGCCCAGGGTCAATGCGAACAGAGGAAAAGGTGGATCCGTGGAGGATCTTCCCAGATCTGGGTGCTTCTACACCGTCACCGGCAGCGACGCCCTCCGCCTGTTTGTGCCGGAATACCGGCAGGCGTGGGCCCAGGCGCGCCTGATCTATCCGGATCTGCCGTACACGGCCGAACAATACAACCGGTTCTATCATCTTGCTGAACACGTTGGTGCTCTATGACCAGCCGGAAGTGCGCTACTCAGGCGCTATCGGACAGACCGCTTCCAGTCCCGTTTCTGCCAGGCTCGCGCGGCCCGGGAGGAGTTCGGCAGCTTCACAGGCCAGATTGCCGCCTGGGCCCCCCAGGCCGCAGTGGCCATCAGCTACGGCCTGCCCAGCGTGGTCCCGGTGGAACAGCGGAACTCCGCCTCCCTCACCGCCGCGTGGACGTCTACAGCCTGCCCTGTGCCCATGCCACCCCTGGGGAAAGAGCCCCAGCAGGCCGTGGAATTCCTGTTGGTGCTGCAATCTGCGCGGTGAACTAGAACTGCGCCGGCACGAAAGCCAGGATCACGCGGCCGGCGCCGGGGCCGTCGAACTCCAGCCAGGAAAACCCCCCTGCCAGGTGCCCAGCTGGAGGCGCCCCTTTTGCACCGGAATCCAGGCTGCAGATGCCACCCGGAGGCCCACATCTGCCCGCAAGCCTGCGTCTTTTCCACTTTTAACCCTTGACGCCGCCCTGCGTCAGGCCCGAGACAAACTGATCCTTCAGCAGGTAGAAAATGACGGCGATGGGCAACGCCCCCACCAGCGATGCAGCGGAGAACGCGCCCCAGCGGGTGGAATACATGCCGCTGATGAAGATCCGCAGGCCCACGGCAAACGTCAGCTGGTCCCGGCTGGTCAGCATGATGTTGGCCAGCAGGAAATCGGAGTATGTCCCGATGAAGGCCAGGAGGAAGATCACCGCCAAAATGGGCCGCGACAGGGGCAGGATGATGCGCAGGAATGCCTGGAACGCCGTAGCGCCATCCATCATGGCCGACTCTTCCAGCGAACGCGGGATCGTATCAAAATACCCCTTCATCAGCCAGGCATTGAAACCCAGGCCGCCGCCCAGATAAAGCAGGATCAGCCCGCCATGGGTGTTCAGCCCCAACCAGGGAACATACTGTCCCAGCTTGAGGAGCAACAGGTACAAGGCCACCATGGCCAGCATCTGCGGGAACATCTGGACGATCAGCATGGCGACGAGACCCTCACGGCGGCCGCGGAAGCGGAAGCGGGAGAAGGCGTACGCGGCCAGCGACGCCAGGAGCACCGTCAGCGCGGCAGAGATCCCCGCGACCTTGATGCTGTTCCACAGCCACAGCCCAAAGGGGTGGTCCGTACTGGTGAACAGCTCCACATAGTGGGCGAACGTGGCGTTTTTGGGGATCAGCGCCTGGCCCATAATGGTGTCGCTGGGGTTCAGGGAGGCCGAAAAGATCCAGATCACCGGAAAGACGGCGAAGCCGATGACGAGCCAGACCACCACCTGGCGCCAGAGCTGTCCGAGCCAGCCGTAGCGGCTATACATAGTCGGTACTCACCTCTTCCGCCAGCCGGGTGAACCGGAACTGGATCAGGGAAATCACGGCGACGATGACGAAGATCACGATGGAGATGGCCGCCGCGAAACCGAGCTGATTCCCCTGCCCGCCTTCAAACGCCAACCGGTAGGTGTAAGAAATCAGAATGTCTGTATGGCCTGCCGGGGTTTGTGCCCCTACCATGGGCGGGTTGCCGCCGGTAACGAGGTAGATCACATTGAAGTTGTTGAAGTTGAAGGCGAACGACCCCACCAGCAGCGGGCCGATGGTGGTCATGAGAAGCGGCAACGTGATGGTGCGGATGATCTGGCCTGGCGTGGCGCCATCCACCCGGGCGGCCTCATACAGCTCGCCGGGGATGCTCTGCAAAGCGCCCAGGATGATCAGCATCATGTACGGGTATCCCAGCCAGAGGTTCACCAGGAACAACGCCACCTTGGCCCAGAACGGGCTCTGGAACCAGGGGATGTTGAACCCGATGATATGCCGCAGAATTCCGTTGATGATGCCCACATCCGTGTTCAACAGCCCCGTCCACACCAGGGCGGAGATGAAGGCCGGGATGGCATACGGCAGGATCAACACGCTGCGGTAGAAGTTCCGCAGTTTCAGATACGGGTCGTTCATCAAAAGGCCCAGCGCCAAGCCGGCCACCAGCTGAATGACCACCGTCAGCGTGGCCCAGACCAGGGTCCAGATGAAAACTTCCGTGAACGGCCCCCGGATCGCCTGATCCTCGAATAACCGGGTGAAGTTGTAAAAGCCCACGCGGGATGTGAAACCCGGGGAAAGTGTCTGGCCGTCGGCGGACGTGTAATAGCCGTCCTTCGGCCGGTACTCCTTGCCGGTGGCCAGATTGGTCAGTACATCCCGCTGCGGGTCATATTTATACTGATGCCGCATTTCGCTGAACTGGTTCAGCGAACTGATGCTCAGCACCGACTCCCCGTAGGCGAAAGTCTGGTTTTGCAGCTGGGAAAGCCGGGCGATGAGCTTCAGCGGCGGGATGGCCGGCAGATCGCCCAGCCGCTCGTAGGTCTGGCCGCCGTCCTTGCTGACGGGCTGGGGGTCATCGGCGCTCAGAGGCTTCACCCGGCCGTCCTGGGCCAGGAGAAGCTGGCCGTCGGCGCCTTTCAGGAGGAAAACGATCTTTCCCTTGGGGTCGCCAAAGGCCGTGAACGTAAAGGTTTTGGCATCCGGCGGCGCATACAAGGCGCTCTGCAGCTGCTGGACGGCCTGGCTCTTGCTGAGCATGTGGCCTGTGCCATAGTTGGTGAAGGCCGAATACACGGTGTAGCCAATGGGATAAACCACCAGCAGGACGAAAAACACCAGGCCTGGCCAAATATAGCGCAGGGGGTAAACCCGCGGGGAGGTAAAGACATAAACCGTGGCCAGCAATCCCAGGAACAGGATCAGGGCGATCCACCGATCTCCGCGCAAATAGAGGTATACACAGGCCCACGCCCCCAGGGCCAAAATCACCGCGGCCGCCAGCAAAGCCAGCGGACGGCCTGCAAAGCTGATCCCGGGCCGCGAAGGCCGCGGGGAGGAAATCGGATGAGCCATGCACCCCACCTTTCTTTCCGGGCTGGAGGTGCCAGGACAGCCACCCCTCCAGCTGCCTCAGTGGCCCAGCTGGCGTTGGCGCTGTGCGCCCGCCCGAGCTTCCGGCCGCTGCGGCGGGCAAAAGGGGCGGGGCCGGTTCGCCCAGCCAGCCGGCCGCCGCCCCGGGAGCTCAGTGAAGGCTTACTTCTTTGCACCCTGCGCAATGGCCTTGCGGACCTGGGCGTCCGCCGTCTTCATGGCCGTCACCGGGTCGGTCTGGCCGTTGGTGATGGCTGTGAGGGCGTTCTGCACCGCGTTCCAGACAGCGGCCATCTCCGGGATGGCAGGCATCGGAATGCCGTCTGCGGCGCTCTCGCCGAAGGCCTTGAGATCCGGATCGCTGGACACGGCCTCAAAGGCCGACTTCAGGGCCGGGATGCGCGGGTCCACCTTGTGGATGGCCAGCTGGCCTTCCTTGGTCATGACGAAGTCCCGCAGGAACTGCATGGCCAGCAGCTTGTTCTTGCTGAAGGCGCTCATCATGAAGCCCTGCACGCCCACAAACGGGGTGGCGGGCCGCCCGTCGATGGTCGGAAGCTTGGCTACGCCGTAGTCGATGCCGGCTTTCTTGATGCTGTCGATCTGCCAGGGGCCGGTCATGATCATGCCGACCTTGCCGCTCTGGAACAGGGAGGCCATGGTGTTGTAGTCGCTGCCCTTGGGGACCAGGCCCGACTGGGTCAGCGTGGCGATGATGCGGGCACCCGGGACCATTTGAGCGATCCCGATATCCTTCGCATCGAAGCCTTTGCTGGTAAGCCGGAAGAAGTAATGCCCGTCGGCAGACAGGAACGGATAGGCATGATACGCGTCGCCCAACGGGTACAGGAATCCGTACTCCTTCTTGGCCGGGTCGGTGAGCTTCTTGGCCACGGCCATGAGCTCATCCAGGGTCTTGGGCGGATGCGGAACCAGTTTCTTGTTGTAGATCAGGCCGATGGCCTCGACCGCGTAGGGCATGCCATAAAGCTTGCCATTATACGTGAAGGCCTTGATGGCGGTGCCTGTGAACAGGCTCTCCTCGTTCGCGGTCAGGTCGATGGGAGCCACGGCGCCATTGGCCACCAGCTCGCCCAGCCAGTCATGGGGGCCCACAATCAGATCCGGGCCTTCCCCGCTGGGCCCTTTGGTGATCAGGTTCGGCCGGATGTCGCCGAAGCCCATTTCTGTGACCATCACAGGCACGCCGTACTTCTTCTGGAACTCCGCAGCCATGGGCTTGAGAGCAGGAACCTGAGCCTCACTGCACCAGATCAAAAGCTTGCCCGGCGTGGACGCCAGCGCGCCGGCGGAACCCACTGCCAACGACGCCAACAGCGTCAAAGCCACCAACAAAGCCAAGGCTTTTTTCATGGAAATCCATCCTCCCTCGCCGGATATGTCCGGTAGTTCTTGAGCATGCCCGTGGTGCGTCCGGACCGCCTCCGCCGGCCCGCCGCGGCCGGAGGCTCTCCGGGAACACCCGGTGCAGGCTGGCCAAGCCTCTTCGCCACCGCTGTGCCGAGCGGCGGATGTTCCCCCTGCCCGCAGGCTCCGGCTCTCCGGCCCCGGACGGCCTGCGACGGCAGGCTGAAGCGCCCTACCTCATCTCCTTTCGGCGGCAAGTACCTCGGCGCCGCTGGACGCCCGCACGACGAGCTCTGCAGGCAGGACAATCTGCGGAACGCTGGGCTGCCCGCCCTGTAGTACCGTGATGAGCAAACGCGCCGCCTCCTGCCCCATGTTGTAGATGGGTATCCGCACACTGGACAAGGGCGGGCTCAGGTACGGCGCCAAAGGAATATCATTGAATCCCACGACCGCCACGTCCCCCGGCACCTGCAGGCCCAGGTCGTGGGCCGCCTGCAGAACCCCCAACGCCAGCACATCGTCCACGGCGAAGATGGCTGTGGGCCTCGGCCTCCCGGGGGCTCCGTGTAACAGAAGCCGGGCTGCGGCATATCCGCTCTCGCGGCTGAAGTCGCTGTGCTGCACCAGCTGGGGATTGAACCGCAGCCCATGGGCGGCCAGAGCCTGGCGGTAACCCTCCAACCGGTCCTGGGTCACCACAAAATCGGCTGGTCCACCCACGAAGCCGATGTCCCGGTGTCCCCGCAGGATCAGATGGTTGACCGCTTCGCGGGCCGCAGCCACGTTGTCATTGTTTACCCAATACACCCGCTCCCTGCCCGGGACCCGGCCCACCACCACAAAGGCATATTGCTCGGCCAGGAGGTCTTCCACCAGCGGATCGCGGGTGCGCGAGGCCAGAAGGATGACGCCATCCACCCGCCGTGCCCGCAGCATCTGCAGGCACTCGGTGTGCTCCTGCTCCAGGGTGCTGGCAGTGGACAGCAACAAGCTGTATTGGAATTCCCGGGCCACCGTGGAGATGCCGCGGATGATCTCGGGGAAAAACGGGTTCAGCAGGGCCTGCTCAGCGGAGCGCGACATCATGAGCCCGATGGTGAACGAGCTCTGGCGCACCAGGCTGCGGGCGATGGCATTGGGATGATAGCCCATCTGCCGCATGATACCCCGAACCCGTTCCTTGGTTTGCTGGCTGATACGCGGATGGTCAGAAATGACCCGGGAGACCGTGGACGGTGACACTCCCGCGGCCTTGGCCACGTCCTTGATCGTGCTCAACGGCTGCACTCTCCCCGCTTCCCAAAACGCCTGGCATTCGGTAAGTGCCAAGCAGGCGGTGGTTCAAACGTTCGCACTGACATTGTGGTATTTCGCCAAGGGACTGGCTAATCCTCCTGTAACTTTGGCAAAGTATCACGGAGGCAAAAAGTGGTTTCCAGCGGCACCGACCATTTCTGGCACAAACTGAAAGTATCGGCCTTCCTCTGCCGCTCCATGCTTAGGGATGCAGAAACAGTTTGCCCGGCTCCAGGCCCCCGGCGGGTCGAGTCCGGGAATAGGAGGTATTTTTCCGTGGCTGATGAACGCAACTACTCAACCTGGGCGGTAGTCGGCCTTATTGCAGTGGTGCTGGTCGTGGGGGCTGTTTTGTTCACGCGGACTCCCCGAACCACTGCTCCGGCCCCCGGACCCGCCCCAACCGGTTTCCGCACCCCTGCTCCCACACCCGTGACGCCGGCGCCGCCGCCCACCACGGGCACCCCCCCTCGCCCGTATCCCACGGGAGTGGCGCCCACCCGCCCGGTGACACCCGGACCCGTGGCTACGCCGAGGGTGCCGGCGGCAACCCCCACCCCGAAAGCGCCCACGGTATCCACCATCCGCGGGGACATCGCTGTCATGAAGCGGGAACTGGCAGCCAACCGGTGGCCAGAGGCGGAGGCGGCCAACCGCCGCATTGCCGCCTCCTGGGCCGTAGTCAAGCCGCAGGTGGCGTCCCCGTCGCGGCCTAAAGCCACCACGTTCGACAAAGAATACACTCGGCTGAAAAGCGCCATGTCCAGACGGGACCGTACGGGAGCAGATAGCGCCCTCACCGGCATGGATACCGCGCTGAAAGGGATCAAGCTCATGACGCAGCCGGTAAAGAAGCCGGGCACCACCCGTTAACCGCTCAAGGCCGCCCGGAGTGCCCCCTTCCCGCCCGGCCCCCGCCCCAAACGGCGGCGGGAGCAGGCCGCCCCTTGCTCCCACCGCCGTGGGGCCAATCCCAGCCGCACCCCGTATCCTTGTCAGCGCGCGGCCTGCCGGCCGCCGCCCCCGCCGCCGCCCAGCAGGCGCCGGCTGGCCATTCTTTTCAATGATTGGAGGGCTTCGGTGATGGGGATCTCCTTTGGGCAGGCCGCCGTGCAATTGAAGATGGTGTGGCAACGGTAAATGCCATCTTCGCCGCTGAGCAGGGGGACCCGCTCCGCCAGGCAATCGCGGGTGTCGGCGGCGAAACGGTAACCCTTCAGCAGAGCGGCAGGGCCAAGGTAATCCGGGTTGGTCCAAAACGACGGGCAGGAGGACGTGCAGGCGCCGCAAAGGATGCAGATGGTGGCATCCTCGAACGCGGCGCGGTCCGCCGGCGATTGCCGGAATTCACGACCCGGCGCCACTTCTTCCGGCGCGGGGGCCCCCGGCCCGGAGGCAGGTTCCACCGCCCGCTGCCCGTCGCCACCCACCAGATACGGCTGAACAGCCCGGTACTTGGCGAAGAACCCGCTCATGTCCACCACCAGGTCCTTGATCACCGGGTAATGCGGCAGAGGCTGCACCGTGATCTCTTTGCTGCGCAGATCCTTCACCTGGGTCTTGCAAGCCAGGCGGTACCAGCCGTTGACCAACATGGCGCACGAACCGCAGGCTGCCTCCCGGCAGGAATAACGCAGGGCCAGGGAGCCGTCCACATGGTCCAGGATCCAGAGCAGCCCTTGCAGAACCGTCATCCCCGGCTCGTACGGTACGGCAAAGCGGTCGTAGCGGGGCTTGGCATCCACCTCCGGGTCATAGCGCTGCACATTGAAATAGACGGTGGGCGTGTCCGCAGCGCCCAATGCCTGGTCCATGGCGCCTAGTACCTCCTTTCCTGCGGCTCATAGCGCGTGATGGTGACGGGCTTGAAGGCAAAACGCGGCCCCTCGGCCGTATGATAGGCCAGCGTGTGCTTGAGCCAGTTCGCATCGTCGCGCTGCGGGAAATCCCGCCGGTATTGGGAGCCGCGGCTCTCTTCCCGCAACAGGGCTCCGCGGGCGATGACCTCGGCCAGGTCCAGCATGCCTTCCAACTCCACCGCCTGGTAGAGGTCCAGATTGTAGCGGGTGCCCCGGTGCCGCAGATGGATATGCCGGTAACGTTCCTTGAAATCCGCGATGGCAGCCACGGCCTGCTCCAGGGGCTCCCTTTCCCGGAAAATCCCCACCTGTTCGCTCATCAGGGAGCGCAGCCGGTCCCGCAACGCGGCGGGGTCTTCCGGCCCATCGGCCCGCAGCAGCTTGGCGATCTTTTCCTGCATGCTTCGCACCGCCGCTTCCACCTGCGCCACGGCGCCTTCCTGACCCGCCGGCCCCGCCGGTTCCAGCCCTTCCACATATCTGCGGGCGGCGGCCCCCGCCCGGCGCCCGAAGACGATGGTGTCCAGCAGGGAATTGCCGCCCAGCCGGTTTGCCCCGTGGACGCTCACGCAGGCCGCCTCCCCGGCGGCAAAAAAGCCGGGCAGCTGTGTGGCCCCATCGTTGTCGGTGTCGATGCCTCCCATGGTATAATGCTGCGCCGGCTGGATGGGGATGGGTTCGTACACCGGGTCCACGCCGGCGATGTGCACGCTGATCTCCCGCACCTTCGGCAGGCGTTCGTTGATTTTGGCTTCGCCCAGATGCCGCAAATCCAGATGGACATAACCGCCGCCGCTCCCCACCTGCGCGCCCGGCGGAGGCTGAAAACCGCGGCCTTCGTCGATCTCGGTCTGAATGGCCCGGGCCACGATATCCCGGGGCGCCAGTTCCATGGCTTTGGCTGCATAGCGCTCCATGAAACGCTGGCCTTTGTTGTTCAGCAGGTAACCGCCTTCGCCCCGCGCCCCTTCGGTGATGAGGATGTTGGAGCCGTAGAGCGTGGTGGGATGGAACTGGATGAACTCCATGTCCTTGAGGGGCACGCCGGCGCGGTAGGCGATGGCCATGCCGCTGCCGGTGTTGAGCAGGGCGTTGCTGGAGCGCAGGTACATCCGGCCTGCCCCACCGGTGGCGAAGATCACCGCCTGGGCCACGAACCCCTCCACCTGCCCGGTCAAAAGGTTCATGGCCACCAGGCCACAGGCGCGCCCCTCCGCCACCACCAGCTCCAGGGCCACCCATTCTTCGTAGGCGTGCAGCCCCCGCCGTACCGCCTGCTCGTACAGCGTGTGCAAAAGGGCGTGCCCCGTGCGGTCCGCCGCATAGCAGGTGCGGGGAAAACCGGCACCGCCGAAGGGCCGCTGGGCAATGCGGCCATCGGGGAAACGGCTGAAGGGGCAGCCCCAGTGCTCCGCCTCGATCACCCGGTCGATGGCCTCCCGGGCCATGATCTCCACGGCGTCCTGGTCTGCCAGATAATCGGACCCCTTGATGGTGTCGAAAGCGTGCTTTTCGGGTGTGTCGTCAGCCCCGTCGGGATTGTTGCCCAGCGCCGCGTTGATCCCGCCGGCGGCGGCCACAGAATGGGAGCGCAGCGGCTGCACCCGGGCCAACACCGCCACGTCCTGGCCCGCCAGCTCCACCGCAGCGCGCAGGCCCGCCAGCCCGCCTCCGACGATGAGGTAACGATGGCGGATCAAGCGATCACCCCCAGAAAAGCCAGCAACGTGTGAATGCCGAAGGCCAGGGCCGCTAACCCCACGATCCACAGGCCCACGGTCAAGGGGCGGGCGATGCGGGCGCCGGCGCGAAAGTCCAGCACCACCATGCGCACGCCGTTGAGCCCGTGGAAGATGGCCACGGCCAGAAGCAAGGAATCGATGAGGGCGAACAGGAGCGTCTGCACCCGCAACTGCACGTTTTGGAACGTCAGCACAGCGCCGGGTTGCGCATAGTGCTCCACCCAGAAGTGGACCCCCAACAGGACCACCAGCAATACGCCGGTAAGGCGCTGCCAAAGCCAGGCCCAGGTGGCTGCCCGGCGGGAGACGCGGGCGTTCCCGGGTGCGCCGGCCGGGGGCTTTGCCAAAGCCTCATCTGCCACAGTCACGATTCATTCCGCCTCCTTTTGCGGAAAGCTTGGCCGGGATCCTGGCCCGCCGCCGGCCCGGCCCGGCGCCGCCCGGCGGAGAGCCCTCTTTCAGCCGGCCCGGCCGCCGCCGAACAGGAAGGGCCAGGTTACCGCCACGGCGGCCAGCAGGACCAGCGCCGTAAGGACCATCACCATCCAAAACAAGGCCGCCTGGCGCCGCACGCCCAGGCCCAGGTCGAACAGGACCACCCGGATCCCGTTCAGCCCGTGATAGAGCACGGCCAGGAGCAAAAGCAAATCCAGGGCCAGGAAAAGCGGCGAGTGAAGCTCCTCCATGGCCCGGTCAAAGGCCGCAGGCCCAGCGGTGGCGCTGGAAAGCACCATGAGATGCAGGAACAGGTAAAACACCAGGGCCAGGCCGGAAATGCGGTGAAACAGCCAGGCCCACATGCCAGAACGTATGTTCGTAGGCCACAAAAGGTGGGCGCGCCGGATGATCCGCGGCGGGGTGGGGGAAACAGCCATCCCTTTCACCTTGCCTTTCCTCAATGACGTGGCTGTGAATCTGAGCTGGGAAGTCTGGCGGGAGAGCGCGGCACAACGGCGGGAATAGCGGTGCGGAAAGGTCGGGAATTTTCCCTCGTTGCCCAATATTCCCTATTTGTGCTCACGCTTCTGTAGTGGTAATTTTCGCCCGCTCCCCGCCATTTCCTCCTCCGTGTTTCTGAGGAACGCGTCCGGCCGGCGCCTGCTCTGCGGGGCACCGCCCCGGGCCTTCCTGCATAGTGTTGAGCTGGCAGCGGATTGAGGCCGAAGGGGGGAGGAACCGTGGTCACCGTACGTCCTGTACCCGTGGGAGATCGCTGGGCCGTGGCGGTCCAGGTGGAGCTGCCGAAAACCCATCTGGTGGCTGTCAGCACCGGAACCGGCTACATCATGTGCGGCGCGTTAGATGTAGCCCTCTTGAACACACGGCTGAAGGAGAGGGGCATCGTGGCAGCCCGGGCCTTGGGGGTCAAAACCGTGGAAGAACTCTTGGAAGCTCCCATCACGGACCTCACGGACGCGGCCAGGACGTTGGGGGTGCGTGAGGGCATGCCGGGCAAAGAGGCTCTGGCCAGGATGTTCGTGGATTGATTTCCGGCGGCTAGCCAGATTTGCCAACCTCCCATGCCAGTGTTAATCTGGTGCCGGGAGGGGTCAGCATGGAGATCGCCGTGGAGACGCGGGACCGCCACTCGTTGCTGGACATCACCGCCGAGATCCAGGATGCCGTGACCAAGGCCGGCTGGACGGACGGCCTCTGCCACGTCTTCGTGCCCCATACCACGGCCGGCGTTCTGCTGAACGAGGCCTTTGACCCGGGCGTACGGGCGGACATCCTCTCCGTCCTGGACGAGATGATCCCGGCGCAAAAGGCCTGGCGCCACGCAGAGGGGAATTCTCCGGCCCACGCCAAAGCAGCGCTGGCAGGATCTGCAGCCTGGATTCCGGTGCAAAAGGGGCGCCTCCAGCTGGGCACCTGGCAGGGGGTTTTCCTGGCGGAGTTCGACGGGCCCCGGCGCCGCCGCGTGATCCTGGCTTTCGTGCCGGCGCAGTTCTAGTTCACCGCGCAGATTGCAGCACCAACAGGAATTCCACGGCCTGCTGGGGCCCTTTCCCCAGGGTGGAATGGGCACAGGGCAGGCTGTAGACGTCCACGCGGCGGTAGAGGGAGGCGGAGAGTTCCACCAGCTGTTCCACCGGGACCACGCCGGGCAGGCCGTAGCTGATGGCCACTGCGGCCTGGGGGGCCCAGGCGGCAATCTGGCTCAGAAGCTGCCGGAACTCCTCCCGGGCCGCGCGAGCCTGGCAGAAACGGGACTGGAAGCGGTCTGTCCGATAGCGCCCGGAGTAGCGCACTTCCGGCTGGTCATAGAGCACCAACGTGTTCAGCACATGATAGAACCGGCTGTATTGTTCGGCCGTGTACGGCGGATCCAGATAGATCAGGCGCGCCTGGGCCCACGCCTGCCGGTATTCCGGCACAAACAGGCGGAGGGCGTCGCTGCCGGTGACGCAGGCGGGTCCATAGGCCTCCTGTAGCCTGGCCAGGTCATCGCACTTCTGCAGAAAGGCAGGCCTCACTTGCAGCCGGCGCAAAGCCACAGCGCGGGGGTGTCGCGGAGGCAGATACTGGGCGAAATGCCCCGGTGCGGACTGCACATAGCAGGCGGCATAAATAAGCGCCGTGAGGCAGAGATCCTTCTGTACCCCGGAGGTGCCCACCTCGATGGCATAGCGCCAGCTATCCAGCTCAAGGCACTGCTCCGGACTGAAGTAGGTATCCGCAAAGGTCCGCTGGAAATAGGTGAAAACCCCATGGGCCTCATTGTACCGGACCAGCGGCAGCAGGTGGGTCCGGGCCCACTGGGCATCGACCTGGCCGGGGCGCCCCTGCAGCAATGCCCGGCTAAGGACGACGCTGTAGGCTTCCACGTCGTTGGCCCAGAGCAGCTGCCGCCCCTTGAGGGCATAGGAAACGACGGCAGATCCGGCA
The DNA here is from genome assembly GCA_014896355.1 of Bacillota bacterium. GTDB lineage: Bacteria > Bacillota > UBA5301 > Bu52 > Bu52 > Bu52. The sequence continues at coordinate 27,274 of JADBKO010000024.1, forward strand.
AAAAGGTCCACAAACAGCTGGCCTGGCTGCAGCAGGGGCAGCAGATGGGGCAGCAGGAAGCCCAGCAGATGACGCTTGCCCCCCATATAGCGCAGAACATGCAGGGAAGGCGCCTGCACGCCTTTCCCCGGCCCTTCCGCCTCAACCGCTTGGTTTTTCCGAGACACTTGGTCCACCCCGCCTTTCCCAGACCACCAGCCAGTCCCACGGCAACAGCCGGCTGTAAGAATTCCGCCGGGTTGTGAGGGAGTGGCTTTGGATCGCATCGCGGAACACCTCGACCGGATGCAGGCCCAGAGGGGCTGCCAGGTCCAGCAGAATGCCGTGGGTGGGGATGCGTAGCCCCCGCACGTAACTGTCGCTGATCTTGACCACCAGGTGGCCGCCGGGCTGCAGGGAGGAGGCGGCGGCCTGCAGGAACTCCCGCATGGACAGAAAATATCGCTGGGTGACCCGGGCCATTTTCCGGTGTCCGGCGGCAAACAGGCGGGAAGCGAGCGCATCCACCTGCTCCAGGCCGCAAGGCTCGAACTGCTTGTATTCCGCGGCGTAGATCCGCTCGCTGCCCAGGCCTTGGCGGTCCAGGTCAGCCAGAGCCTGGGGAGTCTGCACCAAGCCCAGGCAGAACATCTCCAGTTTCATGGTCTCCAGATAGCGGATGGAGCCCAGATAAGGCGGATTGGTCACGATCAGGCGGACGCCTTCGGCAGGAGCCACCTGGGGCAGGGTGGTGGCGGCAGCGGTTTTCACCTCCACCCGGAAACGGGAGAACCCCGGCAGGCGCTGCAATTCCTCCAGGGCACTCAGACGTTTCTGCACAGCCTGCCGGAAGGCGGCCTGCACCTGGATGGGGCGCAGCCCAGCCCGGTCCAAGGCTCGCAGCCGCTTGCTGTAGCCGGGGAAAATGTGGCGTGGATCGGCATTGGATACCCGCCGGATGATGGCGGAAACGCAGGCCAGGAAAAAGAGACGGGCGTCCGGATCAGGCCAGCGGCGCAGGACCCCCAGGAGCGCGGCCAGATCTGCACCGGCCTGGGGCTGGAACCAATGGGCCTCGTTGGGAATGCCCAAAGCCGCCGCAGGAACGGAAATGCCCCCGTTGCAGGCACCCAGGCTTTCCTCCAGGGCTGCCGCCTGCCGGCGCAGAAGCGTGACAGGATAGCCCGTGGTCTTGGCCCGGCTGATCAGAACCGCCAGCGGATTGATGTCCAGCCCCAGGGCTCTGCGCCCAGCGGCGACCGCCTCCACCAGCGTGGTCCCGGAGCCGCAGAATGGGTCCGCCACCCAATCCCCGGGGCTGGTGTAGAGGGCCACGGCCTGGCGAGGGATGGCCGGGATCAGCTTGCCGAAATAACGGTGAAAAGAGTGGACGGCCAGCCGCCGCTGCCTCTTGGCGCCGGGCAGGCTGGCCCACAGCGGACCCCGTTGTTCGCTGGTGGCGTCGCAAACGGCAGGCAGGCTCATCCGCACAGCCTCACTGTACATGGCCCTTCCATAAGGCCGGCTCAGACAGCGGTTCGGGCGGCACCCTCCAGGCGGCCGGCACGCGAACCCTGAACAGCCGGTGGTGGTTTATAATGAATTGGATTTCCCCTGAGTTGGATTTCCCCCTGGCAGGAGATGATTCCTCCCTTGGATACCCAGAAGCTATGCGCCCTGGCCCGCGGCCTGGGCCTGGTAGCCTGCGGCGTGGCGGACGCCTCCGCCTGTCCCGAGCCCGCCGGTGTGCGCTCAAGCTGGCTGGCTGCCGGCATGCACGGCGAGATGGCCTACCTGGAACGCAATGCCGCTCTGGCTTGTCGTCCGGGTGCCCTGGCGCCCGGGGCCATCCGGGTGGTGAGCGTGGCTGCGGGGTACTACCACCCGTGGATCGACCCTGTCCCGGCCCGGTGGTGGCAAAGAGACGGGACGGCCGGGCCCGGCGCCGGCGGGGACGCCCAGGAACACGGAAGAATCGCGCCAGTCCGTGGGAGGGTGGCCCGCTACGCCCAGGGGAGGGACTACCACCGGGTACTGGGAACGGCCTTGCGGCAGATGGCCCGCTGGATGCAGGAGCAGGGCGCCCGGGTGGCGCGGCCCTGGGTGGACGCCACGCCCCTGGCGGAGCGGGCCTGGGCCGTGCAGGCGGGGCTGGGTTGGTTGGGACGGCACGGGAATCTCATCGTACCCGGCTATGGCAGCTGGGTCGTGCTGGGGGAGATCCTCACGGACCTGCCGCTGGACCCCACGCCGCCGGCTCCGCGGGCAGCCGCGGGGCCCGGGTCGCGATGTGGGCGCTGCCGCCGCTGTCTGGAGGCCTGTCCCACAGGCGCCATCGTGGCCCCCGGCCGGGTGGACGCCCGCCGCTGCATCGCCTATTTGACCATCGAAAAGCGGGGGTCCATTCCGGAAGAGTGGCGCAGCGCCGTCGGCGGGCACCTGTTCGGCTGTGATGTCTGCCAGGAAGCCTGCCCCTTCAACTGGCGGGCGCAGCCTGCGCCCCAGGCGGAGCCGGGCCTGGCGGCGGGCTCTTCCCAGGGTGCAATCTGGCAATGGCACCCGCGGGCGCTCACGGGCCCCCATCCTGCCGTCGTCTCCATTCTGAACCAGGACCAGGAGGCCTTCCGCCGCCGCTTCTGGGGAACCCCCTTGGCCCGGCCGGGGCTGGCCGGACTCCAGCGCAACGCGGCGCTGGTTCTGGGGAACAGCGGCCGGCCGGCGGCCCTGGGGGAAGTGGTTGCAACCTTGCGTAGCCCCCAGGTAGACGAGGCCGTCAAGGAGTCCCTGCGCTGGGCTGCGGCGCAGCTGCGGCGGGGTTCTGCCGCAGAATCCGGCAGGCATCCTCCCGGACCCGCTCCCGCAGCTCCGCCGGCTGCAGCACCTGGCACCGGCCGCCGAAACTCAGCACCCAGCGCTGGATCTCCGTCAAGGAACTGATCTGGAAGCTCAGGATCAGGCTTCCGTCCGGCTGCAGCTCGGCCTGCTGGGATGGATGCCAACGTTTGCCCTGCACGTACGGCACCACGTCCTGCGAAAAGCGCAGGACGACCCGGTACAGGCCGCTGCCGCGCTCGATGCGCCAGGTGTCCGCCAGGTATTTGTCCACAGCGAAGGATGGATCCCGTTCGAAGGTCTGGTCCGTGATCTCCAGGCTCTGGATGCGGTCCAGGGCGAAGATGCGAAAATCCCGGCGTAGATGGCAGTATCCGATCAGGTACCAGGTGCCGTCCACGAAGCGGATGTTGTAGGGATCCACCACCCGCACGCGGCTCTCCCGCCGGCTGGCGGCATAGTATTGCATCCTCACCCGCCGGTGGGCGCGCACGGCCGAGGCCAGGTGGGCGAACACGTCGCCGACCTTCCGCTCGTCGCCGCGCAAAGGTTCGATGGCAAAGGAGATGCCGGTGAACAACTCCTGCAGGGAAATCTCTACGCTGTCCGGCAGGAAACGGCTCAGCTTGTCCAAGGCCGTTTGCACCATGGGCTCCAGGGACGTGCCCCGGAACTCCCTCAGCAGCCGGACGGCCATCAAGAGGGCCAGGAGTTCCCCTTCGGAAAACGTGTGGACCGCCGTAAAGCGAAAGGAGGGATCCGTGTAATGATACCCGCCCCGGAGGCGGTCAAACTCCAGGGGAGCGTGCAGGACATCCCGCAGGTAGGTGAGGTCCCTGTGGACCGTGCGCTCGGTCACCTCAAAATACTCGGCCAGAGAGCGGGGCGAAGGGTAGCGGCCCGCCCGGATCATGCTGTCGATTTCAAACAGCCGGTGTATCTGTTGCCGGTCCATTGGCGCCCTTCCTCGTCAGGCTCATGCGCGCGATTTGTCATCTACGGGGTGGCCGCGGCCCGAAGATGGCGGTCCCCAGCCGGATCAGATTGGCCCCTTCCTCCACGGCAACCTCGAAGTCGCCGGACATGCCCATGGACAACCACTCCATCCGGACGCCAGGAATGGCCGCGGCCGCAATCTGGTCCCGCAGCTCCCGCAGCAGGCGGAAGCAGTGGCGTGCCTGCTCCGGGTCCGGATCCAAACGGGCGATGGTCATGAGCCCATGGACCTCCAGATGGGGCAAGCCAGCCACCCGGCGCACGAAATCCAGCGCATCGCCCGGGGCGACCCCGGACTTGCTGCTCTCGCCGGAGCTGTTCACCTGGACCAGCACCGGCTGAGAGCGGCCCAGGGCCGAGAGGTGGCGTTCCAGATCCAGCGCCAGCTCCCAACGGTCCAGGGAGTGCAGCAGCGCCACCTTTCCGGCTACGTCCTTCACTTTGTTGCGCTGCAAATGGCCGATGAAATGCCATTCCACCGCTAAATCCGCCAGAGCCGCCTGCTTTTCCTTCAGTTCCTGGGCCCTGTTCTCCCCGAAGCGGGTCAGGCCCGCGCCCCAGGCCTGGCGCAGGCGCTCCGCCGGTACGGCCTTGCTGGCCGCCACCAACACGATCTCCCGCGGATCCCTGCCGGCACGCTGCGCCGCCCGGCTGACCCGCTCCCGGACCAAGGCCAGGGCTCCGGCCAAGCCATCTGAATTCTCCACGCTGGTCCCTCTTTTCGCCAACGCATACTTTACACCATTTCTCCGGCTGTTCCTGCCGCCCGGCCGGACTCCCGCTCCCGCACCGCGTGGCGGAATTGTCCTACAGGCTGTCTAATTTCATCCAGATTGCGATAAGATAAGACATAGGGAGATGGATTGGCAGGCATCCGCGGCAGTTGCAGGCCCGTCTTTTTCAGACCCGTACTCTTCAAACCCGTATCCCGGGAGGGATGACCATGCGTTCGCGCTCCCCTTGGCCGTTTTACTGGTGGAGCATCGTCTTGCTCGTGATTCTGGCCGGCGCCGTGGCCCTGGACTGGGTGGCATGGCTCAGCGGCGGCCTGCCCGATCGCCTTCCCAAGACGCTGGCAGCCTCCGCGCGCGGCCAAACAATGGTGACGCTGTATTTCGCCAGCCGGGACGCCACGGGCGTGGTCCCCGAGACCCGGCGCATCCCCGCGGAAAAAACGGAGGCTGCCCTGGCTGCCCGGTTGGTGGAGGCCTTGATCGCGGGCCCCCACGACCAGCGCCTGCAGCGGACCATTCCGCCCGGGACGCGACTTTTGTCGCTGACCATCGCGAACCAGATCGCGTATGTGAACTTCTCCCAGGAGATCCGCAGCCACCACTGGGGCGGATCCGCTGGCGAGCTCATCACCACGGCTTCCATTGTGAACACTCTGACGCAACTGCCCGGGATCCGCGCTGTGCAGCTGGAGCTGGACGGCCGGCGGGTGGAGTCCATCTGGGGCCATGGGGATACTTCCCGGCCCATCCAACGCATGGATGACCTCATTATCCCGCCTCCCGGGTCCCCCGGTCCCGACGCGACCCAATGAGGCCGGGGCGCCTCCGGCCAGGCGGCCAGGGGGCCAGGGGCCAGGAGGCGAGAGGCGGGCGCCCGGTGCCGCAACCCTCAGCGGACCCCCGCCTCCAAAATGGTCAGCAGGCGCCGATCTGCGTCCAGCTCAGCCCGGACTCCCAGCGGCAAGGTGAGCTTGCGGCGGCCATGCCCGGCAGGCAGCCCATACAGAACCGGAATGCCCAGGTCGCCCAGGCGGTCGTGCAAAACGTCCAGCAGAGACACTTCGGCACCGCCTTTCCCCTGCGAGTTGCCGGACGGCGATTGGCAATCCACGCACTCCCCCACCACAATGCCGGCGGCCGCCTGAAGGATACCCGCCAAGCGCAATTGCGTGAGCATTCGATCGATGCGATAGGGCGCTTCGCCCACATCCTCAAAAAAGAGGATGGCTCCGCTCACATCGATCTCGTACGGAGTTCCCAGCGTGGATGCGATCAGCGATAGATTACCGCCTACGATCGCTCCTTGCGCCTTTCCACCGCTCACAACCTGCATCTGCGAGCACCCGTCCAAATCCAGCGTTCCCAAAGGCGTTGTGGATGTGAGCGCTCGCAGGAACCAACGCCGGTTGAACGCAGCCTCTGCCGCCTCCGCCGGTGAACGCCCGCCCCCCGGTGCCCAGCCGGACGCAGCCATGGGGCCGTGGAACGTCACCAGCCGGGCGTGGCGCTGCAAAGCCAGGTGTAGGGCGGTGATATCGCTGTAGCCCACAAAGACCTTGGGATGCCGCCGGATGACGCCGTAGTCCAGATCCTCCAGAATGCGCATGGACCCGTATCCACCCCGGAGGCAGACGATGCCATCCACCTGCGGGTCGGCAAACAAGGCATTCAAGTCGCTGGCTCTGTCCCGGTCTGTGCCGGCCAGATAGCCGCAGGCCCGGGCGGCATGCGGCGCCAACCGCACCCGGAACCCCATCCCCTGCAGGGCTGCGGCTCCTGCCTCGATCTGGGCCGGTTCCGCAGGGCTGGCCGGGGCCACCACGCCGATACAGGACCCCGGCTGCAGCGCCGGAGGTTTTTGCAGGCCTGCGAAACCCATGGCGGACACGCGCCTCCCCTTAGCTCCCAGGCTGCGCCGGCGCTCCGGCCAAGGCCGCCACAGCCCCGGCCAAAGCCTCCGGCGGTGCCGTCAGGCTGGCCAACCCCGCTTCCGCCACGGCCCGCGGCATGCCGTAAACGACGCAGCTGGCTTCGTCCTGCGCCAGGATCACCCCTCCGGCACGGCCCAAGGCCTGGGCTCCGGCCAGCCCGTCCCTGCCCATGCCGGTCAACACCACCGCCAGGGCCTGCGGCCCGAATACTGCTGCTGCAGAGCGGAAAAGAGCATCCGCCGAGGGCCTGTGAGGGGAGGCGTAGATGGGAGGGCGGTCCAGAGCCAGGTGGACCGAAGAATCCAAGCCCTCCCCGCTGCGCTCCAGAGTAGCCTGGTGCCCGGCAGGTGCCACCAGCACCAGGCCGGGGCGCAACACCTGGCCGTCGCCGGCTTCCTGCACCGGGAGCGGACCGTTGGCATTCAGGCGCGCGGCCAACGCCCGCGTGAACCCCGCCGGCATATGCTGCACGACCACCACCGGGACCGGCAGGCTCTTGGGCAGGTGGCTGAGAAAGGCGCCCAGCGCCGACGGGCCGCCGGTGGAGCTCGCCACCACCACCAAGCGCAGCGGCGCCCGCAACTTGGGCAGCGGTACCGGGGCTGGGGCCGCTGCCTGAGAGCCGGCTCCCGGCTCCTGCTCGGCGCCTGCTGTACGGCCGGGAGAAGCCGGAACCTCCGGCGCCAAGAACCTGCGCCGCCGCGGCAGCAGTGGTTCCGGTTCGGAGCCCGCCTGTAAGAGGCGGTCCGGCGCCGGGGACCCTTTCCGGTCTCCCGCCCGGCTCTGGGCTGCGGCCCGCACCTTTTCCACCAGCTCCGCGGCCATGGCCATCAGCGTCTGGCTCCCACCCACCTGCGGCTTGGCCACCACATCCACGGCGCCTTCGGCCAGGGCTTCCACGGCAATGTGGGGGCCGCGGGCCGTAAGGGCGCTGAGGACCACCACGCCGGGAAACAGCCCGCGCCGCCGCAGGGCCTGCAACACCTGCAACCCATCCATTTTGGGCATCTCCACGTCCAGCGTCACGACGTCTGGCCGCAGGGAGGCCACCTTTTCCAAAGCATCCAGGCCATCGACGGCGAATCCCACCACCCGGAAATCGGGCTGCCTCTCCAGGATGCTGCTGATCACCCGCCGCATGAAGGCGGAATCGTCCACGACCAAAACCCGTATCAACTGGTCCACGACATCACCCGGGAGCACAAGATCCCTGGAGGTAATTCCACGCCTTCAGGTCTTTTCCTTGCGTTCGCGGCTTTCCCCTGGGGGGCGGGCCCGCCCGGCGGCGCGGCGTGTATACACGCCTTGACTTCCAGAAAACCCCGCCGTACAATGAATTGGGTAAATACTTCCACAAAAGTGACAGGCTTCCCGCCTTAAGCCGGCCTTGGGCTCCCGGGGCCGGCGATCCTATGGAGGCTGTGCAGGGTGGAGTCACCGGCGTAGCGATGACGGAGCGTAGGCTGTAGCAGGCGTTGTGCCACAGCCCCGCCGGGCCGGGCTGCCAGCAGGCAGGTCGCAGCAGAGCACCGGGTAGTACGGCCCGCCGGCGGTGGCAACCCGCTGTGAGCCATTGGGCATTCCCAACGAGGGAGGAGAATGCGTTGGTTATCCCTGTGACGGAAAAGCCTACGCCGGCCTCTGCGTACGAAGTGGCCTTGCAGCAATACGACGCGGTGGCCCGCAGGCTGGGATTGGACCCCGGAATCAGCGCCATCATGCGCAGCCCGCGCGCCACCCTGGAAGTGAATTTCCCGGTCAAAATGGATGACGGGTCAGTGCAGGTCTTTACAGGATTCCGGGTGCAGCACAATACCGCACGCGGCCCGGCCAAGGGCGGCATCCGCTTTCATCCCGCCGTGACGCTGGATGAGGTGAAGGCCCTGGCCATGTGGATGACCTGGAAGTGCGCGGTGGTGGACATCCCGTTTGGCGGTGGGAAAGGAGGGGTCATCTGTGACCCCAAACGCCTTTCGCCCGCCGAGCTGGAGCGGCTGACGCGCCGTTTCACCTCTGAGATCAGCGCCTTCATCGGCCCTGACCGGGACATTCCTGCGCCGGACGTTTACACCAACGCCCAGACCATGGGCTGGATCGCCGACACCTACAGCATGCACCACGGCCATTTCATTCCCGCGGTGGTGACGGGTAAGCCCCTGGCATTGGGCGGGTCGCTGGGGCGGAATGAAGCCACGGCCCGAGGGTGCGTGTTCGTGATCCAGGAGGCTGCCCAGCACCTGGGCATGGTCCTGCCCGGCGCCACCGTGGTGGTGCAGGGCTTCGGCAACGCCGGTTCCGTCGCCGCCCGGCTCTTGCACCAGCTGGGCTGCCGGGTGGTGGCGGTCAGCGATTCCAAAGGGGGAATTTATGACGCTGCCGGGCTGGACCCCGACCAGGTGCTGGCCCACAAGCAGAAGACCGGCTCCGTGGTGGGATTCGCAGGTGCGGAAAGCATCGGCAACGCCGAGCTCCTGGAGCTTCCCTGCGATGTGCTGGTGCCCGCAGCCCTGGAGAACCAGATCACGGAGGAGAATGCCGGCCGCCTGCGGGCGCGGCTGGTGGCAGAAGCAGCCAACGGGCCCACCACGCCGGAGGCGGACCGGATTCTCTACCAGCGCGGCATTTGGGTGCTGCCGGACATTTTGGCCAATGCCGGCGGCGTGACCGTATCCTACTTCGAGTGGGTGCAGAACCTGCAGTTCTTCTACTGGACGGAAGAAGAAGTGAACCAGCGCCTGCGCCAGACCATGCAACGCAGCTTCCGGGCTGTCTGGGAGATCGCGCAGGCCCAGCAGGTGGATATGCGGACCGCAGCCTACATGTTGGCTGTCCGGCGCGTGGCCGACGCCATCCAGGCTCGCGGCATCTATCCCTGAGGGTGCGTAAATGGATTCCCAATGGATTCCCTAAGGGTATACAGAGAGGGCCGCAAGGTGTGCTTCACCTGCGGCCCCTGTTTCTCCTGCCGGCCCGCCTGCTCAGCTAGCCCGCTGCACCGAGTTCAGAACCGTCAAAGAGCGTGACGCGCGGATCTCCTGCAGGATCTGGCTCGTGCCCCGCACCACACAGGTGAGGGGGTCAGCGGCCAGCCGGCATTCCAGCCCCACGCTGGCCTGCAGGGCCGCAGGCAGGTTCCCCAGCATGGACCCACCGCCCGTGAGGCAGATGCCGGTATGGGCCAGATCCGCCGCTACCTCCGCCGGGGTGGTTTCCAGCACCGCCTGCACGGCCTGCACAATCTGCGCCACCACCGGCGCCAGGGCTCTGGCCACCTGCGTCCGCGAAAGCTCCACCGCTTTTGGCAGCCCGGTGAGCAGGTCGCGGCCGCTCACCCGCTGCACCAGCTCATCCGGCTGCCCTTCGGGGGCGCGTCCTCCCTCCCGGGCGTTGCCTTCCGCCTGGGCGGGGCCTCCCGGACAGAGCGCCCACCCCAGGTTCATCTTGATCTCTTCCGCAGTCCGCTCGCCCACGATCAACCGGCATTCCCGCCGACAATAGTCCAGAATGGCTTCATCCATGGCGATTCCGCCGACAGGAATGGAGCGGCCCGTGATAATTCCGCCCAGCGCCAGCACCGCCACGCCGGTGGTGCCCCCGCCGATGTCCACCACCATGCCGCCTACGGAATCATGGATGGTGAGCCCGGCGCCAATGGCCGCCGCCACTGGCTCTTCCACCAAATAGACCTCTCGGGCCCCGGCGGCGAGCACCGCCTCCGTGATGGCCCGGCGCTCCACCGATGTGGCCTGGTACGCCACCCCGATGACCACCCGTGGTTTGAAGAGGCGATGGCGTCCCACCGCCTGCTGGATGAAATGGCTCAGCAGCTTGGCGGTCCAGCCGTAGTCGGCCACCACTCCGGCTCGCAGCGGGCGGATCACATCGATGTCCGCCGGCGCCCGTCCCAACATGGCCGCGGCCGCCGCTCCCACTGCCAAAACCTGCCCCGTGCTGCGCTCTATTGCGACTACCGAAGGCTCATTGACGACAATGTTTCCTCCGGCGCTCACCAAGGTATTGACTGTGCCCAGGTCGATGCCCAAAGCACGGTTGAACAACCCCATTGCCCCTGCTCCCCCGATCCAAAACCGGATCCAGCCGTGGTCCGGATGGAATCCTACCTCATCATAGCACTTGCAGGGAACGGCCTCCACAGGTAACGGGAGGCAACGGCGGCGGCCCGAGACAAGACTGGCGGGACCTCGGGCGGAGGGGACGGCCGGCAGCCGCCACCTCGGCTGTATTGTCTCAGGAGGAACTATGTCTTCCACAGCGAAACACTTGAGCGATCTGAGCGTAGCAAAGGAGGCAGGCTCCTGCGTAGCGCCTCTGGCGCCATCCATGCAGGAGGCCATGGGCTTTGGTGGAGAACGTGTTGGAGAAGACGGAGAAGAAAGGGTATGGTCAAATGCTTGCAGACCCGCTGGCTGGCCCAATCTACGTGGGGCTTCTGGGATGCGGCACCGTAGGCACAGGAGTATTGGAGATCTTACGGCGTCACCCTGAACGAATGACGGCTGTGGCGGGCCGGCCTCTGAAGGTCCGGAGGATCCTGGTCCGCGACCTGCACCGCCCCCGTCCGGACGTGGTGGAGCGCAGGCTGTTGACGGCGAACGCGGCGGATATCCTGGACGACCCGGATATTCGCCTGGTGGTGGAGGTCATGGGCGGTGCCCATCCTGCCTACGAGTACGTGGAGGCGGCGTTGCGGGCCGGCAAGCACGTGGTGACCGCCAACAAGGAGATGCTGGCCCTGCTGGGCAGTGGGCTTTTTGCCGCGGCACAGGCGGGGGGCGTCAGCATCGGCTTCGAAGCCAGCGTGGCCGGAGGCATTCCCGTGGTGAAGGCGCTGCGCGAGTCTCTGGCAGCCAATGAACTGCGGCAGGTCATGGGCATCGTCAACGGCACGACCAACTACATCCTGACCGCCATGTCCGAGAAAGGCCAGGACTTTTCCGATGCGCTGCGGGAAGCCCAGGCTCTGGGCTATGCCGAGGCGGACCCTGCGGCGGACATCGAGGGGCTCGACGCCGCTTACAAGCTGGCCATTCTGGCTCAGGTGGCTTTCGGCGTCCACGTGCCAGTGGAAGAAATCTGGCGGGAAGGCATCACAGGCATCGAGGCCAGCGACATCGCCTATGCCAGGGAGCTGGGCTATGTCATCAAGCTCCTGGCCGTGGCCCGCTGCGACGATTCCGTGAGCCTGTGGGTCCGGCCCACCCTGGTGCCGCTGCGCCACCCCCTGGCTGCGGTGAAAAACAGCTTCAACGCCTTGTATGTGCAGGGAGATGCCGTGGGGGAGCTCATGTTCTACGGGCGGGGAGCAGGTTCCTTGCCGACGGCCAGCGCCGTGGTGGCCGACATGCTGGATGCCGCCCGCCGCATCGTCCGCTCCGCACCGGCAGAGGCGGGCGCCGCCGGGGTCACCGGCGCCGGGCCGGCCTGCCGCCGGGCAGGTGCGGCGGGAGGGGCCGGGCCGGCTGCCGCCAGTGCGGCTCTGGCGGGAACGGTCGCAGGCAGGCAAGCCGGAGAGGAGAAAGCCGTAGGGGGGAAAACCGCGCCGCCCTTGCCTGTGCGGCCGGCCAGCCAGCAGGAACGCCAGTTCTACATCCGGACCACCGTGGCGGACCGGCCGGGGGTGTTGGCGCAGATTGCCGGCGCGTTCGGGCGCTGGCAGGTCAGCCTGGCCACGGTGATCCAGAAGGGCACCGGCCATCCCGGGGTGCCTCTGGTTTTCGTGACCCATCGGGTGCGGGAAGCCAATCTGCGTGCCGCGCTGCGGGAGATCGCCTCTTTCCGGGTGGTGGCCCGGATTCACAACGTGCTACCCCTGGAGGAGGAGCAGGGGAATGGCCAGGAAAGTCGAACGGCATCATAGACGAGGATACCTGGGACGGCCCGCCGTCCGGAAGGAGGGAAACGCCGTGGGGGCTCCGGCCTCCTGCGGCGCAGGGGTTGAAAGAAAACGGAAGGTGCGCCCAAGAACCTCCCGGAAATGCTTGGGGACCCGCGCAGCCGGATGCGAAGGAACAACAAATTCTACAAAGCCCCGCTTTTATGCGGCTGCGAACACTCCTTGGGGAGACCGCGGACTTGGAAAAGGCCGGCGCTGTGCTGGGCTGGGATCAACAGACCTACATGCCCCCGGACGCTGCTGGCAGCCGCTCCGCCCAAATGGTGACCTTGGCCACACTGGCCTATGACCGGTTTGTCAACGACGAGGTGGGCCAGCTGTTGGAGCGCCTGTCCCACGACGTGGAGGCCCTTCCGTATGATTCGTTCGCCCGCAGCCTGATTCGGGTCACCCGCAGAAAATACCAGCGGGAGCGCAAGCTGTCCCGGGATCTGGTAGGAAAACTGGCGGAGGCCACCACCCTGGGGCACCACGGCTGGCTGCAGGCCCGCGAGCAGAACCGTTTCGAGGTGTTCTGCCCCTATCTGGAGCGGATCGTGGACCTGGTCGTCCAGAAGGCCGAGGCGTTGGGGTATCCGGAGTGCCGCTATGACGCCCTGCTGGACGAGTTTGAGCCGGAGATGCGGACCAGCCGGGTGGAGGCCCTCTTCTCCCAGCTGAAAGAGGCGCTGGTCCCGTTGGTGCAGGCCATCCGCCCCCAGGTGGCACAGGTGGACGACAGCTTTCTGCACCGCCATTTTGACGAGAAAAAGCAGTGGGACTTCGGCTTGGCGGTGCTGCAGGCCATGGGCTTCGACTTCCGCCGGGGCCGGATGGACTCCACGGTTCACCCGTTCACCACCGCCTTTTCCCCCACCGATGTCCGCATCACCACCCATGTGGTGCCGGACAATCTGGCTTCCTGCCTGTTCTCCGTGGTGCATGAAGGAGGCCACGCCCTGTATGAGCAAGGCATCCCGCTGGAATTCGAGCGTACGCCGCTGGGCGAAGCCCCTTCCTTTGGAGTGCACGAATCCCAGTCCCGGCTGTGGGAGAATCTGGTAGGGCGGTCGCGGCCATTCTGGCGGCATTTCCTGCCCGTGGCCCAGTCGTTCTTCCCGGCGGAATTGCGGGGCGTGGACCTGGAAGCCATGTACCGCGCCGTAAACCGCGTGGAACCGTCTTTGATCCGCACCGATGCGGACGAAGTGACTTACAATCTGCACATCTTCGTTCGTTTTGACCTGGAGCGGCAATTGGTGGACGGCAAACTGGCGGTGAAAGACCTGCCGGAAGCGTGGAACGCACTCATGCAAGACTATTTGGGCGTCGTGCCCCGCAACCCCCGCGAGGGCGTCCTGCAGGACGTGCACTGGTCTGACGGCTCCATCGGCTATTTCCCCAGCTACACCCTGGGCAATCTGCTGGCCGTGCAGTTCTTCGACCAGGCCCGCAAGGAGTGCCCCGGTCTGGAGGACGAGATGGCGGCGGGCCGGTTTGGAACGCTGAAAAAGTGGCTGAACGAAAGGATCCACGCCTTGGGCGGTAAATATACTCCAGCGGAGCTGGTCTCCCGCGTAACGGGCACGGAGCTCCAGGCAGAACCCTACATCCGCTATATCCGCAGCAAATACGGGGAAATCTACGGTCTTTGATGGGGCGGGCCCGAGGGCGCGCGGCAGGCGCGGCAGCGAGCCATGCCCCGGAGCCCCTCCAGGCCCCTGCCGGGCGAAAGGTGCGGAGGGAGAGCAAGGTATGGCAGGGAAAAAGGTTCTGGTGGTCGATGATGAGCCGGCCATCGTGGAGCTCATCAAATACCACCTGGAAAAGGAAGGCTTCGAGGCGCTGGTGGCCTACGATGGCGCCGAAGGGTTGGCCAAAGCCCGCAGCGAGCATCCGGATCTCATCATCCTGGACGTGATGTTGCCGAAGATGGACGGTTTCGCCGTCTGCCAGACCATCCGCCAGGAACAGACTGTGCCCATCATTCTTTTGACGGCCAAGGGCGAAGAATTCGACAAGGTCTTCGGTCTGCAGCTGGGGGCCGACGATTACGTAACAAAGCCGTTCAGCTACCGGGAGCTGCTGGCGCGCGTGAAAGCCCTGCTGCGCCGCCAGGAGATGGATGCGGCGGGGAATGGCGCCCCGGCCAAGGATGAGGTTCTGACCATCGGCGACGTCCGGCTGGATCTTTCCCGGCATGCGGTGACCGTCCGCGGGGCACCCGTGGACCTGACGCCCAAGGAATTCGATCTGCTCTATGTGCTGGCTGCCAACCGGGGGCGGGTCATGACCCGGGATTTCCTGCTCCAGAAGGTCTGGGGCTATGAGTATGAGGGGGACACCCGCACGGTGGACGTACACGTGCGCAGGTTGCGTACGAAAATCGAACCGGACCCGGCCAACCCCACCTACATTGAAACCGTGCATGGCGTGGGTTACCGGATCCGTGGCGCCGGCGATTGACTCCTGTCCCGGGCGATGCCGGGTCCGCACGGGTCTGACCCAGGCCCGGGCGTAGTCCACGGCCCGACGTTCTCACTTCGAGGAAAGGCGGTTCAGGGGCTTCCGGGGCCCCCTGCCTCGGGCTCCGGCCCGGGGCGCGTGAAGCGGGTCCGGGACTCCGTCTCCCGTGAACATTCGGGTACGTCTTTTGGGCACGTATATCCTCTTTCTACTGGTTTCACTCTTTTCCATCGGTGGCTTCCTGAGCTGGCGCGTGGAATCCCTTTACTCGCGCACCCTCGATCACCGCCTGCTGAGCGACGCGCGCCTTTCCGCGGAGCTCCTGCAGCCGTATCTTGCCGGCTCGGCGTCGGCCCTGGCGCAGGAAGTCGGCGGCATCGCCTCTCACCTGAACATGCAGGTGGCCATTCTGGACCGCGCCGGTTCTGTCATCGCCGCCGCCCCCGCCGCCGCAGGGCAGGCCGCGCCGGAAAAGACGGCGGCAGGGCTGCCGCCCGAGGTGGTGCAGGCGCTAAAGCAGGGCATCGGCCGGTCCACCCGTTTGAGCCCTGACCGTAAGGATGAAATGCGCTACGTGGCTCTGCTTTTACCGCCAGCCACCGGGAGCCGCAGAGCGGTCATGCCCTCCGGGGCCGCCGCCGGCGTGTCTCCACCCGGTCCCCCCCTGGTCCTCCAGTTGGGTCTGTCCACCCGGGATGTGCGGGCCACCATGGCCTCCTTCCGGCGGCTCATCTGGCAGGCCAGCCTGTTGGTGGCGCTTTTGGCCTCGTTGGCCGTGGCCTGGGTGGTGGAGCCTGTGACCCGGTCCGTCGCCGAGATGCGGGAGGCATTCCGGCGCATGAGCCAAGGCAACATGGGGTTGCGGGTCCCCGTGCGCTCCCGGGATGAGATGGGGGATCTGGCCGCCCATTTCAACGCCATGGCCGAGAGGCTGGAGAGCAGCATTGAAGAGCTCACCAGCCGCAAAAAGGAGATGGAAGCCGTTCTGACCGGCATGGCCGACGGGGTCATCGCGCTGGACCGGGAGGGGCGGGTCATGTTAGCCAACCCCGCGGCCGAGGCGGTGGTGGGCATGAGCCGGGAACGCATGCTGGGGCAGCATCTGCTTTCCGTGGTCCGGCACCACGAGCTGGAACACGTGGTCATGGAGACGTTGGCCAGCGGCCAGGCACGCCAGCTGGAAACCACGTTCCTGGCCCCGAAGGAGGCCACCATGCAGGTCAGCATCACGCCCATCACGGCGGCGCCCCGCCTGGAGGGAGTGGTGCTGGTTTTCCATGACATCACTGACTTGCGCCGCCTGGAGCGGATGCGCTCGGATTTCGTCTCCAACGTGTCCCACGAGCTGCGCACCCCCCTGACCTCCATCAAGGGATTCATCGAGACCTTGTTGGAGACTCCTGTGGAAGACAAGGAGACCTACCGGCATTTTCTGGAGATTGCCCGCCAGGAGACAGACCGCCTCTCGCGGCTCATCGACGACCTCCTGGATTTGTCGCGGCTGGAGTCCAAACGGGTGGAGCCCAAATGGCAGGTCATGCCCCTGGCGCCGGTGGTGGACCGGGTCATGGCCATGCTGGAATCCAAGGCCAAGAGCCGCCAGGTGGAGCTTTCCGCCCACCTGCCCGCAAATCTGCCGCCGGCTTATGCCGATCCGGATATGGTGGGCCAGGTCTTGATCAATCTGGTGGACAACGCGGTGAAATACACCGGTGCCGGGGGGCAGGTGCAGGTCAGGGCGGCTGTGGCGCCGGGCGGCGATATGCTGCAGGTTTCCGTGCGCGACACCGGTATCGGCATTCCCCCGGAGCACCTGGGGCGTATCTTTGAACGTTTCTACCGGGTGGACAAAGCCCGCTCCCGGGCCCTGGGAGGGACCGGGCTGGGGCTGTCCATTGTGAAGCACACACTGGAACGGCTGGGGGGCAGCATCAGCGTCCAGAGCGAGGTGGGGAAAGGCTCCACCTTCACCTTCACCCTGCCGCGGGCCTACGGAGAACGAAAAGGGCCCTCCGCCGACGCCAAAGCGTAGGGCCCCTCCGCCTGCGGCCGGGCCTAGGCCGTAGCTGCGCGGGCGGCGCCGGTCTGGCCAGCCTTGGCCCTGGCTGCAGCGTATAGCCCCATATACTCCACGGCGGAGCGGTTCCAGGAGAAATCTGCAGCCATGGCTTGGCGGACCATGCGGTTCCAGGCATCCCGCCGTTCATAGAGCTCCAGAGCACGCCGCAAGGTGGACAGCAACGCGTTCGGCGTGTATTCCTGAAACACGAACCCGGTACCCGTACCCAGGGCTGCGTCGTAGTCTGCCACTGTATCCTTCAGGCCCCCGGTAGCCCGCACCACAGGAATGGTGCCGTAGCGCAACGCCAGGAGCTGCCCCAGGCCGCAAGGCTCAAACTGCGAGGGCATGAGGAAAAGGTCGCTGCCAGCATAGATCCGTTGGGCCAGCACGGTGTTGAAACCGATGGCCACCGCCACCTGTCCCGGCAACTGCTGCTGCAGCCGGCGCAAGGCCTCTTCGTAATGAGGGTCGCCGGTCCCCAACACCACCAGCTGTAGGCGCAGGGACGGAAGCTGATCCGCCACGCCCAGCAGCAGATCCAGGCCTTTCTGGCTGACCAGGCGTGCCACCATGCCTGCCAGGGGAACATCGGCCACGGGCAGACCCATCTCTTTTTGCAGCTCATGTTTGTTCACCGCCTTGGCGTCCAGATGGTCGGCATCGTATTGGCGGTAGATCCGGGGGTCGGTGGCGGGATTGAACTCGTGGTAATTCAGCCCATTCACAATGCCGAAAAGATCCCGGGAGCGCCGGCGCAGAACTCCGTCCATGCCGTGCCCGCAGGCCGGGGTCTGGATCTCCTGGGCATAGGTATTGCTCACGGTGTTCACCACATCCGCATAGTTGATACCGGCCTTCATGTAGCTCACTTGGCCGTAGAACTCCACGCCGTCCGGGTGGAAGTGCGTTTCGTCGACACCCAGAATCCCCAGGGCGGAGCGGTCGAAATTCCCCTGGTACTGCAGGTTGTGGATGGTAAAGACCCCCGCGCTGCGCCCCACGACCGGGTCTTTGGCATAGGCAGTTTTGAGCAGCAGAAGGGCGGGACCGGTCTGCCAGTCGTTTCCGTGGACGATGCTGGGGGTAAACCCCAGGAACCGGGCCGCCTCCAGGGCGGCGCGGCTGAAAAAGGCGAAGCGTTCCGCGTCATCCGCATAGCCGTAGAGCCCGTCCCGGTCGAAATAATGGTAGTTGTCGATGAAATACACCGGCACCGTGCGTTCCACATTGCTCAGGTGCGCGCGGATGAACGATTGCCGCAGGATGGCGGTTTCTCTGCGCCCGTTCACCCAGACCGGGAAATCCCCCAGGGTGCGCAGACCCTGGATACCCCGATAGCGGGGCAAAACCACACGCACGTCATTGCCCAGCATGGCTAGGGCTTTGGGCAGGGAACCTGCCACGTCAGCCAGGCCACCGGTCTTGGCAAACGGCGCCACCTCGCTGGAGAGCAACAACACCCGGTAGGTCTCGTCGAACTCAGGCAGCATGCCTTCTCTCCTCCGTCTGTTACGAGTTTCTCAGGACTTCCGCCGCCAGCTCCGGCGCCGTCGGGTTGACGTAGACGCCGGTTCCCAGTTCAAAACCGGCGATGATCGTCAACCGGGGTGTGAACCGCAGGTGCCAGTGGAGGTACGCTTCGTGCCCGGGCTCCCATGGCGCAGTGTGCAGGGTGATGTTGTACGGAACCGGACCGAACTCTGCTTCCACCCGTTGCAACAAGTATTGGACCGCCTCAGCCAGGCTGGTCAAGGCCTCAGCATGGTCTGCCAAGGAGCCGAAGTATGGCTGATGCAGGCAGGGTACGATCCAGGTTTCGAACGGAAACCGGGACGCATAAGGGCAAAACATGAGGAAGTACTGGGACTGCCAGACCATCCGGCGCTTCAGCCTGGACTCCTCCGCCACCAGGTCACACAAGGGGCAATTCCCCGCAGCGCGGAAGTACTGCTGCCCGGCGATAATCATGGCTTCTGTGGCCGGCGGGATCATGGGGGTGACCATCAGCTGGCTGTGAGCGTGTTCCAGAGAGGCGCCGGCGATCCGGCCGAAATTCTTGAACGCCTGGAAATAGCGGAGGCCGGGAACCCGGCTCAAAGCCTGGTAACGCGCTAGCACAGCCTGCAGAATCAAACGCAGGTGATGGATGGTGTAGCTGCCTACTGTGGCATCGTGTTGCGGCGACTCGATGATCACTTCGTGGGCGCCGACTCCGGGCATGTGCAGGTAAAGCCGGTCCGCACCCACATCCACCGCACCCACATCCATCGCAGGAGCCGCCCGTCCTGCGCCTCCGGCCTCCGATTCTTTCTTCACCGGATCGCTCTGGGCCGCAGCACCCAGCTCTGCAGCTGTCCCGCCCTCCTGGTCCGGAAGTGCCACGTGTGCCAAGGCGGGAAACTTATTCGGAATCACCCGTAC
Source organism: Bacillota bacterium (assembly GCA_014896355.1). GTDB lineage: Bacteria > Bacillota > UBA5301 > Bu52 > Bu52 > Bu52. The sequence goes on from JADBKO010000024.1 coordinate 46,588, forward strand.
CTCCCAGCCCGGCGTGTCCGGGGCGTCCGCCCCCTGCGGGCGTCCTAGGGCCAGGACCTCCGGCGGCGTCTCGGATTCGTGGCCGGGACAGAACGGACAGGCCCGAGGAACGCGCTCGTCAGCACGAAAGGTAAAGTCGTGGGGGCGTTTGCCACGCTCGCTGGCGATGATCACCCAGGTGTTCGTGGTAACATCCTTGCGCAACTCGGGCATGTCTTTTCCTCCTGCTTGGGCGTGGGACCGGGGTCCACGGGTATAAGCTTCAGCAGCGAGGCACAATTTATGCGCTGGATAGTCAGACTAATTCCGGCAGGATTTGCCAGGACACAGTTGAATGCATGGAGAGGAGACTCATAGGTCCGCGGCCCGGGCGTACAGCTTCGGAGCCCGGGCCGGTGCCCTTCGGGCTGTCCACTTCATGACGATCCGGGAAGGAGAGACGTGACCATGCGCAAAATGACAGAGTCCGATCTGATCAACGCTTATGCAGGGGAAAGCCAGGCCCACATGCGGTACTACATCTTTGCCAACGAGGCAGAAAAAGCCGGTAAGCCCAATGTGGCCAGGCTTTTCCGGGCCATTGCGTACGCCGAGGAGGTGCACGCCACGAACCACTTCAAGGCACTGGGTCTGCTGAAGGATACGGCCGCCAACCTGCAGACGGCCATTGATGGTGAGACGTTTGAGGTCAATGAGATGTACCCAGCCTACCACGAGGTGGCCAAACTCCAGAACGAACCGGACGCCCAGCGGACCACGCATTACGCTCTAGAGGCCGAGAAGATCCACGCGCAGCTGTACGCGGATGCCAAGCGGGAGGTGGAACAGGGCAAGGATTTGGATTCGGAGCCTATTTACATCTGCCCTGTATGCGGCTACACGGTCAAGGGCCAAGCTCCCGCTAAATGCCCTGTATGCGGGGCGCCGGCAGCCAGCTTCAAGAAATTCTAGCCCGACCAGCCTTGGTAGACCGGCAGCAGGCTGAGGCGTCCGGCCGGCGGCCGGGCTGCCGGAGCCCTCCTCCTGCCGGCCGCACACCGGGGCGGACGGTCGCGGCGCCTGGCCGCCTGCCCCGGTGCCCTGACCACAGCCCCCGGCCTGGCATAAAAAAAGCTCCTGGCAACGACCTACTCTCCCAGGCGGTTTCCCGCCAAGTA
>JADBKO010000025.1 GCA_014896355.1 Bacillota bacterium
TTACAGGGAGATTGTGAGAGCATTTTTCCGGTTGCGAATGTCCAGCCTGTTCCCGGACTGTGCAGCCTGGGCACCTATGATTACGATACCGGTGAGGTCATCCCCCGGGGTGGTTATTAGCCCTATCCGCACGGCTTTGGTGACACCCCCACGGCGCCCCGGCGCACCGTCGGGCCATCAAGACCCTACGGGCGTGGGGCGTCGCGGCGGACGAGGCCTTTTTCCTCTTTCCTTGTTGGGTCTAGACGGAGAACGGCGGGCACCCTCCTTCTTGAGAATGCCCGCCGTTCCTGCGTTTTCTGGAGCCGACGCCCGGATTCGAACCGGGGACCTGCGCATTACGAGTGCGCTGCTCTACCAACTGAGCTACGTCGGCAGACCGCCAAGGCCGTAACACTTGTAGTATACGGCCTGCGATCCGCCCTGTCAATCGCCGTTTCGCCTGAGACAGCGTCAAGCAGATGGGGGTGGCTCAAAGATGCTCCCTTCTTCTAGCCCAAGCCGTCCCTTGCGTGGTAACCTACTAGCCGGCCAGTCCGGGGACCCGAATGCATGGCTGATGGTCAGCATTGACTATTCACTTGCGGGGAGGCTATACTGGCCCCAAGGCACCCACGACCGGCCCAGGAGGGATCACATTGGAAAAGGAATTGCTGTTGCTGGGGCTTTTGCGCCTGCAGAAGATGTACGGATACCAAATCAACGAGATCATCGACCGGGATCTTCGCTTTGTCACGGACCTGAAGCGGCCGACTGCATACTATATTTTGGCCAGGATGGCAAAGGCGGGGCTGGTCCGCGAGGAAAAAGCCCGTGCCGGCCATCGCCCGGAGCGGCGCGTCTACCAGGTTACGGCGGCGGGGGAGGCTGAGTTTCAACGGCTCCTGCGCGAGAATGTCCGGCACTACCAGCGTAGCCATGCGCCGGGAGACATCGGGCTGGTGCTTCTGAGTGCGCTGCCTCCTGATGAAGCCAAGGATCTGCTTTTGCAGAGGCAGCGTGAGGTCCAGGCGGAGATCGACCTCCTGCAGGACTCCCTCGGCCTGCACCGCCCGGAGACGGGACGGTATTGCCTCGAGGTCATGCTGGCCAGGCTGAGGGCCGAGGCCGATTACCTGGGGCGGCTGGCGCAGCAGCTTGATCGGTCCCCCGCAGCGGCAGATGCTTCGGGGGATGTGGGGCCCGCGGCTCCTTCTTCCTCCCCGACCGCCCCACGGGCCGCACGGTGATTCGGGACAGGTGAGGAGCCCGATCGCAGGCGGGAGGGCGTTGGGTCCCGGACCCGCGGGCCACGCGGATAGTCAGCATTATACTAGTCAGCATTGACTAATGGCGCTCTGATGTGCTAAGATGGGCTACAGACGCACGCCTGGCTCGTTCGCTGCAACACACGGCGCGACGCGTGGGGATGGCGCGTCAGATCCATGTTCAGATGCATGTGTGGTACGCCAGACGGATGATGGCGCGCCGGATGCACGCAGGCTCGTACGCAGACTTGTAATGGAGAGGAGCTCTTCGATGGCAGAACCCCTTGAACGCCAGCCCCGGGCCGCTGCCCCGGAGGCAGCCATTCCCGGCACGCTGTGGAAGCTCTTGGCCGCCTTAATGACCGGTACCCTCTTGGGCGCCCTGGATATCTCCATCGTCTCTCCGGCACTTCCGGTCATCGCCCGGGAGCTTCACGTCGGGGCGCGGGACATCCCGTGGCTGGTCACTGTTTATCTGCTGGTGTATATCGTGGCGACGCCCTTGATGTCCGCGCTTTCCGATCGCCTTGGGCGCAGAACTGTTTTCCTCCTGGATCTGCTGCTTTTTGGCTGTGGGTCCCTGATGGCGGCACTGGCACCCTCTTTCGCTTGGCTGTTGTCCGCCCGTGGTATCCAGGCGATGGGAGCGGGAGGGATCTTTCCCCTGGCGAACACTGTGATCGGGGAGAGCTTCCCGCCGCACCGGCGCGGCATGGCCCTGGGCTTTGTGGGTATGGTGTGGGGGGCCGCGGCCATCATCGGCCCCTTGCTGGGAGGGTGGATCACCCAGTGGCTGGGTTACCGGTTCATCTTCTACTTCAATCTGCCCCTGGTTGCAGCGGCCTTGTGGTTGGCGGTTGGCGCCATGCCGCGGGAACCTGGGCGGGTGGAATGGCACGTCCGGCCAGAAGCTCCGGATGGTGAGAGCCCGGGAGCAAGGCGTCCGCTGGACGTGCCAGGGCTTGTGACCCTCGGAGCCGGCCTGGCTGCTTTGACCTTCGCCCTGGACCGCCTGAACAGCCGGGCGCTTTGGAGCAGTCTGCTCTCGGCAAGCGTCTGGCCCTGGCTGTTGGCGGCGATGGTTCTTCTGGCTGCGTTCGCCGTAGCGGAGCGGCTTTCGGCAGCCCCGGTGGTGGATCTGCGTCTCCTACGCCAACGTCAGATCAGCATCGCCAACGGCCTGTCCTTTACCGCTGGAATGGCAGAGGCGGGGCTGGTCTTTGTGCCGTACTACGCCGTATCTGTTCTGGGGGCTTCCACAGGCCAGTCGGGGACCCTGGTTTTGGCCGCGGCTGTGACCATGTTCTTCTGCACAGAGCCTGTGGGCCGGCTCTTGGATGTGGCCGGCGCGCGGCCCGTGCTGGCAGCAGGAAGCCTCATCACGGCATTGGGCGCAGCGGGGATGGTCTTCGCCCGTTCCACCGCACTCGCGGCGGCTGCGCTGGTGGTCTTGGGCCTGGGTCTCAGCGCTCTTCTGGGAGCGCCCGTGCGCTACATCGCCATCAACGCCAGTCCACCGGATCAGCGGGCCGTGGCCCAAGGCCTGCTCAGTGTTTTTTCCACCTTGGGAATCATGCTGGGCAGTACTCTGGCCGGTGCGCTCCTGGCGTCGAACCCCGGCAGTGCACGCGGTTTCCAGGGTATTTATCTACTCGTGTCGGCAGCTGCAGGGGTCAGTTTCGTATTGGCGCTGGCCCTTAAGCCCGCGCGATGACCGCGGCGCCCTCGTACTTCGCGAGTCCCGGCCAGCAGAGTGTTCAAACTGCTGCCGGCCGGGACTGCCTCCGGAGCAGCGTCAGGGCTGAGGGGGAGCCGGCTGCCGCGGCGCCCACCAAGGCTTGTTGGTGCCGAAGCGCGTCTCCAGCACAGCCCCAACCCCGAAGATGGCCACGGCGACACCTGCCAGCCAGCCGGCCCATGGGACCCATCCGAGCAGGCTGATGATCAGCGAGCCGATGACCACCTGAGGCAGGATGGCGATGTCCGCGTTGGCCAGCTTAGCCACCTGCTGGCCGACCAGCAGGGCCAGGGCTGCGCGTCCCATGGCGCCGGCAGCCACGAAGAGCAGAAGCCAAAGGGGGATGAGGGCGATCCCCACCAGCGTCAGGAGCAGCAGAATAACCCCGGGGATCAGCAACAGCCAGCTCACCACGCCCGCAGCGGCTACCCGTCCGGGCCGGCTGTTGATGGCCTGAGCCACTGCCTGGGAGTGCGTGGGCCAGATGGCCACGATGACCAGGGACAGGACCAGGGCACCGATGAGTCGCATCAGCGTCACGGCCAGCATGAGGCCGGGCACCACGGGCCAGCCCCACGCCCACGCCCAGAACCAGGGAAACTCAGGGTGGAAACGATTCAGGCCGGCCGCGCGGCCCACGCTTCCCGTCACAAGGGCGCCGGGCTCCCGGATGATGCTGCCGCCCACGCTGGTGACGTCGCCGTACACCCGGGCGGTACGACTCAACGTCACCGTGCCGCCAAAGGACGCCACGGTGCCGTTCACAGTGCCGTTGATGGTCACAGGCCCGCCGAAGGAGATTGCGCTCCCGTTGACAGTTCCATCCACCGTTACGGGCCCGCCAAACGATACCACGCTGCCATCCGCAGTCTCACCGGCTGCCACATGTACGGACCCGCCGAAGACCAGGGCTCCGGATCTATGTCCTTCTGCCGCGCTGGACGGGGCAAAGCCCGCCATGATGATCGCCAAGAGCAGTATGGCCCAAATCCCCAACCGGGCTCGGAACCCGCTTCGTGCGCCCAACAAGGTCTTCATGGTCATTCACGATCCCTTCCTGCCATATCGCGGCCTGATCTTCCACACTTCTGCCGCCGATCACCCTTTACGGAACAGATACGGGCGAAGTTCCGTCTGGTTCTGAGACATACGCACCGGCGGCTGATTAGTCCTTCCGGGAGGTATTGATTAGTCCTTCCGGGAGGTATATGCGTAGCCGCGCCAGGCCGGTTTAAGGGAGGCCGGCACAACTTATCTTATCTTGTCTTGGCGCCGCACCGTGGGCCATTCGGCAGGATCGGCAGGAAACGGGGGGATCTGGCAAGAATCTAGGGCAGAAGCGTTCCACAGGGATCGTGACGGGATCTCGAGGGTTCAGGGGGATGCGACCATGGAAAGACGCCCGCCGGTGTCCATCTGGGGATTCACCCGCGCCGGGTTCGCTGCGGCCTACGAACACCTGGGTATGGTGCTGGTGGGCAGCGCCCTTTGGTTTGTAATCGGCTTCACTCCGTTGTTGTTTCTGGCCGCGGTGTTCTATAAGTCTGGCTCGCTGGTTGTGTCCGCGCCGGCGGTTTTGCTTGTGTTGTTGACGCTGGGTCCGGCCACCGCCGGCGCTTACAGCCTGTTCGAACCTTTGATTTGGCCGGAGGGATATTCTGCCGAAACCTCGTTGCGCCGCTTTTTCCAGGGCTTTCGCCGCTTTTATTGGAAGAGCGTGGGCCTGGGCGCTCTGAATGCCCTGTTGCTGGCCATATTCCTGGGAGACATGGCGTTTTTTCTGCGGTCGGCGGGCCTTTCCAAGGCCTTGGCTGTGGTATTCCTCTACTTTGTGCTGTTCCAGGTTCTCATGTCCAACTTCTATTTCTCCTTTCTGGTGCATCAGAAGAACAGCGTGTTGAATGTCTTGAAAAAATCTGCGCTGGTGGTTCTGGACAACACCTGGGCCTCCCTGGTCCTCAGCCTCGAGGTGGCCATTCTGTTCATCCTGAGTCTGATCATTCCTCCGGTGTTGGTGGTGCTGTTCATGGGCTTGGCAGCCTTCCTGCAACTGCATGCGTTTCGCATGATCCTGGACCGCTACCCGGACTGAGACGGCGCTGCCGACTCGGACTGCGTTATCCGGCTTGAGACGGCGTTCCGCCTATGGGACGAAGAGGGTCCCGGCGGCCGTGAGGGTGAAGCGCTGGTTGGCAAAGTCGGCCGTGCCTGTATAGGTGCCGGAACCCATGGTCCCGGTGAAGTCGGGCCCTGTGCCATCCACCACCATGAACCGGCCCCGCAGCGGGCCGGTGGAGCCGGGCCCCATGGGGCCCACGACGCCCGAGAACCGGGCCAGGAGTTGGTTGCCTCCGGCGGTCCCGATGATGATAACGCCGCTGTTGTTTCCCTCCGAGGTATCCTGGCGGATCAGCGAATTTTCCAGCACCAGCACGGGCTGTCCAGCCAGCTGGGTGGGCACCGCGCCGGCCTGCACGCCTTCACCTGCCGCTGGATCGCCGATGTACACCCGGTGCTGCGTGGCCCAGAAGCGGGTATGGACCGCCTCGATGTAGCCCCGTGCCACTCCGGAGCCCATGGCCGGCGTGGAAGCCTTGAAGGTCAGCGCCACGGTCAGCAATGGCATCCTGCATACCCCCTGATAGGAACCTGTTGTCTGATAGGAACCTGTCGTCATAGATTAAGGGTCTGCAGATGAAAAGGTGCTGGGAAACCCGGTTCAGGAGAGGACGTCCGGGCGGCGGGAAGCCCGGGTGATGCGCAGGCGCCACTGCCCGGCCTGCCATTCAAGAAAGGTGATATCGGTCCGGGCCAGGGCCCGGAGGATGCGCTCAATCTCTCGGCTCCCGATGCGCGCAGGGCCGGTGCTGTGGCTCTTTCCGGGCCTGGCGCTTTCGCCCCTGTCCCCGGAGGCGGCTGCGGCGGTTTTGGCAGCGCCGGGAACAGAGATACGGAACCTGGCCAGCTCTGCCTCGCGTTCCCGCAGAGCCGCCACGGCTTGTTCCGGCGCCACCGCCTGCCAGCGTACGGCGGCGCCGGGGGCCAATTGCGCCAGCACGGGCAGGTCCGCCGCGATGACGGTGGCGATTTTCGTATATCCGCCCGTGGTCTGCCGGTCCGCCAGCATCACAATGGGCTGGCCGTCTCCCGCCACCTGGGTGGATCCTGCCGGAACCGCATCGGAGATCACATCCGCCCCGCGCCGGTGTTGGAGGCGGGGCCCCTGCAGGCGGCATCCCATGCGGTCGCTTGCGGGGGTGATCGTATAGGTGCCGTCCAGAAAGCGGCGGATGCTCTCCGCCGTGAATAGGTGGGCTTGCGGCCCCAGGACGACCCGAATGGGGGTCGCGGCTTCGCCGCCAGGCGGCACCCCGGCCCCGCTGAAGGAGGGCACCCCGGCCAGGCCGGGGCGGGGCGCCAAGGTCTCACGGGCGGGCGGCGCCGGAGCTTCCCGGCAGGGGCCACACGCGCCAGCCGAGCGGGACGCCGCCGGCCGGGAAGGAGGCGGCGGGGTCTGGCGGGCAGCAGGCGGCGGGGCCTGAATGGGCAGCAAGTCTCCTTTTTTCAGGGCCCGGCCTGCCAGCCCGCCCAATCCGGCGCGCAGATAGGTGGAGCGGCTTCCCAGCACCGGCGGCACGCCGATTCCCCCACGCACGGCCAGGTAGGCCCGCACGCCCTCTCGGGGCTTGCCGAACCGGAGCATGCTGCCGCGGCGGACGGCCACGGCCCGGTACGGCGGCAAGGGCGTGCCGTCCAGTGTGGCACCCAGATCGGCGCCAGCCAGAGCGATGACGGCAGGAGCGAGAAAACGCAGCCTGGGCCCGATCCAGGTGATCTCCAGACCCGCGGCGTCTTCTGGATTGCCGGCCAGCAGATTGGCAGCCCGCAGGGCAAAGGGATCCAGCGCTCCGCCGGGCGGGATGCCATAGCGCTGCCAGCCCGGCCGGCCCAGATCCTGCACAGTGGTCAGCATCCCCGGCGCCTCCACCAGGATGGCCGGGCCGCCGTCCCTCACTGGGGCGCCCGGGCCGTGGCCCGCGTGAACCGGGCCCCCGTTCCGGGGCGGTGGGCCGGTCGAGTCCGCTGGGCTTTGCTCTTCCGGGACGGGGCTGAGCCGGGCGAATTCCTGGACCGTCACGCGTTGGAAGCGAATCTCGTCCCCCGGAGCCAGCAAAGCCGGGGGATTTCGGCGGGGATCCCACAGCCGCACAGGGGTCCGTCCGATGATCCGCCAGCCGCCGGGGCTCTGCAGGGAGTACAGGCCGGTCTGGTGTCCGGCAATGCCGACGGACCCTGCCGGAACCGCCGCACGGGGTGTGGGCAGCCGCGGGCAGGCAATCTGCGGCGGAAGCCCGCCCAGATAGGCAAAACCTGGCATGAATCCCAGCATGTACACCCGGTAGCGGGCGGAGGCGTGAAGCCGGATGACTTCTTCCGCCGCCAAGCCGGCAGAGCGGGACACGTCCGCCAGGTCCGGTCCGTACTCTCCGCCGTAGCATACGGGGATCGTGACCACGCGGCCGGCGGGTGGGGGGCCTCCCGGCACGGAGGCCGCGACCTGCCGCAGCCACGCCCTTATGGCCGCAGGCCGGGCAGCCAGGGGATCGAAATACACCGTTACAGACCGGTAGGCAGGCACCCACTCCTGCACCCCGGCGGGCAGGCGCCCCAGCGTCTGGTGGCGCTGCAGGGCAACGTCCAGACGCCGGACCTGCCCGTACGTGCGCGGTCCGATGCCGCCCGGGTATTCCACCACCAGCGCACCTTCCCCGGCCACCTGCACCCGGATGCCGGTGCGCCGCGCGTGATCTGCGCGGTCTGCGCGGGCTGCGCAACCCGGCCGGCTGCCGCGGTGAACCCGGCGCCGTCGGATCATTTTCATTGGCCCTTCCCAGCCTGCTGCGCCGGGTGGCCCACAACCAGGTGGCGCTCAAACCAGGTCCGGATTTCCCGCAGCCGGTGGACGCGGTGCCAGGGGCGGCCGTGGCGGGAAAGGTCGTGGTTCTCTCCAGGATAGCGGACCATCCGGGCTTCCACCCGCCGCACCTTCAAGGCGGCGTAGAGCTGTTCCGCCTGCTCGATGGGGCAGCGAAAATCCTCTTCGCTGTGCAGGATCAGGGTGGGGGTAACGATGTGATCCGCGTAGGCGATGGGAGACTGGCGGGCATAGGCCTCCGGGTTCTGCCAGGGCGTGCCGCCGAAGACCTCGTCCCACAAAGGCCCGCCATCGCTGGTGCCGAAGAAGCTGGACAGATTGTTCAGCGCCCGCATGGACACGGCAGCCTGGAAGCGGTCTGTGTGGCCGATGATCCAGCTGGTCATGAAACCGCCGTAGCTGCCGCCGGCCACACCCAGCCGGGACGGGTCGATCCAAGGGAAACGGTCCAGAGCGGCGTCCACGCAGGCCATGATGTCGGCATAATCGTGCTCGCCCCAGTGGCCGCGGATGTCCGTCGTAAAGCTCTGGCCGTACCCCTGGCTTCCACGGGGATTACAGAACAGGACGCCCATGCCTGCGGAGGCCAGCACCTGGAACTCAAAGAAGAACTGGCTGGCATACATCATCTGCGGCCCGCCGTGGATCTCCAACACCGTGGGGAACCGGCCGGCGCAAAGCCCGTCGGCGGAAGCACCGGCAGAGCCGGAGGCGCCGCTCGCCGCTCCGCCCGTCTCGCCCGCAACGTCTCCGCCGCTGGCGCCCACCGGCAGGATGGCCCAGCCATCCAGCTCCGGCCCGCCCTGCGCCCGGAAGCGGAAACGCCGGGGAAGGCTGACCGTCCTCTCGGAGAGCAACTCCCGGTTGGCGGCGGTGATCTGTGTCAGGCGGAGGCCGCCAGGCTGGGTGGGATCGCTGAGGGGATCCACGCCGGCAGGGTCAGATGCTTCCGCCGCCTCCAGCTGCGCCACGTAGATGTTCCCCGGATCCGCCGGGGTGGCCACGCCCAGGGCCAGGCGCCCCGTTTTCGGCTCCAGACTGAAGGCGTAGACTACGATGTCGCCGGAGGTGAGTCGCCTGACGTGGCCCTCTGTGGCGGATATGGCATAGAGGTGGGTGGTACCCCGGTCGCTGGCCAGGGCGAAAAGGGAACGGCCGTCTGCAGACCAGGCCAAAGCCTGGCCTTCGCCGCTGAAGCGCATGTCGCCGATGGTGCTGTCGCCGAAGGAGCGGTCAAAGCCAGCGGTCAGCGAGCGGGGCGCAGGCCGGTTCTTGAGGGCATCGTCGCGGTCTGCATCCACCAGATAGACCTGGACGTTGGTATACCAGCCCACCTGGCGGTCATGACCGAGATAGGCAATCTGCCGCCCGTCGGGCGAGAAGCGGGGATAGGCGGCAAACCCTCTGGAATCCGTGACTTTGCGCGGGGCGGGCCGCGGGTTCTCCCCGGATTCCGCGCTGCGGCCCTCCTGGGCCCCCGCTGCTTCAGCGCCCGTCCCGCTCGCTGCAGCCGCAGGCTTCGGCGGAACCGCGAAGACCCAGATGTCCACAAACCGCTGGTAGTCCGGGTCGCCGTCCCTGCAGGCCACCACAGCCAGAGAGCGGCCGTCCGGTGCCCAGGCTGGCTGGCTATGGTCGTATTCGCCCCAGGTGACTTGCATGGGCCGCGGCAGCTGCGGGCGGGCCGGGTTCTGCCGGTGGGCGGCCAGGGCGGCGTCCACGTCGACCACGAAGACCTGGTTGCGCCGGTCCTCAAAATACCCCCGGCCGTTTTCCCGGTATTGCAGGCGCGTGATCTCGCGGACATCGGCGTTGTGGCGGTTCCACAACCTCTCGAGTTCGTCAGGCTCCCGGGGGTCGTCGCCCTGCTGGCCGGCCTGCGCCTGGCCTCCCGCGTCCACGCCTCCCGCGTTTGAGCCGCCTTCGCGCGGGCCGCCCGCGCCTGGGCTGCCCTGACCCTGGCGCGCGTCCTCCGGGCCGCCTTCGTCCAGAAACTGCGGCAGGTCCCGGCGCACGGCGCTGACGAAGGCGATCTGCCGGCCATCGGGAGACCAGGCAAATTCCTGCACGCCGCCGCGGATGTTGGTGATGCGCAGGGCTTCACCGCCCCCGGTGGGCAGAACGTAGATCTGCGGGCCCAAAGGATCGATGCGCCGCCCCTGGCTGTCCACAGGCTGGTCCTCCGGGGGTTTCCCCTTCTCGGCCTCCCGGTCGGAGATGAAAGCCAGGTAGCGCCCATCCGGCGACCAGCGGGGCGAGCCGTCCCGCTTGGGCCCCGACGTATATGGAACACCCTCTGCAGCTGGCTGCGGGTCGGCGCCGGCCAGATCCGCCGCGGCCGGGAAGCGGGCCGCATGAATGCGGGCGCTGTAGCGGTTTTCCCTGGGATCCAGCGTGGTGCGGACGAAAGCCACCTGCGTGCCACCTCCCTGCTTCAACCTGGAGCTGACCAGCAGGGCGCTTCCGCACTGCAGCGACGACCAGGGCGGGAGCCAGGTGATCCAGGCGCGGAAACGCCTGCGGGAGGCCGCGAGCTGGTGGAGCAGACGCTGGACGAGGTGCGGAGAGCTGACCATGGACCTCCGCCCGACCGTGCTGGACGGCCTGGGGCTGGTGCCGGCCCTCCGCTGGTACGCCCCGCCAAGCTGGATCCGGCCGGCGTCCGGGTGGAGCTGGACGTGACCGGCTTCGATCACCGGCTGCCGGACGAGATGGGAGACCGTCATCTTTCGCGTCGCCCGGAGGCGATCACCAATCTCCTGCACGCACGCCCAGCGCGTCTCAAGTGGGCTACACGAGAGCCGATCTTCTCTATCTTCGGATACAGGACGACGGGGCGCGGCTTCTCGCCGGAACGAGATCCTCGCCCAGCGAACGGAGCATCGGTCTGGCCGGCATGCGGAACAGGCCGCCCACGGAGGGACGGCTCGAGATCCACTCCCGCCCGGGTCGGGAACACAGTCTTGCTGAACACAGCCTCAGAAGGGAGGTTCTGGAGGGAAAATATGAGCGAGCCGATCACGGTCGTGATTGTGGACGACCATCCACTGGTGCGCCAAGGCGTGCGCGATTTCTTAGAAACTCAGCCGGATCTGCAAGTAGTGGGGGAAGCGGCATCGGGTGAGCAAGCGGTGCAGTTGGCCGGACATCTGGTTCCCGACGTGGTGCTGATGGATTTGGTGCTGCCCGGCGGAATCGACGGCGTGGAGGCCACCCGCCGCGCGAAGCAGGTGAGCCCGCGCACGCAAGTGGTGGTACTGACCTCGTACCACGAAGACGAGCACATCTTCCCCGCCATCCGCGCCGGTGCCCTTTCGTACGTCTTGAAAGATGTGGGCCCCCAGGAGCTGGCGGATGTGGTGCGCAGGGCTGCCCGGGGCGAAGCAGTTTTGCATCCCCACGTGGCCGCCCGGCTGGTCCAGGAGCTACAAGGGGCAGGGGCGCGCTCCCAAACGCCCAACCCTTTCTCCGAGCTCAGTGACCGCGAATTGGAGGTTCTGCGCTTGATCGCGGAAGGTTTTTCCAACGTGGAGATCGCTGAGAAACTGGTGCTGAGTGCAAAGACGGTGAAAGGTCATGTCAGCAACATTCTCAGCAAGTTGCAATTACAGGATCGCACTCAGGCCGCTGTATACGCCTGGCGGACGGGCCTGATTCGGAGGCAGGAACCGCCGGTGTAGCTGAAGCCGTCTTATTATGAAGCTGTCCCGGCGGTCGTCGGTCCATGAACCGGCAGCCCCCGCGTTTTTCCTGTGGTTGCATAACAATTCGTTCTGGCGTATAATTATGCACATATCGGGCGCAGCCGACGCGGCGGCTTGGTCGGGGAGGTCCATCAGTTGCAGGAGGCCTGTGATCATTCATCCACGAGCCGGGAAGGGCACGCAGAAGGGCATGCATCCGCGGCAGCCTCTGCCGGCCGGCGCGTGAGGGTGGCGGTTTTCGGGGCCAGCGGTTACACTGGCGCGGAGCTGGTGCGGTGGCTGCTGCGGCATCCAAACGTACAGATTGCCGCAGCCACCAGCCGCCAGGAAGCGGGAAAGAGGCTGGAGGACGTATTTCCGGGGCTGCGCGGGCAGACGGACCTGGCCTTTTCCGATCCCGACGCCGCCTTGACGGAGCTGGCCAGCCCCGGCGCCTTGGATTTCGCCTTCCTGGCCCTGCCCGCCGGCGCCTCTTTTGCCTATGCCCCGCGCCTTTTGGACGCCGGGGTCCGGGTTATCGACCTGGGCGCGGATTTCCGCTTGCGGGATCCGGACGCCTACCGCCGTTGGTACGGGCTGCCCCACGGGGCGCCGCACCTCCTGACGGAGGCGGTCTACGGCCTGGCGGACCTGCACGGCGCCCAGATCGCCGGCGCCCGCCTGGTGGCGAATCCGGGCTGTTACCCCACCGCTGTGGCTTTGGCCCTGGCACCTCTTTTGCGCCGTGGCCTGGCCCACGTGGGCGCAGGCGACGATGCGGGCGAACCGGTGATCATTCATGCTCTGTCCGGCGTTTCCGGCGCCGGCGCCTCGCCTCGGCCGGAGTACCAGTTCGCCCTGCTGCAAGGCAACTTTTGGCCGTACAAGGTCGGCAGCCACCGCCATACGCCGGAGATGGAACAGGAATTGTCTGCGCTGGCCGGAGGGTCCGCACAGGTGAAGGTGCTGTTCGTGCCCAATCTGGTGCCCGCGGTCCGCGGAATCCTGGCCACCTGCTACGTGCGCCCCGCCCCGGCGCCAGGCCCCGCCAGGAGGCCTGCGGCTGCCGGGATTCCGCCGGATGCCCCGTTGGACACCCAGGTGCTGCTGGCTCTTTACGCGGAGTTTTACGGGGGCCATCCCGCCATTCAGGTGCTGCCAGAGCCAGCCCTGCCGCAGGCCAAGGCCGTGGCCGGCACGCCCAACTGCCATCTGGCGGTGCGCTTTGACCCCCATTCCGGCTATATCGTGGCCATGGCGGCCCTGGACAATCTGGCCAAGGGCGCGGCCACCCAGGCCATTCAGAATATGAACCTGATGGCGGGATTCCCGCCCCTCACAGGTTTGGAGGCGACGGCCCAATGGCCCTGACCCCGGAGTTGCACCGTGCACCGCGGCCACAGCTGGCTCAGCTGGTGCGCAAGGCGGAGGTCCTCGTCGAGGCCCTTCCGTATCTGCGCCGTTTCCAGGGCAGCACCGTGGTGATCAAATATGGCGGCCACGCCATGCTCAGCGAGGAGCTGCGTCGCAGCGTGGCCCAGGACGTGGTGCTTCTGAAATTCGTCGGCCTGAACCCCATCGTGGTGCATGGCGGCGGGCCGGAGATCACCGCCCTCATGCGCCGCGTGGGCAAAGAGGCCCGGTTCGTCCGGGGCTTGCGCCAGACCGATGCGGAGACCATGGAGCTGGCCCAGATGGTCCTGGTGGGGAAGATCAACAAAGACGTGGTTTCCCTTCTGAACCAGGCCGGCGGCCAGGCCGTGGGCCTTAGCGGCATCGATGGCTGCCTGCTGCGGGCCCGGCGCCGGCAGCCCCCGGAGCTGGGCTTCGTGGGGGACGTGACGGGGGTGCGCACGGACCTGCTGCGCAGCCTTTGCCAGAGCGGGTTTATTCCCGTGGTGGCGCCGGTGGGGGTGGGCGAAGCAGGCGAGAGCTACAACATCAACGCCGACGCTGCGGCAGGTGCCGTGGCTGCGGCTCTGCCGGCTCAAAAGCTCATCGTCCTGACGGACGTGGAAGGGATTTATGCCCAGCCGGGGGACCCGCAATCGCTGCTGGCCACCCTGACGCCGCGCCAGGCTACGGAGCTTCTGGCCAGCGGCGCTGTGGAAGGCGGGATGGTCCCCAAGATCGAGGCCTGCCTGACTGCAGTGGCCGGCGGCGTGCCGCGCGCCCATATCGTGGACGGCCGCATGATGCACGCGCTTCTCTTGGAGATTTTCACGGACCAGGGCATCGGCACCATGATCGCCGCCGATGCGGAGCCACAGGCCGGCGGCGTCCCGGACCAGGTGCACCGGGCGGCCGCGGGCGGCCTGGCGGGGGCGGGCGGGGCGTCCGCTTGGACGCCCGCTGCGGAGGTGAGGCGGGGATGATCCGGGGGATGATCCAGCCGGTGGATGGCCAACACATCCGGGCCGTTGCAGACGCCTGCATGATGCCGACGTACCGCCGGCAGCCGCTGGTGTTGGTCCGCGGCCAGGGCACCCGGGTCTGGGATGACCAGGGCCGCAGCTATCTGGACCTGGTGGCGGGCATCGCCGTGGCGTCGGTGGGGCACTGCCATCCCCGCGTGGTCCAGGCCATCCAGCAGCAGGCCGCCACGCTCATGCAGGTGTCCAATCTGTTCTATACCGTGCCCCAGACGCGTCTGGCCCGCCTGCTGACGCAGTTGAGCGGGCTGGAGCAGGTGTTTTTCTGCAATAGCGGCGCCGAGGCCAACGAAGCCGCCATCAAGCTGGCGCGCAAAGCCACCCCGCCCGGGCGCTTTGAGATCATCTCCGCGCTGCACAGCTTCCACGGCCGCACCCTGGCTTCCCTGGCCGCCACCGGGCAGGTGAAATACCACGCCGGCTTTGAGCCGCTGCCGCCGGGGTTCCGCCATGTGCCGTTCAACGATCTGGCGGCGCTGGAGGCGGCGGTGACGCCGCAGACCGCCGCCATCCTTTTGGAGCCCGTGCAAGGCGAAGGCGGCGTTCACCCGGCCGCTTTGGAGTATCTGCAGGGGGTGCGGCGCCTGTGCGACGAACGCGGCATTCTGCTGATCCTGGACGAGGTGCAGACGGGCCTGGGCCGCACCGGCAGCATGTTTGCCTTTCAGCAGTACGGGATTCTGCCGGACATGGTGACCCTGGCCAAGGCGCTGGGCGGCGGCACGGCCATTGGCGCCCTCCTGGCCCGGCGTCCGGTGGCCCAAGCCTTCCAGCCCGGAACCCACGCCTCCACGTTCGGAGGCAATCCGCTGGCGGCGGCGGCGGCGCTGGCCACGCTGGAAGTGCTGGTGGACGAGGACTTGCCTGGCCGGGCGGCCGAGGCTGGCCGGTATTTCCGGGAGGCCCTGGCAAAGCTGGCTGCCCGGCAACCGGCCATCCGGGAGATCCGGGGCCTGGGGCTGCTGCTGGCTGTGGAACTGGCCCCCTGGCCCCAGGCCACGCAGGCCGAGGCGGGCCACGGCCATGCTCCCAGCCCGGTTCCTGCAGAATCCCTGGCGCCGGCGGTGGTGGACGCCGCCCGCTGCCGGGGCCTGCTCATCAACGCTTTGGGGCCGGATACCTTGCGGCTGGTTCCGCCCCTCACCATTACCCCGCAGGAAATCGACGAAGCCGTGGCGATCCTGGACCAAGCCCTGGCGGAGGTCACGCATAGGGCCTGTCTCCCCCGGACAGTCTAGCGTGCTGGGAGAGGAGGGAAGACCCGCAAACATTTGCATTCGGGAGCGCCGCAGGGAGGCAGGAATTCCCACGTCCGGAGTGAACTACGTCCGTGAGGGGCGTCCGCGCGGCGGCGCCTGCCCGGCCGGCGCCGTGGACAGGCGGGACGGGCGGCGCAGCAAGGGGTGCGGCGTTCGGGTGCTGCGGGTTCGCCCTAGGCTAGAACAGCAGGCAGGAAGGCCGGCGGCAGATGCAGCGGCGTTCAATGTGGACGAATCTACGCTTCGTGGTTGCCCTGATCCTGGCGAAGCTGGCGGGTTTCTTCTCGCGCCGGCTGGGGCGGGGCGGAGGCACCACTCTCCCCGGCCGCCTGGCCTTGCGCATTTGTCCGGAAGTGCTGGAAATCCTGGCTTCCCAGCTGTCCGACGGCGTGGTGTTGATCACCGGCACCAACGGCAAAACCACCACCACCAAGATGGTCCACACGGTGCTGCAGGCTGCAGGCTACCAGGTGGCCTATAATGTATCCGGCGCCAATTTGACCAGTGGGGTGGCCTCCACCCTGTTGGCGGCGGCGTCGTGGTCTGGCAAATTGCGCCAGGACATGGGCCTGTTCGAAACGGACGAACGGGCCTTTCCGCGCGTCCTGGCGGCCACCCGGCCGCGGGTGGTGGTGGTGACCAACTTCTTCCGGGACCAGCTGGACCGCTACGGGGAGGTGGACCACACGGTGCGGCTGGTGCATCAGGCTTTGACGCGGCTGGGGCCGCAAAGCCGGGTGCTGCTGAACGCCGACGACCCGCTGGTGGCGGGGCTGGCGGAAGGGCTCTCCGCCCAGGTGCTCTTTTTCGGCCAGGAGGCGGAGGGCGCTGGGCCCCGGGAAGGTGTCGTCCACCCACTGCAACAAGTCATGGATGCCCACTTCTGCCCACATTGCGGGTCTCCGCTGAAATATGATCAGGTTTATTACGGGCACATGGGCCGCTATCATTGCCCGCAATGCGGGGCGCGCCGGCCCGACCCGGCGGTGGCCCTGCTGACAGGCATCCCGTCGGCGCCGCCGGCCCCCGTGGAGGATCAGGACGGCCTGCCGCTGACCATCCGCACGCCGGAAGGCCTGCTGCGGATCCAGCTGCGTCTGCCGGGCAGCTATAACGCCTATAACGCCTTGGCCGCCGTGGCGGCGGCGTATGTTCTGGGGGTGCCGGCGCCCCTGATTCCAGAGGCCCTGGGGGCCATGCGCAGCGCCTTCGGCCGCATGGAGGAAATCCAGCTGGCAGGCAGGCGCACGCTCATGATCCTGGTCAAGAACCCCACGGGATTCAACGAGGTTTTGGCCTCCCTTTTGCAGCGGCGGACGGCGAAGGTCCTGGTGATCGCCATCAACGACCTGACCGCCGACGGCGAGGACGTCTCGTGGCTGTGGGACGTGGACTTCGAGGCGTTGGCCGCCTCCGGGCAAGCCGCCCGCGTGGTGGCCTCCGGCCTGCGGGCGTACGATATGGCGGTCCGGCTGAAGTATGCCGGATTGGACGAATCCAGGCTGGAAGTGGTGCCGGACCTGGGCGCCGCCCTGCGCCGCGGTCTGGCGCTGGCGGAGGAGCTCACAGGGCCGGCCCGGGAGGGCTTGCCGGCACCGCGGGCCGTCGCGGCTGCGGCTGGCGGCCCGGATGGCACGCTCCACCCCGGCCGGGGCGGCGGGCCGCAAGCCGGCCCGGAGGCGCCAGGGCCAAGGGTCGAACCGGGCGCGCTCTTCCCCATGGATGAGCGGCTGTACGTCCTGCCCACTTACACCGCCATGCTGGCATTGCGGCATCAGCTGGAGGAGCAGAAGCTCGTGGGCCGTTTTTGGCAGGAAACGTGAGGGGAAGCAGGACCATGGCGGAAGAGCGTCCGCTCCGGGTGGCCCATCTGTATCCGGACCTGATGAATCTGTACGGCGACCGTGGCAATGTCATCGCCTTGCGGCGGCGCCTGGAATGGCACGGCATCCCTTACGAGCTGGTGGGTGTAGCCCCGGGGGACGCGGTGGATTTGCGCTCGTTTGACCTGATCTTCTTCGGCGGCGGCCAGGACCGCGAGCAGCGCCTGGTCTGCCAGGATTTTGGCTGCCGGTTTCCGGCGCTCTCCCAGACCCGGGCGGAGAATATCCGCCGGGCTGCGGCCGAAGGCGTGGCCATTCTGGCTGTGTGCGGCGGATACCAGCTCCTGGGCCGTTACTACCGCACCGCGGAAGGCGAGATGATGCCGGGGCTGGAGGTCCTGGATGCCTGGACGGAGGGAGGGTCCGAGCGCCTCATCGGCGATGTGGTGGCCGAAGCCAGCCCAGCGCTGGTGCCCACAGCCCCCAGGCCTACGCTGGTGGGCTTCGAAAACCATTCCGGGCGTACGTTCCTGGGCCCGAAAGCGGCGCCCCTGGCCCGCGTGCTGGTGGGCGCCGGCAACAACGGCCAGGACGGAACCGAAGGCGCGTTCCAGGGCAGCGTCTTCGGGACTTATCTTCATGGCTCGCTCCTGCCCAAGAACCCCTGGTTTGCAGACCTCCTGATCGAACGGGCGCTGGCCCACAAAACAGGCAGTATGGTCCGCCTTCAGCCCCTCGACGACCGGTTGGAAGCGCAGGCCCATGAGGCGGCCATCGCCAACGCCATGCGCAAGCGGGGCCGGGCAGCCCGCGCCTGAAGACGGCTGCGCCACCGCGCGCGGCGATCACCGGGAGGGGCAGTGGATCTCACATCCGCCGCAGAAAGGCCCAACTGGAGAGACTGCCCAACGTCACGGCAGATTCACTCCTCGCAAAATGCCCGGCCGAGGTGATCTGGGAACATCCCATCCTGAAGGGAGACTGTGGTGGCATGGCCAAGACGATCACTTTACTGTATTTTGACGGGTGCCCCAACTGGAAGGAGGCCGAGGCGCTGGTCAAGCAGCAGATGCGGCCTGGTGACAAGCTGGAATACGTACGGGTGCAGAGCGGCGAAGAGGCGCAGCAGAAGCGCTTTTTGGGCTCGCCCACGGTGCGGGTGGACGGCACGGACGTCGAGCCAGGCGCCGACAGCCGCACCGATTTCGGGCTCAAGTGCCGGATCTATCTGTACGATGGTAGTTATCACGGCGCCCCGAAGCCGGAATGGATCGCCAGGGCTCTGGGCCGGGCGGAGGCGGGCGCCGCGGAGCAGCTCCCGGCCGCTGCGCAGCCGCCCACCACGCAGCCCGGCGCTGACGGGCAGCCCGGCCGAGCCGCGCACCCGGGCTCCGCTGCCCCGGCCGGCCTGGATCCCGCCGATTGGAGTACCGTGCAACCTCGTTTCGACGCCCTGCAGGCCCGGAACCTGACGCCGGACAATGTGGGGGAGTGGTTGCAGGAGTGGAGCGATCTGCGTGCCATCCTGGAGGATGCGATTTTCGCATCCTACCGCGCGGTCACCGAAAACACGGCTGACCCAGAGATCGAGGCCCGCTACTTGCACTTCATGCAGGACATCCAGCCGAAGATCACCGTGGCCGAGCAGGGGCTGCGCCGCAAGCTCCTGGCTTTGAAGAATTACCAACCGCCCGCAAACATCCGCGAATTCTACCGGCGCCAGCAGAACCAGGCTGCGCTGTTCCGGGAGGAGAACGTCCCCCTGCAGGCCGAGCTGGCTGGCATGGAAAACGAATACAACAAGATCGTCGGGGCCATGTCCGTCACCCTGGACGGCCAGGAGATGACCCTGCAGCAGGCCAACCAGCGGTTGTACAGCCCGGAGCGCGCCGTGCGCGAGGAGGCGTGGCGGAGCGTGCAGGTGCGCTGGTTGCAGGATCGCTCCGCCTTGGACGATCTTTACTTGCAGATGCTGAAGGTGCGCCGCCAAATGGCCCGCAATGCCGGGTTACCGGACTTTCGGGCTTACCGGTGGCGCGAGCTGTCACGTTTCTGCTACACGCCGGAGGACTGCCTGCGCTTTCACGAAGCCATCGAGCAGGAGGTGGTGCCGCTGGCGCGCAAGTACGCCGCCTGGCGCCAGCGCCTGCTGGGGGTGGAGCGCCTGCGGCCCTGGGATACGGAGGCGGACCCGCTGGGGCGTCCGGCGCTGCACCCGTTCAGCCAGGTGGAGGAGCTCATCGAGGGTGTGCAGCGGATCTTCAACCACCTGGATCCCGAACTGGGCGCCTACTTCGCCCGCATGCGGAATGGCAATCTGGACCTGGCATCGCGGCCCCACAAGGCTCCCGGCGGGTACTGCGGCGGCTTCCATCTGACGCGCACGCCGTACATCTTCGCCAACTGTGTGGGTATTCAGGACGACGTAAATACGCTGCTGCATGAAAGCGGCCATGCGTTTCACTTTATCGAATCCTGCCGCCAGCCGCTCATCTGGAACAGAATGGGGGCTGAGGCCGTGAACTTCGAGTTCGCGGAGGTGGCCTCCATGGGAATGGAGCTTCTGGGCGCAGCGTATCTGGAGCGCAGCCGGGGTGGCTTTTATTCCGAGCAGGATGCCCGCCGCGCCCGCGCCGAGCACCTGTTGGGGGTCATCACCTTCCTGCCGTACATGGCCGTGGTGGACGCTTTCCAGCACTGGGTCTATACCCAGGCGCCCGAGGATGTGACTGCCGCAGACCTGGACCGCCAGTGGGGCGCGCTGTGGGACCGCTTCATGTCCTGGACCGACTGGAGCGGGTTGGAGGACGAGAAGGTCAGCGGCTGGCATCGCAAAGGGCATATTTTCGAGACGCCATTCTATTACGTGGAGTACGGGCTGGCCCAGCTGGGGGCCCTGCAGGTGTGGCGCAACTCGTTGCACGATGCGGCCGGCGCCGTGGCCGCCTACCGCCGCGCCCTGGCGCTGGGAAACACCCGGCCGCTGCCCGAGCTGTTCGAGGCGGCCGGAGCGCGCCTGGCCTTTGACCGCCCGACCATCGGCGGGCTCATGCGCCTGGTGGACGGCGAGCTGCAAAAGCTTTTGTAGGCCCGTACACCCTTCGCTTCCACAATGCGCTGGTTTTGGGCCGGGGAGGTGCTCCCGGAATGGCGGACGGCCCGGCCCGTGGAGGTTATGCTCTCCAGCGTCACCGATGCCTATCAGCCACTGGAGCGCACTTACCGGCTCACACGGGCCTGCCTGGAGGTCTTCGCGGCTGCTGCGTGCGGGCAGCTCTGGCGTTCAGACGCCTGGCTCAAGATCTCCATCCTGACCAAGTCCGACCTGATCCTGCAGGACCTGGACGTCCTCCAGGACCTCCCAGGCCTCGAAGTGGGGATGACCGTCACGGCGGTGGACGATGCCGTCAGCCGCTTGTATGAGCCGGGGGCGCCGCTCGGGCTGTGGTGGATCGCTTTAATCCGTATCCTGCCTCTGTGGGCCGTTTCCTTCGAATCGCTCCGCCCGAAGCGGCGCGGTCGCTGCGAGGCTACGTTGCTTCACCCCAAGCCTATCTGGACCGGCTCAGGGAGAGTGCCGCTGAGGCCGCAGCCGGCTTGGGTCTGCCTGTGCACATCTTGTTTTGAACGGCGGGCCGCACGTGCGTTCACTAGGTCCGCACAGTAAAGACACAATTTAGAAACTGAAGATCTCGCCCAAAGGTATGACAAGTCCAGCCAGAACGCTGCTTTGCAGAGCGCCATCATGGGCCAGGACGCAGCGGACGTCCAGGGCTTCGCTTTGGCTGGTCCAAAGGTCCACGCTGCGGTTTGCGGGGTCGATGATCCAGTACTCCCGCACGCCGTGGCGCGCGTACAGGGACAGCTTCTGCACCAGATCCAGCCGGGCGCTGTGAGGAGACAGGATCTCCACCACCAGGTCGGGAGCGCCGAAAACCCCGCCGTCCCGGATGATCTGCAAGCGCTCCTTGGCCACGAACAGAATGTCCGGTTGAACCACGTCCGATTCGGACAGCACCACATCAAACGGTGCGTAATAAACCTCGCCCAGGTCACGGGAGGAAACGTGGGCGAGCAGCTTCTGGAACAAAGTGGCGCTGACTTTCTGGTGGACCCTTCCTGGCGACGGGGTCAGATGCGGCACCCCCCCCACGATCTGGTAACGCGGCGCACCCTCGGGTAACAGGCGGTAAGCGCTGTAGGTAGCAGGCGGCTCCCGGATCTCCACGATGGGTTCACCTCCTGGGCATGGTCCGGTGGACACTCATTTTTTGGCCTCTTTTTGGCCTTTTGGCGGTGCTACAGGGGTCCAGCCTCCCGCAAGCCCGCTGCGCTCTGCAGGGCCCGGCGTCCGGGGCACCGGCGCCCTGTGACTCCTATCATACCATGCCCTGACGGGTGCAGCCACCACCATGAAGCGCGGATGTCGTATTCTCTGGCTGCTGCATGGCGGCACGCAGCAGAACACCCCGACGCCCGCTCACATCCTCGCTGCCACGGATTTTCTCCGTATTCCCAGGGCCTTTTCCAGGTTGATCGCGTGGTTCTGTTCAACGAGGACGATGTTTCTGATCTTCTGCGCAGAGTCATACTGGCCGGCCGACTCCAGCTGCGCGATGCGTTCGAGATAGCGGGCAATCGCGTCGTATTCCGCCTGCAGATCCTGCCGCAGCATTTCCACGTTGTCCTCCGAGGTCAGCCTCTCCGCCACCCCCACGGTCGGCGTGCCGCCAAGGTAGTTGATGAGGTCGGCCAGGATGACCGCGTGCTCGTGCTCATCCCGGGCATGCTCCAGTTCCTCCTCGATTACTTGCGTGTACTCTGGTCCCGTGAGAACCGCCGCATGCTGGATGTACTGAATCATCGCGGCATACTCCCATGAGAGGTCGAGGTTCAGGCCGGCCAGGATCTCCTGGCGTTGCTGTGGCGGCACGCTTCCGATCTTTGCCTGCTCATCTCGTCCGAACAAGAAAGACACCCCCGCATCCAGACGAAAGTCATTTTCGGACAGTTCTCCATGCCCCTGTTCGGGGCACCACGTAGCATGAAAATGCGGTGCAGGTGTCGAAGCTCCCTTTTGCGCTCTTGAGGAAGGCCGGGACTCTATGGTGCGAGAGAGCCCGACGGACAGTTTGGCTTGGCGCGCCCAGGGCACCACGTATTGTTGCCACCGTAAGGTGAACACGCAGATCAGAATCCGAGTGATCGAACTGGAGCGTGGCCCAACGAGCGTGGAAAGGGTGGATTCCATGGACGTCATTCACTCCCACTGTGCAGGAATCGATGTGCACAAGAAGTCAGTGGTAGCTCATGTCCATGTGCCGGAGGGGAGCGAGGCGCGGACATTTGGAACCACCACCGATGAGATTCTAGCCTTGTCAGACTGGTTAGCGCAGAAAGAAGTCCGCGATGTGGCGATGGAGAGCACCGGTCCGTACTGGAAGCCCATTTGGAACGTGCTTGAGGGAAGCTTCGAAGTCGTGCTGGTTAATCCCCAGCACATCAAGGCCGTACCGGGGCGGAAGACGGACGTGAAGGACGCGGAGTGGATCTGCGACCTTCACCGGCACGGGCTTCTCCCAAGGAGTTATGTCCCCCAAAGACCCCAACGGGAACTCCGGGAGCTCGTGCGCTACAGGAAAAGTCTCATCGAAGAGAGATCTCGGGAGGTGAACCGGATCCAAAAGACGCTGGAGGGTGCCAACATTAAACTGGGGTCGGTGGCTTCCAATGTCCTGGGCGTTAGCGGCCGAGCTATGCTGGAGCAGTTGGCCAATGGTGTGGAAGATCCCGAAGTGCTGGCCCAGCTTGCTAAGGGGCGACTGCGGAACAAGAGGGAGGATCTTGCGGAGGCCTTGAAAGGTTTGGTACAGCCTCACCAGCGGTTCATGTTGAGAACGCAACTCCTTCACGTCTCTGACCTGGAGACCGTGATCGAAGAGGTGGAGACGGAGATTCGGAGTCGCCTCGACCCTTTTGAAGACGCCGTCGCCAGACTCATGACGATCCCGGGTGTGGGACGGCGCGTGGCCGAAGTGATCGTCGTGGAAGTCGGGCCGGATGCCAGCCATTTCCCGTCCGACCGGCACTTGGCCTCCTGGGCAGGCTTATGCCCGGGAAACCGGGAGAGCGCGGGGAAACGCCTGGGAGCCCGTTCTCGCCAGGGAAACCAGCATCTCAAGCAGGCCATGGTCGAGGCCGCTTGGGCGGCAAGCCATACAGCTACGTACTTGGGGGCCCAGTTCCGTCATCTTTCCAAACGGCTCAAGAGCAAGAAGGCCACAGTGGCGGTGGCTCACTCCCTGATCACGATCGTCTACCATGTGCTCCACGACGGAGTGGCGTACAACGAACTCGGGCAGGACTACTTCGATCGCCGCAACCGCGAGTACCTTGAACGTCAGGCGATCCGTCGCTTGGAAGGTCTCGGATATGAAGTTACCCTAGTGCCTAAGAGTCCGGCGGCCTAGGCATTTTCAGATCAGACCCCGACGGTTCTGCGGGGGTGCGGGGCGGGAGAGGGGGGCAGGCCTTAGCCCCGCTCGCCTGCGTCTCCGCTGCTTCTCCGCCCCGCCTCAGCGCCATTGGCGTGGCCGGACAATCTCGCCGACCGGGACCTCCGGGTACTCCGCCTGCAAATCCCGAGCCAGCGCTTCCGGCACACCGTTGGCCAGCAAGGCCTGGTGGAACGCGTTCGTAGCCCTGCGCCGCGCCCGTCGAAGAGAGAACCAGGCGCTCACTGCCATCCCACAAAACCGGGGCACCCGCCACAGCACGGAGGCGAGAACTTTCGCCACGGCCCTCATTCCTCATCCTCCGAGCCGGGGCCGCGCCCCGTAGAGAAGCTTTTGGATGCGTTGACCAGCAGGGCCGACTGCGCCTGGAGGTAGTCGCGCGTCATCTGGTTGACCATGTCGTCGGGGAGCCCTTGCTGCTTCAGGGTTGCGTAAAAAGCGGCCACAGACTTGCCGAGTTCGCGCCCGGTGCTTTCGGAGAACGCCGCCTCTACTAGGCCACGGATCAGGGCCGGGACCTTCTCCACCACGGTATCCAGGATTTTGGGCAGTTCTTCGCTCACCGCCCGGATGTCCTTCCCATCGTCGCTGTTCCAGGATGCGCGTTTTGTCTCTGTCATGGGTCCCATCTCCTTTTCGTTGGCTCGTTGGACTAGGTCCTGAGCACCAGCGCCTGAACGAGGCCGGCTGCCCGGAGGAGCGGGCGCGGCCAGGGGAGGGCCTGCGCAAGGGTAAAGGGCTTGCCGTCCAGTCCAAGGCAGCTGGCGATGATCTCCTCCGCCGGTGACGGGAGGGCGCGCAATGGGAGGGCCATGGCCCAGCGGACCGTACGCCAGGCGGCATCCGCCGCCGCGGGCCCGGGGTAGACGGCGGAGCCGGCATGCGCAGCAGAGCCGGCGTGGGCAGCGGAGCCGGGGTTGGCGGCCGCCTCGTGCCGGAAGACTTCCAGCACATGCTGCCGCAGGACCGGTGGGGGTCCGGGCAGTGAATCCACAGCCTCCGCAATCTGCGCGCGCAAGGCGTCCTGGGCGTGCCGGGCGCGGTGGGTGCCCCGGGAGTCCCGGGCATCCTGAGCAGCCCGAGCTTCCTGAGCACCCCGGGCAGCCCGGGCACCCCGCGCATCCCCGGCAGCCCGGGCCCGGACGCGCTTGGCCCACCTCATGCGCTTGCCGTCGTCAGTGTGCATGTTCAGCACCCCCGTCCTGGAGCATCGCGGCCAGCCGGCGCCGGGCCGTGTGCAGCCGGCTTTTCACCGTTCCGACCGGAACAGCCATCACCTGCGCTGCCTCCGTGACGCTCAGATCCAGGTAGTACACGAGGAAGAGCGTCTCCCGCAGTCCCTCATCCATGGCCGCCAAGGCGCGGCGCAGAGTCAGGGAGCGGTCCTGGTTGGGCCAAGGATCATCGCCGCATTCGTGGACGCCGTCCCGCTGGTCCGCCTGGGCGCCAACTGCGGGGGCCGGTCCAAGGGGAGGCGGCTCCAGCTTGCGCAGCAGGTGACCCAGGCAGCGGTGGCAGATACCGAACAGCCAAGTGGAGAGCGCAGACTCTCCGCGCCAGCTGCTGGCCCCGCGCCACGCTGCCAGAAGCGTCTCTTGCACGGCCTCCTCGGCGAGGTCACGGCGGCCCGTGCGGACCAAAGCGTAGCGGTAGATCCGGCCGGCGTAGGCATCGTAAAGGCCGGCGAAGGCATCTTCGTCGCCCGCGGCCACCCGCGCCATCAGCTTCCGCTCCGCGGCGTCCATGGCCGCCATCCCTCCCCGCCTCCGTCCCCGCCTTGCGCCCGGCAGGCCGCCCAGCGGGCCGCCCCACGGACCGCCCGCCGGCGTTTACCCGCCTAGGGTCCGCCCGCCGCCACCCGGCCCGTTTCATCCGTAAGTACCGCCGGAAGACAAAAAGGTTCATCCGCGGGGCTCATCCGTGCCCGCAAACTTCTTCAGATACTGGGCCGCCGACCAGTTCATCTCCAGGGCGGAGGCTCCAGCGCCGCGCCGATGATCTCCTGTTTGACCCCGGGAGCGATGGGCCGGTCTTCAAAGACCCGGACCGACTTTCGTTGCTTGATCTGAGCCAGGGTTTCGTTCATGGGGATTTCCTCCGGTAGTGGCGGCGGGCGCCGGTCTTAGCCAGGCCCTTCCTGCGGGGGGATGGCCGCCGCCGTCCTAGGCGGTTTCCGTGCCGGCCTTCGCTTTTCCTGCCTTGTTGCCGGCGTCATCGGTCCGTGGGCGAAGCAGATGGATCCTCGTGCTGGCCCATGGGAAGCGTCCGCATTGCGTGTTGGTGGCGGCAGGGCCAGTTCTGCCAGCTCTGACCGGTGGCGGGAGCGCCCGCAGGGGGCAGGCCAGCCGGGCGACCAACACACTTTACGGACAGACCTCCACGGTTCGGCTGGGGTGCTTCGTTGCCTCAGCGCGAGCTGGAGCAGCTGGGCCATGCGTTGCATCACAGCAGGCCCACAGCAGGTCTCAGAATGGACGGGCGGTTTCAGGCGTCACCATCTGCTTGGTGCTCTGGGCCTTGCCCGCCTGCACCTGAACCCCCTATCCCCTTTGACATCGAACATATTTTCGTGTACAATGTCATTGACGGCGAATAAACATAGCATACCATGATTCACACACGGCCGTAAGAGCAGGCGGGAGGGGTGGCCGGTGGCCAGCGGGCGGATTGACCACGACCAGCTGTTCAAGGAGCTTTTGCGTACCTTCTTTGCGGATTTCCTGGCGGCCTTTTTCCCGGAAGCATACCAGGCGTTGGATCTGTCGGAGATCCGCTTTCTTCAACAGGAAGTCACCGACTTGGCGAAGGGCGGGAAGCGCTCCGTGGACATCTTGGCCGAGGTCCGGCTGAAGGGGGAGGAGGGCCTGATCCTGGTTCACGTCGAGAACCAGGCCCAGGTGGACCAGGAATTCGGGGAGCGTATGTACATCTACTTCAATCGCCTGTATCATAGTCTCAGGCGCAGGATCCTGCCCATCGCCGTGTTTAGCCACGACGGGTCCCGGGAAGAGCCGGACACCTTCGAGATGAAGTTCCGGTTTCTGGATGTGCTGCATTTCCGGTTCTACAAGCTGCAGCTGCGGCGCCTGTACTGGCGGGACTATCTGCACAAGGATAATGCGGCGGTGGCGGCCCTGATGGCGAAGATGGGTTTTCGTCCCGGGGAGCGGGCGCAGGTCAAGCTGGAGATTGTGCGGATGCTGGCTCGAATGCGTCTGGACCCAGCGCGATCCGGGTTGATCATGGCGTTCGTGGAGACGTATCTTCCGCTCAACCGGGCGGAAGAGGAAGACTTCCAAGCCGGTTTAGCCACATTGGAGCCGAAGGAGGCGGCAACACTCATGGAGTTCACCACTTCCTGGCACGAGAAAGGCCGTGCTGAAGGCCGTGTTGAAGGCCGTGTTGAAGGTCTTGCTGAAGGCTTGGTGCAGGGCCAGGTGGAGCTGATGCTCAGACAGATCCGGAAGCGGTTCGGCGCCGTACCCCAGGGTCTGGAGGACGAACTGCGGGCGTTGCCGAAGGAGAGGCTGGGTGAAATCGGCGAGGCTCTGCTGGACGTGTCCAGCCCTGAGGAACTGAGGGCACTGCTGCACTGAGTCCCGGAGAATCTCCGGCCCTTGATCCCCTTGCTGCCCCCGCTGTGCCGTTCCCCAGCGGGGGCTCTTGTTTGTCGTGACCTTGTCCGCCTACAGGGTGACAATATCCCAGTCCGGCAGCACACAGGTTTTCGCCTGGCTTGACGCTCCCCCCGGCTTTTGCTAAGCTGGGCTTGTTTGCGCCAGGCAGTACCGGTCAGATTGCGAGAGGAGAGACGTTCCATGCCGTCTCTGGTCATCGTGGGGGCTCAGTGGGGCGACGAGGGCAAAGGGAAGATCACCGATTTGTGGGCCGAAAGCGCCCAGGTGGTGGCCCGCTACCAGGGGGGCAGCAACGCCGGCCACACGGTGGTGGCGGGCGGGCAGACCTATAAGCTGCACCTGGTGCCGGCTGGCATTCTGCGGCCCGGCGTGACGGCGGTGATCGGCAACGGCGTGGTGGTGGACCCGGCGTTTTTGCTGCAAGAGATGGAAACCCTGGCAGCCCAGGGCGTAGACCTTTCTGGCCTGCGCATCAGCGACCGTGCCCACGTGGTCATGCCTTACCACATTTTGATGGATCAGCTGGAAGAAGAACGCCGTCCGGCGGCGGAGCGCATCGGTACCACCGGCCGCGGTATTGGCCCTTGCTACGTAGACAAGGCCCAGCGCACGGGTATCCGCATGGGAGACCTGACAGACGCCGGCCTGCTGCGCAAATGCCTGGATCTGGTCATGCCCCTCAAAAACGCCGAGCTGAGCCAGGTCTATGGCCACAAGCCGCTGGACGTGGAGGAAGTCTGGCGCCGTTTTGCGGACTATGGCCGGCGGCTGAAGCCGTACGTAACCGATACCGGCGCGTTGCTGCGGCAGGCTTTGCGTTCCGGCCAGCGGGTGCTGCTGGAAGGGGCCAACGGCGCGCTGCTGGACATCGATCACGGCACGTATCCTTTTGTGACGTCCTCTACGCCCACGGCCGGCGGGGCAGCCAGCGGCAGCGGCATCGGCCCCACCGATCTGGACGCCGTGGTGGGTGTGGCCAAGGCTTACACCACCCGGGTGGGCGAGGGGCCGTTCCCCACGGAGCTGAAGAATTCCATCGGGGACCGCATGCGGGAGCGGGGGCACGAGTACGGCACCACCACAGGGCGGCCGCGGCGCTGCGGCTGGTTCGACGCCATGGTGGTCCGGCATGCGGCGCAGGTGAACGGCATGCACGGCCTGGCTCTGATGCATCTGGACGTTTTGGCCGGCCTGGATACGGTGAAGATCTGTACGGGCTATCGCCGGCGCGGGGAATTGTTGCCGGCATTTCCGGCCAGTTTGGATAAGTTGGCAGAATGTGAACCCGTCTACGAGGAGCTGCCAGGGTGGACGGAGGACGGCCTGCAAGTGACGGCCTACGGCCAGCTGCCGGCGGCGGTCCGCGGCTATGTGGAGCGGATTTCTGCTGTGGTGGGTTTGCCGGTGGTCAGCGTGTCGGTGGGTCCGGAGCGCAGCCAGACTTTGGTGCGGACAGACCTCTGGCAGGCGGCGCAGCGCATAGCGGACGCCAAGGCGCAGGCGCAGGAACAGGCTTGGAGGCTGCAGGCTTGAATCCCGCAGGCCCGGATTCCCGCGGCCTTCGTTCTTCAGGTTGACAGGGGTGGTTCCATGCGGTATGATTAAACCCTGGTGATGGGCCATTAGCTCAGGTGGTAGAGCACCGGACTTTTAATCCGGGTGTCCCGGGTTCGAGTCCCGGATGGCTCACCAGATCTGCCCCCATCGTCTAGTGGCCTAGGACACCGCCCTTTCACGGCGGCGGCACCGGTTCGAATCCGGTTGGGGGTGCCACGTCAATCCCGCGCTTCTGCAGTGTTTCTGGTCTTGCCAGATCGCCCAGAGGCAGCTATAATAGAATGTGTGAATCGCCCCGGTCGCATAGCTCAGTTGGTTAGAGCGCTACGCTCACATCGTAGAGGTCGCTGGTTCGAGTCCAGCTGCGACCACCACCCCTTCCGGCGAGCCCCACACGAGCAGCCGAATGTGGCCCGGTAGTTCAGCTGGTTAGAACGCCTGCCTGTCACGCAGGAGGTCGACGGTTCAAGTCCGTTCCGGGTCGCCAAAGCACCTTCCGCAGGGAGGGTGCTTTTTCTTTTCCACGGGCTTTCTGCCGGCCTTGCCTTTTTGCGGCGCAGAGGCTGGACAAGAAGGATTTTGCCGGCCGGCACGGAATTTAGTTTTGGTGAGCTTAGACGTCTGGCGGGAAGGAGCCGCTGGCTGCACCCGCCCAGAAGCCAGAGCCGGCCTGCGGTGGGCAATGCAGAGTGTTTCAGGAGGCCGAGGCCCGGGTGGCTCCCGGGTCCTGGCGGGCACCTGCAGCCAGGCAGGCGGAAAGGCCGGCAGCGCCGCGGATGCAGGGGTCATGACAGCAGCCTGGAGTGGGCGGTTTTCTTCCGGTGGATGCCGCGGCGCGCTACTGCATGAGCAGTAGCGCTTCTACATGTCCGGTCCGGCGCGGCGCCGTTCGCGATCCAGCCGTACAAGCCTGTGTGGGATGTAGATCTCCTTGGGCAAGCAGTTCGTGCTTGTGAGCACATATAAGACCTGGAGGTGGGGTTGCGTGCAACCGGATCTGACGGGCCTGGCCGTGTATCCGCTGGTGGTGGTCGGCTTCACGGCGCTGGCCATGGGGGCGGCCTGGCTGCTGCGGCCAAAACCGCGCCAGACGGCGCTCAAGCGGTCGACGTACGAGTCTGGGATCCCTACGACAGGGGAGACCTGGGTCCGCTTCCGCATGAGCTATTATCTGTACGCCCTGGTTTTCGTTGTTTTCGATGTAGAGGCGGCATTTCTTTATCCCTGGGCTGTGGCCCTGCACCAGCTGGGAACGTTTGCCTTCGTTGAAGCCATCCTGTTCATTCTGATCCTTCTGGTGGGATGGGGCTATGCCTGGAAGGAAGGAGCCCTGGAATGGAAGTAGGCGGCCAGCACACACCGGCCGATGGATCTTCCGGCCCGGTGTATTATGCCCAGGAGCAAATCCGGAAAGCCGATGAGCGCTTCTGGGAGGAAGAGGTCAAGCGCAACGTCCTGGTGGCGCCGGTGGACGCCATCTTCAATTGGGCCCGCAAGAGCTCCCTTTGGCCGTTCACCTTTGGGTTGGCGTGCTGCGCCATTGAAATGATGGGCAGCAGCATGGCGCGCTACGATTTCGACCGCCTGGGCGTGTTTTTCCGCTCTTCGCCGCGCCAGGCCGACGTCATGATCGTGGCCGGCACCGTCACCCGCAAGATGGCGCCCATCGTGCGGCGCCTTTATGAGCAGATGGCCGAGCCCAAATATGTGGTGGCCATGGGAGCCTGCGCCATCAGCGGTGGGCCGTTTCGCGATTCATACAGCGTCATGATGGGTGTGGACCGCATCATCCCCGTGGATGTGTATGTGGCCGGCTGCCCGCCGCGGCCGGAAGCGCTGATCGAGGGCTTTCTGCGCCTGCGCGCGAAAATCGAGCGGGATTCGGTGGTGAAAAAACGGGCATGAAGACGCAAGATGCCGAGAAAAAAGCTGCAGCCCTGGCGGAACGCTTCGGCGCCGAAATCACCACCGCCATCACCTCCGAGGGGGTCCTGGAGGCCACGGTGCCGCCGGCGCAGGTGCCGGAGGTCCTTTCCCTGGTGCGCCAGGACCCGGCCTTTGACTACCATCAGCTGCATGACCTGACGGCGGTGGACTACCCGAAGGACAACCAGATCATGGTCCTGTACCGCCTGATGAACCTGGACCGCGGCGACATGATGGTGGTCAAGACCCGCCTGGACCGGGCAAAACCGCAGGTGGCTTCGGCGACACCTATTTGGCCTGCAGCCAACTGGCTGGAGCGGGAGGTCTACGACCTGTTCGGGGTGGTGTTTGTGGGCCACCCCAATCTGACCCGGATTCTGATGTGGGACGAGTTCCAGGGCCACCCGCTGCGCAAGGATTTCGATCAATATGATCAGTTTGCCCCGGGAGGTGAGCCACGATGAGCACCCGGGAATCCCTGTCCCTGGAACCGGAGTTGGAGCCCAGGCTGAAGTTGGTGGAAGCAGGGTCCCACGCGGAGGGGGCTCCGCGCACCATGATCCTGAACATGGGGCCGCAGCATCCCTCCATGCACGGCGTCTTCCGGGCCGTTGTCGAGCTGGACGGCGAGACCATCGTCAACGTGCGTCCTGTGGTGGGCTATCTACACCGCGGCGTGGAGAAACTGGCGGAAGCCCGCACCTGGGCCCAGGTCATCCCCTATACGGACCGGCTGGATTACATTTCCGCCATGAACAACAATCAGGCGTATGTCATGGCCGTGGAGAAACTGGCCGGCATCGAGGTGCCGGAACGGGCCGAGTTGATCCGGGTCATCATGGCGGAGCTGAACCGTATCCAGAGCCATCTGATGTTCGTGGGCAGCTTCGGGCTCGATTTGGGCGCTTACACGCCGTTCCTGTATTGCTTCCGTGAGCGGGAGGCGATCTACGACCTCTTCGAGATGGCCTGCGGCGCCCGGCTGACGACCAGCTATCTGCGCATCGGCGGCGTGGCCCGCGACCTGCCGGAAGGCTTTTTGCCCAAGCTGAAGGAATTGCTCAAGGCCATGCCCGATCATATCCAGGAGTACAACAACGTCCTGACCGGAAACGAGATCTTCCAGGCCCGGACCAAGGGCGTGGGGTACCTTTCCAGGGAGACGGCGCTGGCGTATTCCATCACCGGGCCCATGTTGCGGGCCGCCGGCGTGAACTATGATGTGCGCAAGGCGGATCCGTACTCCCTTTACAGCCGCTTTGATTTCGAGGTGCCGCTGGGCCAGAACTCGGACTCTTTCGACCGGTACTATCTGCGCATTCTGGAAATGCAGCAGAGCGTGCGCATCGTGGAGCAGGCAGTGAAGGCCCTGGAGGAACTGGGCCCCGGGCCCATCCAGGCGAAAGTATCCCGGCTTCTGAAGCCGCCGGCGGGCGAGGCCTATGCCCACATCGAGTCGCCCAAGGGAGATCTGGGGTGCTATGTGGTGAGCGACGGCGGCACCAAGCCGTACCGGTTCCGCTGGCGCCCGCCCAGCTTCATCAATCTGCAGGCGCTGCCGGAAATGGTGCGCGGCTGGAAGATCGCAGACTTCATCGCCATCTTCGCCGGAGTCGACATCGTCCTGGGCGAGGTGGACCGCTGAGGGCCGCGTCCCTTGGCGTAGGGAGGGAGTACAGGCGTGGGAGCACACCAAGGATTAGGGGCCTATCAGGCCATTGTGGGGTGGATGACCGGCCTGGGTGTCCCGGATTGGCTGGCGGGGATCCTCTACCGCGTGGGCGCCGGGCTGCTCATGATGGTGTTCATCTCCGTGGTGGTCTTGTGGCTGATCTACATGCTGCGCAAAGAAATGGGGCACATGCAGTTGCGCATGGGTCCCAACGTGACCGGGCCGCTGGGGCTGTTCCAGACCGTGGCGGACGCCATCAAGATTCTGACGAAAGAGGACATCATTCCGGCGGCGGCGGACCGCCCCATATTCATGCTGGCGCCGTTTGTGGTCTTTTTCTCCACCGGGATGCTGTATATGGTGCTGCCGCTGGCCCCCACCTGGATCATCAACAATGTCAACGTGGGGCTGCTCTTTTTTGTGGCCTTCGGCTCCCTGACGGCTTTCGGCATCATGATGGCCGGCTGGGGCAGCAACAACAAGTATTCCCTGGTGGGCGGCATGCGGTCGGTGGCCCAGATCGTCAGCTACGAGGTCCCCATGGTGCTGTCGCTTCTGGGCGTGGCCATGCTAGCAGGGACGCTGAGCACCGGCGGAATCGTCGGGGCCCAGCGCCATGTCTGGTTCATCCTGCTGCAGCCTCTGGGATTTCTGATCTACTTTCTCTGTGGGCTGGCGGAGACGAACCAGACCCCCTTCGACCTGCCGGAAGGGGAATCCGAGCTGGTCTCCGGGTTTAACACCGAATACAGCGGCATGCGCTTTGCCCTCTTCTACTTGGCGGAGTTTGCGAACTCCTTTGCCATCTCCGCCATGATCACCACCTTGTTCCTGGGCGGCTGGCACGGCCCGGTGTTGCCGTTCCTGCCCTGGCTGTGGCCTTTCATCTGGTTCATGGTGAAGACCCTGTTGGTGGTGTTCGTCATGTACTGGATTCGTTCCACCTGGCTGCGCCTCCGCATCGACCAGGTGATGTCTCTTACCTGGAAGGTTCTGGTGCCGCTGGCCCTCCTCAACGTGTTCATCAGTGTGGGAGAGATGGCCATCGTACGCGTGATTGGTGGGTGAAAAGAATGGCTTATGGAAGAGGGGCTCTGCGCGGTTTGCGGGTGACGTTCCGGAACATGTTCCGGCGCCCCATCACCGTGCGCTACCCCTTCGAGAAGCTGAAGTTCGCGCCGGGCTTCCGCGGCGGGTTCCGGTTCGACCGGGACCGCTGCATCGCCTGCAGCCAATGCGCCAATGCCTGCCCGAACAATGTCATCACGGTCAAGGCGCAGCGGGGCGAGGATAAGAAGCTCCATTTGACCGGATACGAGATGGACCTGCAGTATTGCTTGTTCTGCGGGTATTGCGTGGAGGTCTGTCCCACCAACTGCATCACCATGACGGATCAGGTGGCGCTAGTGGCCACAGACCGCAGCTCATTGTGGGTGGAATTCGATAAGGGCGAGCTTCCGGACCCCGCCAAACACGGGGCCCATGCGGCGGTAAACCCGCTGCGGGCGGCCACGGGCGCCAAGCCGCAGGGCCCGGTAGGCAACGTGCAGCCGGTGCAGCCGCCGCATGCGGCTCCCGCTGCTGGCGGCCAGGCCGCGCAGCCTGGGCATAGGGAGGGGGAACAGGCATGAGCACGGACCAGCTGGGTTCACTTCTGGTGTTTGCCGGGCTGGCCTTCCTGGTGGTGGGAGGCGGCCTGGGCGTGGTGTTCTTCCGCAACGTCTTCCACGCCGCAGTCTCCATGGCGTTCGCCTTTCTGGGCGTGGCCGGGATCTATTTCAGCCTGCAGGCGGATTTCCTGGGCGTCATCCAGGTGCTGATCTACATCGGAGCTGTGGCGGTCATCATCGCCTTTGCCATTATGCTGACGCGCCGTGGAGATATGGCGGAAACCAACCGGTTCGTCTCCCCGGGCCAGCTGGCGCTGGGGGCGCTGACAGCGGCGGGCCTGTGGGTGGCCCTGCTGGGCCTGGGGTTGAGCCAGTGGCCCGGCCAGCCGGCGCAGGCGCCGCCTCTGCCGGCAGGCACGGACCTGACGCTTTCCCTGGGCCAATTGCTCCTGAGCCAAATGGCGTTGCCGTTTGAGATCGCCGCGGTGTTGTTGCTGGTGGCCTTGGTGGGTGCGGTGCTCATCGCCCGTGAGGACCATCCCGGGCAAGGCCGCAGGGAGCAGCCGGGGGAGGTGGGCAAGTCCTGATGGTGCCGCTGCCGTATTATTTCGCGCTGAGCCTGACGTTGTTTTCCATCGGGCTTTTCGGCGCTTTGACCAAGCGCAACGCGATCACCGTTCTGATGTCCATCGAGCTGATGCTGAACGCCGTGAACATCAATCTGGTGGCGTTCTCGCGGTTCATCACACCGCAGGCTCTGCTGGGGCACTTGTTTGTCATCTTCACCATCACGGTGGCCGCCGCCGAGGTGGCTGTGGGCCTGGCTTTGGTGTTGACCTTGAACCGGCATCGGGACAGCGTCAATCTGCAAGATTTCACCTGGCTGAGGGGATAGCCGGGCACAGAACGGAGGAAAGGCGGAAACAGTATGGTGAACTTAGCCTGGTGGGTCGTGTTCCTGCCCCTTCTGGCTTTTCTGCTCATCAGCCTGGTGACACGGCCCCATCGCAAACTGAGCGGTTGGATCACCATTTTGGCCGTGGGCGCCAGCTTTGTCCTGTCCGTGGCGATCCTTCTGGACATGCTGGCGCGGCCGGGGGCACGGGAATCCGCCTGGCAGTGGCTGTCGCTGGGGCCGGTCCACGTGGAGCTGGGCGTGCTTCTGGACCCGCTGGCGGCCATAATGCTGGTGGTCGTGACCCTGGTGAGCCTGTTGGTGCAGATTTACTCCACGGCCTACATGGGAGAGGACCCCGGATACTCGCGCTACTTTGCCTTCATGGGGCTGTTCACGTTCTCCATGCTGGGCCTGGTGGTCGCCAACAATTACCTGGAGATGTACGTGTTCTGGGAACTGGTGGGACTCTGCTCCTATCTCTTGATCGGGTTCTGGTATGAGAAGCCGTCGGCGGCTGCGGCGGCCAAAAAGGCCTTCGTGGTCACCCGCTTCGGGGATTTCGGGTTTCTCCTGGCCATTCTGCTGCTGTTCGGCCATCTGGGGACGTTCAATTTCGGTGAAGTGGCCCAGGGCGTCGCAGACGGCCGGCTGCCGGCTGCGGCGGTGACGGCGGCGGCCCTTCTGGTTTTCTTCGGCGCCGCAGGCAAGTCCGCCCAGTTCCCGCTGCATGTGTGGCTGCCCGATGCCATGGAAGGCCCCACCCCGGTCAGCGCCCTGATCCATGCCGCCACCATGGTGGCAGCAGGCGTGTACCTGGTGGCCCGCACCTACGGGCTGTTCGTGAGCAGCGCCGCCAGCCTTCTGGTGGTGGCTTATATCGGCGGCTTCACGGCGCTGTTCGCCGCCACCATCGCCATTGCCCAGAGCGACATCAAGCGCATCGTGGCCTATTCCACCATCAGCCAGCTGGGATACATGATGATGGCCCTGGGGGCCGGGGGATTCACCGCCGGCGTGTTCCACCTGATGACCCACGCCTTCTTCAAAGCCCTGCTCTTTTTGGGCGCCGGCAGCGTCATCCTGATGTATTTCCACGAGCAGAACATCTGGCGCATGGGCGGGCTCTACCGTTACATGAAGATCACCGCCATCACCATGATCGTGGCTGCGTTGGCCAACGCCGGCCTCTTTCCCTTCGCCGGATTCTTCAGCAAGGATGAGATCCTGGTGGCCGTGAAGGAGTCCGGCCATCTGGGGCTCTATTGGATTGGCGCCTTCACCGCTCTGCTGACGGCGTTCTACATGTTCCGCCTGGTCTTCGTGGTGTTCTTCGGTCCCCGTTCGGAGTTCTCGCCCAGCGGGCACGAGGCCCTGCCGGACATCGGCAACCCACGGCCGGCGCAGGTGGAGGCCCCGGGAGCGGGTGCGTCCGGTGAACCTGCAGTGTCTGCACAGGCGCGGGCGGAGGCGGACAAGCATCTGCACGAGTCGCCGGCGGTGGTCACCCTCCCCCTCATGATCCTGGCGTTCCTGAGCATCGTGGCCGGGTTCTGGGGCTGGCCGGGGCTGAGCCACGGATTTGGCTCCTTCGTCTTCTTCAGCGGCGCCGGAGCAGGTGGCGGCGCTGCGGCCGAAGCAGCCCGGGCTGCCCACGCCGCAGCCGGGTTCGATTGGCCCACGGTCATCGTCTCCAACTTCTTTGTGCTGCTGGGGCTGCTCCTGGCCTGGGTTCTCTATGGGCGCCGGCGCCGGGCCGCTGACCCGCTGGCGGAGATCCTGGGCCCGGTATTCACGGTGCTGGAGCACAAGTACTACGTAGATGAGTTCTACCTGTGGTTCATCCGCCACTTCGTGGACGGGGGTGCCGCGGTGTTGGCCTGGATCGATGCGAATATCGTCAATGGCATCGCCAACGGCATCGGCGCCCTCCTCATGGGGATCGGCGGGCTGCTGCGGCTGTTTCAGAACGGCTGGGTGCAGCGTTATGCCTTGATCTTCTTCATCGCCGTCCTGGTGCTGGTGGCCGTGCTGGTCTACCGTGAGCCGGCGCTGACGGCGGCCATTGTGGGGGGTGCACGATGAGCTTTCCAGTGCTGAGCACCATCGTCTTTGCGCCGCTGGCGGGGGCCCTGGTCATTGCCTGCCTGCCGGCTGCACGCAAAGAGGCGATCCGCTGGGTGGCCGCCGTGGCGGCGGGAGTGTCGTTCGCCTTGTCGCTCTGGCTCGTGTTCGCCTACAACCAGGCCGCCGGCGGCGTCCAATTCGTGGAGAACGTGCCCTGGTTCCCCAGCTTCGGCGTCAGCTACCATTTGGGCGCCGACGGCATCAGCGTGGTGATGCTGCTTCTGACGGGGATCGTCGGTTTCACCGGCGTATTCGTCTCCTGGGGCATTGAGGAACGGGTGAAGGAGTTCTTCATCACCTTGCTGGCGCTGATGTTTGCCGTCAGCGGGGTGTTCGCTTCCTTCGACTTGCTTCTGCTGTTCATCTTCTTTGAATTCGCCGTGTTGCCGAAGTTTGTCTTGATCTCCGTCTGGGGCAGCACCAAGAAAGAATACGCGGCCATGAAGCTGGCCCTCTACCTGGTGCTGGGCAGCGCCTTCACCCTACTGGGCATTCTGAGCCTCTACTTCGTGGCGGGCATCCACAGCATGGACCTGATCCAGCTGGCGAACCATCCCTTCACCCACGGGCAGCAGCTGTGGCTGTTCGCCTTGGTGTTCCTGGGCTTTGCGGTGCAGGTGCCGGTGTGGCCGCTGCACTCCTGGCTGCCCGATGCCCACGTGGCTGCGCCCAGCGCCGGGTCCATGATGCTGGCCGGCGTCGTCATGAAACTGGGCGCTTACGGCATCCTCCGCGTGGCTCTGACGCTCTTTCCGCAGGGAGCGGTGTACTGGGCCCCGGTGGTGGCTGTGCTGGCCGTGATCAATGTGCTCTACGCCGCCTTTGTGGCCATGGGGCAGAAAGACCTGAAATACCTGATTGCCAACTCCAGTATCAGCCACATGGGCTACGCGGTGCTGGGCATCGCGGCCTTGACCCTGTCGGGGCTCAGCGGCGCCGTGCTGCAGATGTTCGCCCATGGCATCATGGCTGCCCTGCTCTTCGCCTTGGTGGGCATGACCTACGACCGCACCCACACCCGGCAGATTGCGGAGATGGGGGGCTTGGCCCGGGTGCTGCCGGTGATCGCCACGGCGTTCGTCATCGCCGGGTTGGCCTCGGTGGGCCTGCCGGGAACGGCCAGCTTCTGGTCGGAGTTCCTGGTGTTCGTGGGCTCTTTTGGGATCTTCCGGGTCCTGGCCATTCTGGCCATCTTCTGTATCGTCATCACGGCCTACTACATCCTGAAGGCTGTGCAGCGGGTGTACTTCGGCCCCATCCGGGTGGAGAAGTTCCAAAAGCTCCACGACGCCCGCTGGAGCGACTGGGTGGCCCTGAGCATCATCATCGTCTTCATCGTGGGGGTCGGGGCTTACCCCTCGCTGCTGACGGACCTGATTCAGACCGGCCTGGCGCCCATCATGGCGCGCCTGCCGGAGTCTGCCACCGCAGCCACGGCCTTTGGCGCCGGCTGGCTGGCCTGGCTGGGAGGTGCCCGCTGAATGGATGGGGGAGCCATGAACTTTGCGATTCTGTGGCCTGAGATCATCACCAGTGGCGTCGGCGTTCTGGTGCTGGCTGTGGGCCTCCTGGCCAAAGGGGAAACCCTGCAGCGCAGCCGCGCGGCGGCGTGGGTCGGCGTGCTGGCCACGGTGGCAGCGGCGCTGGCAGCCTGGAACCTGCAGGGGCGGAACTTGACCGCCTTCTTCGGCGGCTACCGCCTGGATGATCTGGCCGTCTTCTTCAAGATCGTCGTGCTGCTGGCCGCCGGCATGACCCTGTTGTTCGCGCCGGATTTCCTGGTGCGTCACTTCGTACGCCCGTCGGATTTCACGGCCCTGGTGCTGTTCGGCGTTACAGGCATGATGCTTTTGGCGTCGGCTCTGGATTTCATCACGCTCTATATCTCCCTGGAGCTCATCAGCCTCAGCTTTTACGCCCTCATTGCCATCCAGAAGGGCGAGGTGCGGCCGGCGGAGGCGGGCCTGAAGTATCTGCTGCTGAGCAGCCTGGCCTCGGCGGTGATGCTCTACGGCATGAGCCTGATCTACGGGCTGACCGGCAGCACCTACCTGGAGGCCATTCCCAAAGCCTTTGGCAGCGGGCAGTGGCCCCTGCTGGCAGGGGTGGGCGTGCTCTTTATCCTGGCGGGCCTGGGCCTGAAGGTCTATCTGGTGCCGTTTCACATGTGGGCGCCGGATGTGTACGAAGGAGCGCCTGTGCCGACGGTGGCATTCCTGGCCACCGGCTCCAGCGCCGCCACCCTGGCGGTGATCTTGCGGCTGTTTGAGGGCTCCTTCGCCGCCGCCGGAGGCGTGTGGGTTCCGGTGCTGTTGGTGCTGGCCATCGTCACCATGGGCGTAGGGAATCTGATGGCCTTGCCGCAGACGAATATCAAGCGGCTGCTGGCCTACTCCAGCATCGCCCATGCCGGCTACATTCTGCTGGCGGTGGCCGCCGGCGGCAGCAGTGGCGCAGCGGCGGTCATGTACTACACCCTGCTGTATGCGGTTTCCACCATCGCCGCCTTCGCAGTGGTCAGCGTCTACAGCCAGGCGGCAGGCAGCAGCGACATCCAGGACCTGGCGGGCTTGGCGCGCCGCTCGCCGTTCCTTTCCTTTGTGATGCTGGCGGCTTTTGCCTCGCTGGCCGGGGTGCCGCCTTTGGCCGGATTCATGGCCAAGTTCACGGTTTTCGCCGCCGCCGTGGAGGCGGGGTTGCTGGTGCCGGCCGGCCTGGGGCTGGTCATCAGCGTGATTTCCATCTATTACTACTTCCAGGTCATCCGGGTCATGTACGTGTCGGAGCCGCGGGAGAGCACGCCCCTGACGTTCGGCTGGGGTACGCGCGTGGCGTTGCTTTTGGGCCTGGCGGGCATCCTGTTGCTGGGGGTGTTCCCGGGGCCGGCGCTGCATATGGCGCAGACGGCGGTGGCCGCGGGCTTGTTCTAGCCGTCCGCCCCGGCCGCGCTTTCCCGGACATTTTCCGTATTCTGCAGGGGCCCTGGCGGCTGCTCCGCCAGGGCATTCCGTCGGAGGGCTGTCGTGGATGCCAGTATGGGTCTCAGGCATTCTTCTGGTTCTCAGCTTGGCCATCATCTTGTTCGGTGCAGAGTTCTTTACCAATTCGGTGGAGTGGTTGGGCAGACGCCTGCGGTTGGGCGAGGCGGCGGTAGGAAGCCTGCTGGCCGCCGTAGGCACGGCAATGCCTGAGACCATGATCCCCATCATCGCCATTCTGTTCACCCCGGGAACCAGCTCCCACGAGGTGGGTATCGGAGCCATTGCCGGAGCGCCCTTCATGCTGGGCACCCTAGCGTTCTTCGTCACGGGGGTGGCGGTGATCGCTTTCTCCCGCGCCAAGCGCCGCCCGCCTACCATGCAGGTGAACGCCCGGGCCCTGCGGATGGACATGCTGTTCTTCCTCGTCTTCTACGGCGTGGCCATCTCCATGACCTGGGTACACGTGGCTTGGGTGCGCAACTTGGTGGCTCTGGGGCTGATGGCCGGGTAT
Organism: Bacillota bacterium; assembly: GCA_014896355.1. Taxonomy (GTDB): domain Bacteria; phylum Bacillota; class UBA5301; order Bu52; family Bu52; genus Bu52. Next base: position 40,551 of record JADBKO010000025.1, read on the forward strand.
GTGGTGTACAGCCGGGCGATCCTGAGCGAACGTTCCGCAGGTTCAGGCAGTCTGGAGGACCTGTACGTGGCCCGCCTCTTCGGGAGCAGGCCCCGTTTCCGCTACATCGGCGCCCAGTTGGTCGTGTCCTTGGCGGCCATCATCGGGGGTGCCAATCTGTTTGTGAGCAATACCGTGGCGGTGGCCGCAGCCCTGGGCGCCTCGCCCATGGTGCTGGCTATGATCATCGCGCCCATCGCCACCGAGCTGCCGGAGAAGTTCAACAGCGTGATCTGGATCGGCAAGGGTAAGGACACACTGGCCATGGGGAACATCTCCGGGGCCATGGTGTTTCAAAGCTCATTTCCCGTGGCGCTGGGGGTCGCCCTTACGCCGTGGGAGCTTACAGGCCCCACTCTTTTGAGCGCCGGCTTGGCCATGGCCTCCGTGGGTGTGAACTATCTCTACCTGCGCCGCACCAATACCCTCAGCGTAGCAGGTCTGCTTCTGGGCGGCCTGCTGTATCTGGTCCTCATCGCCTATCTGTTTGTTTAGTCTTTGTTTCATCCCTCCAGGGGGGGAGGATATCCTCCCCGCCTCTTCTGGGGCGCTGTCCGTAGTGCGTGTTGGTGCGGGCCTCGAGGGTGAACAACACGTACTGCGGACAGCGTCCAATGAATCGCCCCCAAGAACGGCAAATCGACCTCGGCCGCCGGGGTTGGCCACTCAGTCCCCAACACGTATTACGGACAGAACTTGAGGGTACGCCGCATAGCCCTAGCGGGTGGAGCGGGCCGCGCCGGCGCTGGACCGCGTCGCCCGCCGCCAGCCCCGCCAGAGCAGGAGCGCCGCCAGAATCACCAAGGGCCCGGCCGCCAGCTGGCTGAGCACGAACGGTCCCACCATGGGCCCGCTGCGGCGGATGAAATCGATCAGGAAGCGTACCAGGGACAAAGCCAGCATCACCCGCCAGAAAAGCTCCCCTTCGAAGCGCCGCCGCCGCGCCCAGCGGACAGCCAGGGCCAGGATCAGCGCCGAGGTGAGGGCTTCATACAGCTGGCTGGGGTGGCGCGGCACACTGTCTCCCGGGAAGATGACGCCCCAGGGCAGGTGGGTGGGCGGTCCGTAATTCTCGCCATTGATAAAGTTGGCCACCCGGATGAAGATGTGGGCCATGGGAAGAGCCGGAGCAATGGCATCGGCGGCGGCCCAGTACGAGAAATGCAGCCAGCGGGCGGCCCAAATGCCTACCAGCATGCTGGCGGCAATGGCGCCGTGAGACGCAAGGCCCCCTTCGTAGATCCGCAGGATCTCGACAGGGTGCGCCAGATAGTAGCCCGGCATGGTCAGGACGTGGGCCAGCCGGGCCCCCACCACGATGGCCACCACCAGGATGGGCGCCAGGAGGAGGATGTTTTCCGGGTCGATGCCGAAACGGGCGGCGTAATGGAGCGTCATAAAAAGGCCCGTCAAGATGGCGGCGTCCGCCAGAAGGCCATACCAATGGATGGAGAACGGCCCAATCTGGGCCGCAATGCGCGGCAGGTCCGAGACGATGGCCGCAGCAACCATACGTTTCACCTTCCCCGCCAATCCCCGTCAATCTGCGTGCCTGCAGGCCCCGGGACATACCCGGGTGCCGGTGCCAGTCTATCATGGACGGGCGGGAGCGGGCAAGGTGTACAGGCGCCCGAGCTGCAGCGGCAGCGCGCCACCGACGTGTGTGTTGACAATGCTTCTCATCTAGCCTAGAATCGGGTTAACTCCGCCGTATCGACCACAACCAACGCGGGAAGAAAGACGTGCCCCGGGC